>JBILKP010000050.1:0-15015 GCA_044376625.1 Gemmatimonas sp. | reverse complement strand
GCCGCTCGTGGAGCTGGGCGGTGGGGTGGGGTGGGAGGGCGGATCGGTGGGTGCTCCCCGCACGCGCGTACTGCTCGGTATCGATCAGGTGGCCCGCACGGCCGCCGCCGCGGGGGGCGCGTGGCCCTCCGCCTGGCAGCGCCTGACGCTGCGCCTCGAGAAGCACTGACCTCTTTCCGTTCCCACCCATGCCCATGTCGCCTCTCGCCGCGCCGCGGCGCGCCCCGCATCCCCGTCGCCGGCGGGTGACCCGGTGCGCCGCCGCGTGCCTCGCCCTGCTGGTCCTCGGATGCCGGCCGCCGACGCCCCCCGCGCCCTCGGCGCTCCCCGCCGCGTCCACCGCGTCGGCCTGCTTTCCGGTGGAAGGGCTCGCCCCCGCCGACCGGCGCGTTGCCGAGCACCTGCTGCTCCGGCTTGGTGACGGCGAGGCGCTCTACACCCTCGCGGGGGGGATCAAGCCGCTGTCCAGCGACGTGGCCGACCTGCAGCTCCGGGTGGCGCCCACCGCGGACTCCGTGTCGCTGGCCCAACTGGATCAGCTGCGCCGCGTGACCGCCGCGCTGCACTGCGGCGAGATCGGCGCGTTCGTCCAGCTGTTCGCCGCGCCGCAGCGACGCGCCGACAGCACCCTCGTGCGGAGCAGCGCGGTGGTGCTGTATCATCGCCGGTCGCTCCGCGCGCTCGTGGAGCGGCAGGCCCCGTTCTTCGCCGCCCTCGGCGTCACCCCCGCGGCCGACCCGCGCGACCTGGTGGAGGCGGTGGAGCACGCCGAGCGCGCGCCCCGCTGGCGCGGCTACGGGTACCTCTTCGGCTATCCCGACGACGCGGTGGACTTCTTCGTGCGCGCCGGGATCGAGGGGGATCGGACGGGGCAGCTGGTGCCGCGCGACTTCCGGCGCATCGAGACGGTGCGGAAGTTCCCGGAGACGCGCGACGGGCCCGCCGTGCTGTCGGCCTTCGTGTATGCCGTCCCCAAGGGCGCCCCCGAGGGTGATGGCGACCGCCGCCTGCGCACCGCCGCGGCACCGGCCTACGCCCGCTACGTGCGCGAGCGCGCCCGCTTCGTGGCCGCCGACTCGACGGGGGCGGTGGCCCTCTGGCGCGCGTGGCTGGCCCCCCGCGTCCCATGAGCGCCGACCGGGCGACCTCCCCGGCGATCCCCGACCGCCGACTCCCCGTGACCGTGCTCTCCGGCTTCCTGGGCGCGGGGAAGACCACCGTGCTCAATCACCTCCTCGCCAACCGCGAGGGGCTCCGCGTGGCGGTCATCGTCAACGACATGAGCGAGGTCAACATCGATGCGCAGCTCGTGCGGGGCGGCACCGCCGCGCTCTCCCGCACCGAGGAGCGGCTGGTGGAGATGACCAACGGCTGCATCTGCTGCACCCTGCGCGAGGACCTGCTGCAGGAGGTGGCTGCGCTCGCCGCCGAGGGGCGCTTCGACTACCTGCTGGTCGAGTCCACGGGGATCGGCGAGCCACTCCCCGTGGCCGCCACCTTCTCCTTCGAGACCGAGGCGGGGACGTCGCTGGCGCAGCTGGCGCGGCTGGATACGATGGTCACGGTGGTGGATGCGGAGCGGTTCCGGCGTGACCTCGGGACGCTGGACGACCTGCGCGCGCGGCAGCTGGCGCTGGGGGAGGAGGACGAGCGGACGATCCCCGACCTGCTGGTGGACCAGGTGGAGTTCGCCGACGTCCTGGTGGTCAACAAGGCGGACCGGGTGACGGCCGCCCAGCTGGGGGAACTGCAGGCGCTCCTGCGCCACCTCAACCCCGACGCCCGGCAGCTGGTGGCCACGCGCGGGGTGGTCCCGCTGGCGGCCCTGTTGGGGACGGGGCGCTTCGACTTCGCGCGCGCCGAGGCCGCGCCGGGGTGGCAGAAGGAGCTGGCGGGGGAGCACCTCCCCGAGACGGAGGAGTACGGTATTGGCAGCTTCGTGTATCGCGCGCGCCGCCCGTTCCATCCGGAGCGGCTGTGGGCGTGCGCGGCCGAGGGGCTGCCGGGGGTGTTGCGTGCCAAGGGGTTCTTCTGGGTGGCCACCCGCCCAGCGCTGATGGTATCCTGGTCGCAGGCGGGGGAGCACCTGGAGGTGCAGCCGGCCGGAGTGTGGTACGCGGCGCAGCCGGAGGCGTCGTGGGAGGCCGACGAGGAGATCCGCGCCGAGCTGGAGGGGCTGTGGCACCCCGAGCTTGGCGACCGCCGGCAGGAGATCGCCATCATCGGACAGCGGCTGGATCAGGCCGGGCTCACCGCACGACTCGACGCCGCGCTCCTGACCACGGCGGAGATGGCGTGCGGGGCCGCCAGTTGGCAGCACTTCGCCGACCCGTTTCCGGCGTGGACCGTGGAGGCGGTCCCCGACGCGTGAATGGCGCAGGCGGCATGGCCTCGCTTGATTGCCCCGGGGGGCGGGGTGATCTTGCGGTAATGCCGAAGTTCCGCGCGCAGCGCGACGCCACATCATGATCCCCCACGGGTTGCTGCTCGCCAGCGTTGGCGCCCTGGCCGCCGGTCCCCTGCTGGCGGGTCCGGTGCGGCGGTCGGCGTCGCTGCAGCGGTTCCTGGACGGATTCATCCTGGTGAGCATCGGCGGGATCGTGCTGCTGGCGGTGGGGCCGCACGCCATCGAGCACCGGTCGCCGCTGGTGGCGCTGGCGCTGGCCGCCGGGTACCTGCTCCCCACCGCCGCCGAGCGGGTGTTTCATGTGGGGGTGCGGCAGACGCACGCGGCGGTGCTGCTGCTGGCGTTGCTGGGGGTGGCGGTGCACGCGCTGCTGGACGGCGCGGCGCTGGCGCAGCAGCGGGACGCGGGCGGGATGCTGGGGGCGGGGGTGGTGCTGCACCAGCTGCCGGTGAGTCTCACGGCGTGGTGGCTGCTGCGCGCGCGGGCGCGCGTGGTGAGCTGGGGGGTGCTGGGGCTCATGGCGCTGGCCACGGTGGCGGGGTACGCGGCGGAGCCCGCGGTGGCGGCGCTGGTGCCGGGTGATGTGGGGGTGTGGCTGGAGGCGCTGGTGGGGGGCTCGCTGCTGCACGTGATCGTGCACCCGGCGCACGACCATCATGATGCGCACGCGCCGGAGGAGGGGCACTCGCACGATCACGCGCATGATCACGCGCACGATGCTGGCGCTGCGCCGCCGGCGTGGCGTGTGGCTGGCGTGGCCATGCGCCCCGACGGTGTGGGCGGGGTGCTGGGCGCACTGCTCGTGCTGCTGCTCCACCTGCTGCAGCGCGAGCCGGTGTCGCCCCTGGGGGTGAGTGCCACCTTCCTGTCGCTCGCGCTCGACAGCGCGCCGGCGCTGCTGCTGGCGTTCGTGGCGGCGGGCGTCGCCTACGCCTTCATCCCCGCGGCCGGGCTCTCGTGGCTGCGGCGCGGCGGCGCCTTGCGGCAGGCCGGGGCGGGGATGCTGCTGGGGTTGCCGCTCCCCGTCTGCTCCTGCGGCGTGGTGCCGCTGTACCAGGGGCTGGTCAAGCAGGGGGTGCCCACGGCGGCGGCGGTGGCGTTCCTGGTGGCCACCCCCGAGCTGGGGATCGACGCCGTGCTGCTGTCGCTGCCGCTGTTGGGGGCGGGGTTCACCCTGGTGCGTGTGGGAGCCGCGGTGGTGGTGGCGGTGGTGGTGGCGCTGCTGCTGGCACGGCGGTTCGGGGCCAGCGCCCCGCGCCGCGTGTTGCCGCAGGCGCCGGCGGCGGCGCCGGCCGTGTCGCGCTGGCGCCTGGCGGTGCAGACCGGGGCGGGCGAGGTGGTGGACCACACGGCGCCGTGGATCCTGGTGGGGCTCGCCGTGGCGGCGCTGCTGGCCCCGTTGCTGGACGGCAGCTGGATCACCCGCCTTCCCCCCGTGGTGGACGTGCTGGTGTTTGCCGCCCTCGGGGTGCCGCTGTACATCTGCGCCTCGGCGTCCACGCCGCTGGTGGCGGTGCTCGTGGCCGCCGGCGTGTCGCCGGGCGCCGGGCTGGCGCTCCTCATCACGGGGCCCGCCACCAACGTGGCCACCTTCGGCGTGCTGGCCCGCATGCACGGGCGCCCCTTCGCCACGGCGTTTGCCGTGGCCATGACGGCGTGCAGCGTGGTGCTGGGGGTGCTGGTCAACCGGCTGCTGCCAACGCTGGCGTTCCCCGCCGTGGGGGCGGCCGACCCCGAGCGGCACGGCCCGTGGGCCTGGGGGGCGCTGGTGCTCGTCGCGCTGCTGGTGCTGGGGTCGGTGGCGCGCCGCGGGCCGCGCGCCTTCGTGGGCGAGTTGCGGCTTACGCCGCACCACGGGTGAGCGCCCCCCCTCGCGGCCGTGCGTGTGCGGCCGCGCCCACGCGGCGGTCACCCGCATGATGCCGCTGGTGCTGCTGGCGGGGTTCCTGGGCGCCGGCAAGACCCACTTCCTCTCGCAGCTCCTCCCCGCGCTGGGCGCGCACGGCGTGCGCCCGCACGTGGTGCTCAACGATTTCCGCAACGCGCGCATCGATGCCGCGCGCCTGGCCACGCTGGACGCGCTGGTCACGCCGCTGGAGGGGGACTGCGTCTGCTGCGCCACCCTCACCGAGCTGCTCGACGTGCTGCGCGCCATCCCGCACGACCCGCGCGGCGCGGTGCTGGTGGAGGCCAACGGCGCCACCGAGGCCGACGAGCTGCTGGGCTACCTGGCGCTGGACCGGCAGCTGGCGCACTGCACGCCGCCGCTGCAGGTGACGGTGGTGGACGTGCCCCGGTGGCAGAAGCGGTGGTGGCACAACGGACTGGAGGCGGCGCAGCTGCGCACCGCCACGCATGTGGTGCTCAACTGGGAGGCGCGCTGTGGCGCGCCGCGCCGGGCGCAGGTGCGGCAGCTGGTGGGCGCCGCCAATCCGCAGGCCGAGGTTACCACGCCGGACGCCTTCGCCCGCACGCTGGCGGGGCTGGTGGCGGCCCACGGGCACGCGCCGCCGCGGCGCGTGGGCACGGCACTCCCGGTTGTCGGGGCGCCCGCGACGCCTGCGCCGGTAGCGCCTGCGCCGGCGCACGCGGGTGGCCATGCGCACCCCTTCGCCGCCCTCACGTTGGCGCTCCCGCCGCTGGTGGACCGCACGCGCTTCACCGCGTTTGTGCAGCAGCTGCCGCGCAGCGTGGTGCGCGCCAAGGGGCTGGTGCGCTTTGCCGATGATCCCCACACCATGTGGGTGTGGAACCGCACCGAGGGGCGCCGCACGGTCACGTTGGACCCCTCGGCGCCGCACGCCGGCGCCGAGCCCGTGGCGCTGTGCATCGGCGCCCGGCTGCCTGAGGAGGCGCTGGCGGCGGTGGTGGGGGCGCTGGGCGCGCCCTGAATGGGGAGGGCGCCGTCACCCCCAGCGTCGTCGCTGGCCTAGCCGCGCGCCTCTGCCTCCCCGCCCCCGCTGGCGATGTCCTGGTCCTGGTGGCGCGCACCATGCAGCGCCTGGGCGGTGCACTGCATGCCCGGGTGACGCGTGCTGGCCGACCCGGCCTGGTGCATGGCGGCGGGGATCGGCTGACGCGGCGCGGTCACGCCAGGCTCACTCCGGCACGACGCGCCCCTGGTCGCGCACGACCTCCCGCCCGACTTGCGCGGTGTCGGAGACCAGCTGCACCCGGACCCGGGTGATGCGCGGGAAGAGGGCGGTGACGCCGAAGCCGATGGGGGAGCCGGCGAGCGGACGCCGACAGCGCATGCGGTAGCGGGCGGTGACCTCCTCGTGCCCCTGCGTGGTCCGCACCGGGAGCACGCTGTCGGCCACCACCGCACACCCCAAGGTGGGGGCCAGGCGGAGCAGCGTGCCGCCGCCATCGCGAAGGCGCGCCAGCGCGGCGCTGCGGGCGGCGCGGTCGGCCGCAGTACGGGGCGCCCGTTCAAACCCCCAGAGATCCTCCCCGGTGGCGCGGAGCTGCGCCGTGCCCTCCTGGCCGCTGATGCCGATGTCGAGGGTGGCGGCGCCGTGGGTGTGCTGCGCCGCCAGCGAGGGGGCCGCGACGTGCGTGGTCGCGAGCAGGGCGGCCAGGGTGCCGAAGGACCGGACCCGCAGACGGGCGGGGCGGGGGGGCACGGGCGCCATCAGTCGCGCTCCTTGCGGTACGGGGTGATGGATTCGACGGTCATGCGATAGCTGGCGGCGCCGTACACGCTCTGGACCCGGGTGATGCGCAGCGTCCCCTCCAGCCACACCGGGGCGAAGAGCGACAGCGGCACGACCCCGGTGCGCACCCGCGCGTAGACCATCTGGTTGGCGGGGGGCGGGGGCATGTGCACGCAGGCGCCGAAGTAGGGGACGAGGAGGAACTCGGCGGCGCGCTCCTGGAAGTCCTCGAGGGGAACGACGAAGCCCGCCAGGCGCACGCGGCGTCCGTCCAGCTGCCGCAGGGAGTCGGAGGGCTCGCCCGTGCGGAGGTTGAGCGCGGCGAGCACGCCCCAGTCGATGGCGGGGGCGGATTGCCCGCGGTCCGCGGGGGCGGACAGGGGTGCGGTTGGGCTCCCCCGCAGGTGGTGGGCGCTGAGTGGGGCCGGGCGGACGGACCAGGCGAGTGCGAGAAGCCCAATGGCCCCCGCTCGCAGGAGCGGCTGGAGCCCGGGCAGCGAAGCGCGTGCAGGCATGGGCGGTGGAAACTGGGGTCCCAGTAGGTCGGGAGTTGCAAAATACTGATAGCGCAATATCATTAAAAATCTCCTGCAAGTCCACCGGCCCATCCGACCCATGTCCGATTCCGAGCGCGCTGCCGCCCCCGCCGTCGAGCCGTCCGCCGTGATCGCGCGCGAGCCGGCGCCGCTGATCGCCCGCGCCCTAACCAGGCGCTACGGCGAGGTCACCGCCCTCGACGCCCTCGACCTGGAGGTGCACGCCGGCGAGCTGTACTGCCTGCTGGGTGCCAACGGGGCAGGGAAGACCACCACCATCAACCTCTTCCTGGGCTTCCTCGCTCCCACCAGCGGGGTGGCGCTGGTGTGCGGTCGCCCCATCACGCCGGAAGATCCCGAGGGACGGCGGCAGGTGGCCTACATCCCCGAGACGGTGATGCTGTACCGCAACCTCACCGGGGTGGAGAATCTCGAGTACTTCACGGCGCTGGGCACCGGGGCTGCCCCGTCGCGTGACGCGATGATGCAGCTCCTCGCGGAGGTGGGATTGTCCGCCGACCAGGCCCGCCAGCGGGTGGGTGGATACTCCAAGGGGATGCGGCAGAAGGTGGGCATCGCGGTGGCCATGGCGCGGCAGGCGCGCGTGCTGCTGCTGGATGAGCCCACCTCAGGGCTCGACCCGCGCGCCTCCAACGAGTTTTCCGGGCTGCTGGCCACCCTGCGTGCGCGGGGCGCGGCGATCCTCATGGCCACGCACGACCTGTTCCGCGCCAAGGAGTCGGGCACGCGCGTGGGGATCATGAAGCAGGGCCGCCTCGTGGCCCAGCTGGACACGGAGGCCGTGGGGCACGCGGACCTCGAGCAGCTGTACCTCGCCCACATCACGGCCTGAGGACCCCCCGATGATGCTCCGCATTGCCCGCAAGGAGTTCACCGAGCTGCTGCGTGACGGCCGGGTGCGCGTGACCAGCGTCCTCCTCCTGGCGCTGCTCGGGGTGGCGCTGCTGGCCGGGCGCCACCGGCAGGAGGAGGTGCGCCGCGACCACGCCGCCGCGCAGGAGGCGATGCGCGGCTTCTGGGTGAACCAGGGGGCCAAGAACCCGCATTCCGCCGCGCACTACGGGCTCTGGGTGTTCAAGCCGGTCCCCCCGCTGGGGCTGTTCGACGCCGGGGTGGATCCGTATACCGGGGTCACTACCTACCTGGAGGCCCACCGGCAGAACGAGTTCAGCCGGCGGCCGGCGATGGACCAGCCCACGGTGGCGCGCATGGGCGCCTGGAGCGCCGCGGCGATCCTGCAGCAGCTGGTGCCGTTGCTGATCATCCTGCTGGCCTTCCCGGCTTTTGCAGGGGAGCGCGAGGGGGGGACGCTGCGGCAGCTGCTGGCGTTGGGGGTGCCGATGCGCGCCCTCCTGGCGGGGAAGGCGCTGGGGATCGCCGCCGCCCTGGCGCTGGTGCTGGTACCCGCCGCGGTGCTGGGGGCGGCCACCTTGGCCGCGAGCACGGGCGGAGCGGACCTGGGGCGCGTGAGCGGCCTTGCTGCCACCTACCTGGGGTACTTCGCGCTGGTGCTGCTCCTGGCACTGGTGGTGTCGGCGCGTGCCGCCACGGCGCGCTCGGCGCTGCTGGTGCTGCTGGGCGGGTGGGCGGTGACCACGCTGCTGCTCCCGCGCGCCGCGGGGGACCTGGCGCGTGCGGTGCACCCCACCCCCTCCGCCGAGCAGTTCCAGGCGGCGCTGGCGCACGATGTGGCGAACGGGGTGGACGGGCACGACCCCGCCGACGTGCGCGCCCGCGCGGTGGAGGCGCAGGCGCTGCGCGAGTACGGCGTGCTGTCGCTGGCCGCGCTCCCCGTGAACTTCGACGCCATCCGCATGCAGGCGTCGGAGGAGCACGCCAACACGGTGTTCGACCACCATTACGGCCGCCTGTACGACCGCTATCGCGCGCAGAACACCCTGGTGCAACAGGTGGGGGTGCTGTCGCCGCTGCTGGCCGTGCGGTCGCTGTCGATGGCGCTGGCCGCGAGTGACGTGGAACAGCATCGCCACTTCGCCACCGCGGCCGAGGCGTACCGGCGCGGGCTGATCAAGTGGAGCAATGACTACCTGCGCGACAACACCCGCACCGGGGAGTGGGACTGGAAGGCGCCGCCGGAGGTGTGGCGGCAGTACCCGCCGTTCACGTACGCCATCCCCGCCCCGGCGGCGCTGCTGGCGCACCAGCGCACGGCCCTGCTCGTGCTGGGCGGCTGGCTGGCGGTGACCCTGCTGTTGCTCGTGCGCACCCCCGCCCCGGCCGTCGCATGAGCGGGCCCGGTCCCGTCCCGGGGTGGGGGATGCTGGCGCGCCACGAGTGGCGCCTGCTGGCGCGGGAGCGCGTGCCCTGGTTGCTGGGGGCGTTGCTGTGCCTGCTCATGGGGTACGGGGCGTGGAACGGCTGGCGCTGGGCCCGCTTCCAGCGGGAGGCCATCAGTCGCCTGGCGGCGGACGATGCCGGGCGCTTGGCGTCGCTCGATTCGCTGCTCCGCCAACGGGAAGGGGGGGACACGACGGTCCGCATCCCGCCCGCCGGGGCGCTGGGGGCCGCGGGGGCGGTGAGACACGCGGTGCTGCCTCCGGCACCGCTGGGGGCGCTGGCGGTGGGCGCCAGCGACCTGCTTCCCTACTACGCCAAGGTGTCCACCCGAAGCAAGGAGTCGTTCTTCATCACCGATGAGGTGGAGAATCCGCACCACCTGCTGGCCGGTCGCTTCGACCTCGCCTTCGTGGTGGTGTACCTGCTGCCCCTGGTCGTCCTGGCGCTCACGTACAACGTGGTGGCGGGGGAACGGGAGCAGGGGACGCTGGCGCTGATGCTGGCCACCCCGGTCCCGGCGCGCCGGCTGCTGCTGGCCAAGGTGGGGATGCGGGCTGGCGTGGTGCTGGGGGGCACCGTGGGACTCACGCTGCTGCTGGTGGCGGGCACGCTGTGGGCGGAGGGGAGCTCGCTGGGCGGTGCGGACACCTGGACGGGCGTGCTGCTGTGGCTGCTGCTGGTGCTGGCGTACACCGCGGCATGGACGGCGGCGGCGCTGGCGGTGAACGTCCGCGGCCACGGGGCTGCCACCAACGCGGTGCTGCTGCTGGGGGCGTGGCTGGCCGTGGTGGTGGTCACCCCCGCGCTGGTGTCGGCCGGGGTGTCGCTGGCCCATCCCGCCCCGTCGCGCGTGGGGCTCACGGTGGCGCTGCGCGAGGCCACGGATGCGGCGGCGCGTGAGGGGGAGCAGGCGGTGGCGCAGTACCTGGCCGACCACCCCGAGATGCTGCGCACCGGGACGCTGGCGGCGGCCAGCAGCTGGGGGCGCACGGTGGCGCTGCAGGAGCGGACGGCGCAGGCGATGGCCCCGGTGTACGCCGCCTTTGCGGCGGCGCGTGAGGCGCAGGAACGCGCGGCCGCCCGCTGGCGGTTGGCCAGCCCCGCGGCGGTCGTGCTGGATGCCTTGCACGATGTCGCCGGGCGCGGCGTGGCGCGTCACCGCCACTACGAGCAGCAGGTGGACGCGCATCATCAGGCGTGGCAGGCGGCGTTCTTCCGCCAGATCTTTGCCGACCGCCCCTTCACGCGCGCCGACCTGGAGGCGCTCCCCCGCTACCAGTACCGGGAGGAGCCGATGGCGGCGGCGGCGGCGCGGGCGTGGCCGGCCCTGCTGCTGCTGCTGGGGATCACGGCGGCGTTGGGCGGGTGGTCGCTGCACCGACTGGGGTCGCTGTCCCCCGTGGGGAGGGAGTGATGCCCGCCCCGACGCCCGTGCGCTCCCCCCTGCCCGAGGCCTGGGACGACCTGCTCGGCATGCTGCTGTCGTGCCTGTGCGCCGTGCACTGCGCGGCCACGGTGCTGTTCGTGTCCACGCTGACCACGGTGGGGCTGGCCGGCATGGCCGACCCGCGGGTGGAGCGCGCCATGCTGCTCGTGGCGATGGTGGTGGGGGGGATCGTGCTGGGGCACGGCGCGGTGGCGCACCGTCGCCTCCGGCCGCTGGTGCCCTTCCTGCTGGGCGTGCTGGCATTGGTGGTGGTGCGCCCGCGGCTTCCGGAGGGATCCCCGTGGGAGTTGGCGGCCGTGCTGGTTGGCGCCCTGGGGATCGTGGGGGCTCACGCCATGAGCTACCGCAGCCGTCGCCGCTGCGTCCCGCACGCCGGACTCCCTTGACAGGGCAGTCCGGACCGGCGTAGGGTCCAGCATGGCGTCGCGCGGCGCGCGCGCAAGTGCGCACGGCATGGGCAGCCGCCGCTGGCTGCGACAGAGAGGGGCGAGCATCCTCGCCGCCCTCTGGACGGGTGCGTGGCTGGCCGCCCCCCTGTCACTCCCGTGCCCCATGGGCACCCACGAGGGGCATGGCGGCCACGGTGCGGTGGTTGCACCGTCTGCGGTGTCGGCCGTGGACCATCATGCGGGGCACGAAGGGCATGGCGCCCCCACTGGGCAGGAGCAGGGCACGCCCCCGCCCGCCCCCGCCGACCATCCCTGCGACTGCGCCGCCAGCTGCTGCGCGCCGCCGGTGGTCCCCCTCCCCGTTGCCCCCGGGCTCGTCGAGCTTCGGGTGGTGGCGGTGGCTGCACCCGATGCGCCCCGGGCGCGCGACGTCCCGCGCCCGGCGCCGCCGCACCGGCTCCCCTTCGCCACGGCGCCCCCCGCCACCTGACCGGCCGACCGCGCCACCGCGCGGTCCGTGGTGTTCGCGGGGCAGGGTTCCGCCGCCAGGTGCTCCAGACACCCGGCGCGGGCCCCGCCCTCGCGTGTCGTGCGCGCGCCGGGCCGGCGTGCGCGCGGCACGCCCTTCCCGGTCCCCTGGCGGAATGCCTCATGTCTCGTCTCCACACGTCCCATCGAGCGGCGCCCCTCGCCGCCGCGCTCCTCCTGTTCCCCGCGGCCGCCTCGGCCGCCCCCCGGATGGCCGCCGCGGCCACCGATTCCCTCGTGCCCATCACGGTGCGCTTTGCCGCCACCGTGGGCGACACCCCCTTCACCTGCGGCACCAGCTACCCCGGCGTGGGCACCACGCGCGCCGCCATCACGGCCAGCGACTTCCGCTTCTATGTGCACGGGGTGCGCCTCGTGACGGCGGCCGGCGACACGGTGGCCGCGGCGCTCCGCCCCGAGGCCCCCTGGCAGGACGCCGATGTGGCGCTGCTGGACTTCGAGAACGGCCAGGCCAGCTGTGCCAACGGGACCCCCGAGCTGCGTGACCACGTGACGGTGCTGGCCCCGGCCGGCGACTATCGCGGCGTCGCCTTCACCCTGGGGGTGCCCTTCAGCCGCAACCACGGGGAGCTGGCGCAGCAGGCTCCGCCGCTGTCGCTGTCGCGCCTGTTCTGGTCGTGGGCCGGCGGGTACAAGTTCCTGCGCGTGGACCTCCGGGCCACCGCGGGGGATTCCGCCGCCACGCCGTGGATGATCCACCTCGGGAGCACCGGATGTACCCCCGCCCCGGGGGCACAGTCCCCCACCCGCTGCATCCACCCCAACCGGGCCACGGTGGCCCTCGCGGGCTTCAACCCGGCTCGCGACGTCGTGGTGGCCGACCTGGGCGCGCTTCTGGCCCGCGCTGACGTGCGCGCCAACCAGCCCAAGACCGCTGCCGGGTGCATGGCCGCCGACAACGACGCCGATTGCGGTGCGCTGTTCGCCTCCCTGCGCCTCCCCCACCGCGCGACCACCGGCGCCGACACCCCGGCGTTCTTCCGGGTGGTGCCGGGAGGGGCGGCCGGCGCCGCCACCGGGCACTGACCCTCCCGCCGCGGAGCGCCCCGCGCCGTCGCCTGGCCACGGCGGCGGCCGGGGTGGTGGTGACGGTGGCGGCGGCCGGCGCCGCGCTGGGCAACTGGCGGGCTCACGCCAAGCCCACCCCCACCGGGTGGCGCTGGGTCCTGCCGCGCGGCTTCCCCGCCCCGGTGGTTCCCGCCGACAACCCCATGAGCGACGCCAAGGTGCTCCTGGGGCGCCACCTGTTCTACGACCCGCGCCTGTCGGGCACCGGCACCTTCAGCTGCGCCAGCTGCCACCTGCAGGCGCTGGCGTTCACCGACGGCAAGGGGCGGGCGGTAGGGGCCACCGGCGAGGTGCACCCGCGCGGGAGCATGTCGCTGGCCAACGCCGCCTATGTGCCTGCGCTCACCTGGGCCAACCCCCTCATGCGCTCGCTGGAGGCGCAGGCGCTGGTCCCCATGTTCGGGGACGACCCGGTGGAGCTGGGGCTCGGTGGGCAGGAGCAGGCGCTCCTGACGCGCCTGGCCGCGGTGCCGCGCTACCAGGCGCTCTTCCGCGACGCGTATCCCGGGGAGCCCACCCCCCTGACGCTGGCCAACATCACGCGGGCGCTGGGCGCCTTCCAGCGCACGCTCATCTCCGGCGCCAGCCCCTACGACCGCTACCAGCACGGCGAGCGCACGGCCATCTCCGCATCCGCCCGCCGCGGGGCCACCCTGTTCTTCGGTGAGAAGACCGAGTGCTTCCACTGCCACGGCGGCTTCAACCTCACCGGCACCGTGAATTACGTGGGGAAAGGCTTCAGCGAGGCCGAATTCCACAACACCGGGCTCTACAACCTGGACGGGACCGGGCGGTATCCGGCACCCAACACCGGGGTGGAGGCCGTCAGCGGCGACCCGGAGGACATGGGACGCTTCCGCGCCCCCAGCCTGCGCAACATCGCCGTGACTGCCCCCTACATGCACGACGGCAGCATCGCCACCCTCGAGGAGGTGGTGGCGCACTACAACGCGGGGGGGCGCACCATCCGCGCCGGCCCCCATGCGGGCGTGGGGGCCGCCAGCCCCCTCAAGAGCAGCTTCATCAAGCCCATGCACCTCACTCCGCAGGAACGCCGCGACCTGGTGGCCTTCCTGCGCGCCCTGACCGACAGCAGCTTCCTGCGCGATCCCCGCCACGCCAACCCCTGGACTGCCAAGTGATCCCCGCCCTCGCCCCTACCCGCCGCGCCCTGCTGGCTGCCGCGCTCCTGCTGCTCCCGCTCACCGCCGCCACGCCGCTGGCGGCGCTCCCCCACATGCGGCTGCTCCGTTCCACCCCGGCCGCCAACGCCATGCTCACCGCGTCCCCCGACGCGATCCGCCTCTGGTTCTCCGAGCCGGTGGACCCCAAGGGCTCCACGGTCACCGTGAAGGGCGCAGGGGGCGCGGCGGTGGCCTTGGCGCCCCTCACCCGGGACGCCGCCAAGGATGCGCCGCTGGTGGCCACGCTGGCCAAGCCGGTCCCCGCCGGTGCCTACACCGTGACGTGGAAGGGGATGTCGCGCGACGGGCACGTGGTGCAGGGCACCTTCACCTTCCACGTGCACGGGGCGCCCTGACCATCCACGGCGCGCGCTGCGCCGTTTACGGGAGGCGCTCCAGGTCGCCGAGTCGGTCAAACCCGCGGTCAAAGCTCAGCACGCGGCGCACGGCATGCCGTCGCATCACGGCGGCATGCACGGCATCCCGTGCGGAGAGCCCCGGAATGGAAGCCAGCAGTGTCCGCGCGGCACGGACATCGTCCGCTTGGATGGGGTACACCTCGTCCACCACCCCCAGCAGCGTATCCAGGCACGGATCGATGGCCTCGGGGCGACCGATAGCCGTGAACCGGTGCAGGATTTCCTGAAGCACTTCGGCATCGGTCACCAACCGGTCCCCAGCCGCAATGGCCCGCTCCAGCGCCCACGCCGCGCGCTCCCGGTTGGCATGCGGCGCCCCCACCAGGTACATGGGGATGTTCGCGTCGAGGAACAGCACCGCCACCCTACCGGTCCCCCTCCGCACGGCCACGCGCGGTCTGCTCCAGCAGGTCGTCGATCTCGCCGGTGGGATAACCGTATCGCGCCGACTCCCGCACCACCCGCAGCTTCTGCTCGGCCACCTGCCTTGGCTCCACCGCGCGCGCGCGCCGGAGCGCCTGCCGCACCCACTCGGCCACGGTGACGCGCTGCGCGGCCGCCACCCGCCGGATCTCGTCCAATTCGTCGTCGTCCAGGATGACTTGCAGACGCGTGCCCATTGCATGAGTATATCATACTCATGGTGATGAGTCAATTTGCCGCCGCTAGCCCCCCGCGCCGGAGCCCGGCGGATGGCACCGGTTCCCGCCGCTTCTCCCCGCTGCGCCCCCCCACGTCATGCTCCCCCTCGTCGCCACCCTCCTCCTCTACCTCGGCGTCACCATCGCGGTGGGGCACGGCACCCTGGCCTTCCTGGAGGGGATGACCCGCACGTCCGCCCCGTGGCCTCCGCCGCGGGCCGGGCGGTGGTTGCGGGGAGCGGGGGCGCTGGCGCTGCTGGTGGCACCGGCCCTCCTGCTGCTGGCCCAGCTGCAGGCGCTGGACCGCACGGTGGCGGAGGCTGCCGACCTGGCCCAGGGGACCAGCTGGGGCGCGGGATGGATGCAGCTGGCCGCGGCGTCCGCCCTCGCGGCGTTGGGG
>JBILKP010000202.1:0-5072 GCA_044376625.1 Gemmatimonas sp. | reverse complement strand
CCTCGGTCCGAATCGCTCGGACCTCTTCCTCACACCCAGGGCCCCTCAGCGCAGCCTCAGGCAGTTCCTACGTCCGCATCATCCGGAGCGTCGTCCCCACCCGCCCCGCCAGCCGGTCCAGCACCGCCGCGTCCGGCAGCGGCGACGTCCCCGGCGTCGCCACGATCACCCCGTACAGCCGTCCTCCCATCGACAGCGGCAGGCACGCCGCCGGCCCGTCCGTCCCCAGGTGCTCGCACCGCAGCGGTGACGTGGGGCCCTGCACGTGCGTGCGCTGCGTCCGCAGCGCCCAGCACGACTCCGTCGGCAGGAAGTCGGCGCGCCCGTCCCGCGGCACCGGATGCTGCCAGAACTCCACCGCCTCCTCGCCGCGCACGTACAGCGTCGCCTCCACCCCCGGCAGCAGCAGGTGCAGGCTCCCCCAGACCACGTCGTGCAGCTGCGCCTCCGACGTGCAGTGCTGCACCAGCTCCGCCAGCTGCCCCAGCGCCACGTCGGCCGCCCGCTCCCGCCCCAGCTCCTCCAGCCGCTGCTCCAGCTGCGCCTTGGCCTGCTGCAGCGCCGCCTCCACCCGCCGCTGATCGGTCAGGTCGCGCAGGCTCACCACCACCGCCGCCACCGTGGGGTCGGCCAGCAGGTTGATCCCGCGGCACTCGAAGTGGCGCACGTGCCCCGTGGCAATCCGGATCGACATCGCCCACGTGCTCCGCGCCCCGCGGAACGCCAGCAACTCCTCCAGCGCCTTGCGCACCGCCGGCCGCTCCTCCACCAGCGCCCACTCCACGAACGCCTCCCCGGGGAGCAGCGCCTCCGGGCGCCCCAGCAGGCGCCCCATGCTCCCCGACACCGCCGAGATCACCAGGTCGGGGCCCAGCGTCACCATCCCCTCCGAGGAGAGCGACCCCAGCGTCGCCTGTCGCGCCAGCGCCGCCGTGAGCCCCGCCTCCGCCTCGCGCGCGCGCGTCACGTCGGTGAACGACGCGTACACCGGCGATCCCGGCGCGTCCCCCAGCCGGGCCGCCTCCACGTCGATCCACGTGAGCGAGCCGTCCGGCTTGTGCACCCCCATCAGGTCGCGCTCCACCTGCCCGCTGCGCAGCGCCCGCATCGCCGGGTGCTCGGGGCCGGGAAAGGTCGAGCCGTCCCCCCGGAGGCTCCGCCACCGCGGGTCGATCGAGGTGCGCCCCAGCATCTGGTCCATCGTCAGCCCCAGGATCTCCTGCGCCGCCTCGTTGGCGTGCAGGATCCGCCCGTCGGCCGCCTGCACCACGATCCCCACCGGCAACCGGCGCAGGAGCGAGCCCGACACCGACTGCCGCGCGTCGAAGGCGTGCGCCAGCGCCGCCTCGTCGGAGAGGTCCACCAGGCTCACCGCCACCAGCGGCGGGTCGGACGCCGGCAGGTGGTAGATGCGCGCCAACGCCGAGAAGGGGGTGCCGTCCAGCCGCTGCCCCGCCACCGCGCGCCGTCCGCCTCCCATGGTCTGCGAAGGCACCGCCGACGCGCCGAAGTCCGCCATGTGCCCCGCATGCGCCGCGCGGAACGCCGCCGGCACCAGCTCGTCCACCAGCCGCCCCACCAATCCCGGGGGCGGCGCCCGGAACACCCGCTCGGCCACCGCGTTGGCCGCCACGATCCGCCGCGAGGCGTCGCACACCAGCAGGCACTCCTCGGCGTGGTCCAGCACCAGCGCCGCCGTCTCCCCCACCCAGCGCGCCTGTGCCTGCGGGGCTGGCGTGTGGCCCGCCGCCGCCACCGCCTCCGGCTCCCCCGCGCCGCTCATGCCCCCGCCCCCGCGTGCCCCGCCGGCACCTGGTCGCTCCAGAAGCACACCCGGTTGCGCCCCGTCCCCTTGGCCTCGTACAGCGCCTGGTCCGCGTGGCGCCAGTGGTGCTCCACCCCCAGCGCCGCGCCGGCCGCATCCACGTGCACCCCCCCGATGGAGCAGGTGCACTTGAGCGTCCCCCCCACCAGCCACGTCCCTTCCACCGCCGCGCGCAGCGTCTCCGCCAGCTGCAGCGCCACCCCCCGGTCCACGTCGCGCAGCACCACCATGAACTCCTCCCCGCCCACGCGGGCGAGCACGTCGGTGGCGCGCAGCCGCTGCCGCAGCAGCGCCACCAGCCCCGTGAGCACCGCATCCCCCGTCTCGTGCCCGTGCACGTCGTTGATGCGCTTGAAATGATCCACGTCCAGCATCAGGAGCGCGCACGGCGCCCCGCCGCGCGCCACGCGGTGCATCGCCACCCGCAGCTCGCGCTCCAGCTGCCGGCGGTTGATGGCGCCCGTGAGCGGGTCGCGCAGCGCCTGCTCCTCCAGCGTGTGCCGCAGCTGCAGGTTGGCCAGCACGGCGGAGAACTGCCGCGCCTCCTCGCGCAGCGCCGCCACCGTCCCCTCGCGCGCCGCCTCCCCCGCCTCGGGCGCCACCCCCGCCGCGCGCACCGCCGGCAGCGGCGCCGACAGCACCGCCACCACGCGCGCCCCGTCGCTCAGCGGCGCGCACCCCCAGTCGCCGGCCACGCCCGCCAGGTGCGCGCACCGCACCCCGCCGGTCACGCTCACGAACGGCTGCCCCGTCGTGTACCCCCAGCAGCCGGTCAGGTCGATCCCCACGCACCCCGGCGGCAGCGCGTCCGCGTCGCCGCCGCGCGGCCGGTCCGCCGAGCGCGGCACCAGCAGCTGCGGCGCGCTCCCCTGGTACACCGTGGGGAGCAGCGCGCCGATCACCGACAGCGCCTCGCGCACCGTGCGGCTGGCCGCCACGTACGCCGCCGCCTCGCTGATCCGCGCCGTCTCCGCCATGCGCTGCCGCAGCAGCCACAGCTCCGCCTCCAGCACCGCCACCCGCGACCGGTCCGCCTCCGCCTGCCGCAGTTCGCTCAGCTCGGTCCCCACCGCCACCCACCCCGCGGTGCGCCCCTGCCGGTCGCGCAGCACGTTCATCGTCACGCGCATCGCATAGCGCACCCCGGCCAGCGACACGTACGTCCACTCGCGCCGGTCGCTCCCCCCCGCCGCGCGGGCCGGTGTCACCAGCTGGTCGAAGGGGGGGAGCCCGTCCAGCTCCTGGATGGCGGCGGCCGCCGCCGCCAGCTCCGCGGGGTCGTGGAAGGTGGCCAGGTTGGTGGCGTGCTCCAGCGCCGACGCCCCCAGCAGCTGCGACGCCAGGGGGTTCATGTAGCGGATCGCCCCCTGCGCGTCGGTGGTGATCACCGTGAGCGCGGCCGCGTCGAACACCACCGCGAACAGGTCCGCCCACCGCTGCAGCTCCCCCTCCATGGCCGCGGCCTGCGCACGCCGCTCCTGCAGCTGCACCATCGCCCCCAGGGCGCTCGCCAGCGGCTCCAGCAACGGCTCCCAGCCGGGCTCGTAGCCCCCCGACCGGTTGGCCAGCAGCAGCACCCCCCCGGCCATCCCGCGCGTGGCGCCATCCAGCGGCAGCGCCATCAGGCTGTGCACCGGCAGCGGCAGCTCGGTGGGCAGCGTCCCCTCCGGCGGCGCCGCCAGGCGCACCGCCTGCAGCGCCGTCACCGCCGCGCCATACGGCGCCTCCAGCTGCTCCAAAAAGGGCGGCATCGACCGCACGGCCAGGTCGGTGGTGGCCCACCCCTGCACCACCAGCGCCGGCGTGGTCCCGTCGCGCGGCTGCAGCGTGGCCACCACCCCCAGCGCGCTCTCCGACGCGGCCAGCAGCCGCCGCAGCATCCGCTGCAGCACCGCCGGCGTCAGCCCCTCCTCGATGAACGCCCGCTGCACCTCGGCCATCGCCTCCAGCACCGCCGAGCGGCGCGCCAGCGCCTGGTCGCGCTGCTGCGTGGCCGTGATGTCCTGCGCGATCGCGAAGATCGTCCCGTCCACCGGGGCCTGCGCGTTCCACTGCAGCGTGACCCACCCGCCGTCCTTGCGCCGGTAGCGATTGACGAAGCGGATCGTGGGCTCGCCGCGCGACAGCTGCTCCACCTCCGACAGCGTGGCCGGCAGGTCGTCGGGGTGCACGAACGCCAGGAAGGGCTCCGCCAGCAGCTCCGCCGTGGACCACCCCAGCGTGCGCTCCCAGGGCCCGCCCACGCTGGTGAAGCGCCCCTCCAGGTCGGCCAGGCACAGCAGGAGCGGCGCCTCGTGGAAGAAGCGGCTCTCCAGCACCTCGCGCATCGTGCGCCCGGTGGGCGCCGCCTCTGCAGCCTGCATGGCCCCCGCATGTGGTGGAACACGGCACGCCCCGGGCGACGACCCGCCGGGCGTCCTGCCGGGATCCGTCGTCGGACCCCCTGCGATATTATCGTCACGTACCCGCGAAGACACGGACGGTCCCGTGCCACCCTGGTGCCTTTCCTTTCCCGCCCTGTGATGGTCCGCCGCATCACCCCCCTCCGCCGCGCCGCCGCCCTGCTGGCAGCGGGCGCCATCGCCTGCAGCCCGCCGCCGGCCACGACCGACGCCACCACCCCGGTGCGCGGGCTGTTCGCCGCCCTCGACTCGGCGCCGGTGTTCGGCGCCCCCACCGACGCCGACCTGCAGCGGCTGGCCCCGTACCTGTCGGCCGACCTCATGGAACGGCTCCGGCAGGCGCGCGCCCTGCGCGACGCCGCCGCCACCGCGTTCCCGGGGGAGAAGCCCCCCTTTGCCGACGGGTCCCTCTTCACCAGCCTGTTCGAAGGCCCCACCAGCTTTGCCGTGGGGCTCGACTCCCTGCTGCGCGACCCCAAGGGCGTGGTCCCCGACGACTACGCCGACCACCTGGTGACGGTGCGCTTCACGCATGCCTCCCCCGGTGACACCGCCCGCTGGGAGGACCGCGTGCTGGTGACCCGCAGCGGCAACCGGTGGGTGGTGGCCGACATCCGCTACGGGGGCAGCTGGGACTTCGCCGCCCAGGGCTCGCTGATGGGGATCCTGCGGACGGCGCTGGAGGCGGCCACGCCGGCGGGCCCCGCGGCAGGGGGAGCCGCCCCTCCCGCCCCCGGCGGCTCGACGCCGTAGCGCGCCGGCGGTACACTCCCGCCATGGACTCCCCCCGCCCCGTCGCCCTCATCACCGGCTCCGCCACCGGCATCGGCGCCGCCTGCGCCCGC
>JBILKP010000201.1:0-5079 GCA_044376625.1 Gemmatimonas sp. | reverse complement strand
TACTGGGAGGTGCCGGTGTTGTCGTTGCCGGTGCCGATCACGTTGAGCTTGGCGGCCACGCTGGCCTTGGCCCAGAAGGTGATGGCGTTGTACTTGGTGAGGTCGCGGGCGATGGAGGTCACCAAGGCCCCGCCGGCGTAGCCGCCGGTGGCATCGTTCGGGCCCGGAACAATGATCTTGAGCGACGAGGTCCCCACCTGCTTGGTGGTGGCGTCGATGCTCACGGCGTCCAGCTTGGAGCCCTGAAACGCCTGGAAGTCGACGTTCTTGGCGAACGCGTCGGTGAAGATGTCGGCGGTGCTCGGCTGCTCGGCGGGCTCGGTGGTCGAGCCGTCGCGGCCGCAGGCGGCCAGCAGGAGCGGGAGGGCCGCCGCCAGCAGGCGCGGCACACGACGGATGGTGCGCATGTAGGGACTCCGGGGAGGGAGCGGAGTGTCCGGCTGCCCCCCGGGTGCTCCCGGTGGCCAGCCTTTTGTTCGGTGGGCGAACAAAGATCTGGCGGCCGGACCAGCCGATGTCAACTGCCCGCCCCCCGGGGGCTACATTCCTCCCCGTCCCCTTCCTCTGGAGCCGCCCATGGGTTTTCGCGACGAGCTGCAGGCGCAGCTGCAGGACCGGGTGCAGGAATTCGCCCGGATGCGTGACGAGTTGATCGTGCAGGCCAACCTGGCCAGGCTGGAGGCCCGCGAGGAGTGGGGCGAGCTGGAGGCCCGGCTGGAGCAGCTCAAGGCCAAGGCCGACGAGGCCGGCGACATCGCGGAGGACACGGCGGAGGCGATGGCCGAGTCGGCGAAGGAAGTGCTGGCGGAGCTGCAGGCGGGGTACGACAAGCTGCGGAAGCTGTTCTAGCCCCCCGGGGCACCGGCAGGGGGGACGCCGCCGGCCCCCCCTGCCAACCGGCCCGTCAGGGCAGCAGCACCGTGTCGACCACGTGGATCACCCCGTTCTTCGCCACGATGTCGGCCGCCGTGACCGCGGCGCTGTTGGTCGGGCCGGTCACCCGCACCCCGCCGGTCAGCCCCACCGTCAGGCTCACCCCGGTGAGCAGCGTGGGGAGCTGCTGCCCTTCCGTGAGCTGGGTGGAGAGCGCCCGGCTCCCCACCACGTGCAGCTGCAGCACCGGCGTCAGCCCGGCGGGCGTGGTGGGCGCCCCGCCGGGGATGGCCGCGAAGGCGGCATTGGTGGGGGCAAACACGGTCAGCGACCCGCCGCGCAGCGCGGAGGTCAGCCCCGCGGTGGTCACGGCGCTCACCAGCGCGCTGAACCCGCGCACGACGGCCTGGTCCACGATGTCCAGGCTCCCCAGCAGCACGCCGTCGATGAGGTGCACCACGCCATTGGAGGCGCTGACATCCGCCGTGGTGACCCGGGCGCCGCCCACCGTCACCACCCCGTTGGCCACGGTCACCGGCAGCGTGGTCCCCTCCACCGTGGTCAGCACCTGGCCGTTCTGCAGCTGGGCCGCCGTGATCCGCCCGGGGACCACGTGAAAGGTCAGCAGCTTGGTGAGGATGTCGCGGTTGCCGGTGTCCAGGAGCCGCGCCACCACGTCGGCGGGCAGTGCCTCGAACGCGCTGTTGACGGGCGCGAACACCGTGAAGGGACCGGTGCCGTTGAGCGTCGGGACCAGCCCGGCCGCCGTCAGCGCCGTCACCAGCGTGGAGAGCTGCGCCGTGGACGCCGCGGCTTCCGCCACGGTGGGCTCGAGCGGCTCCACGCCGTTGGGGTCGTCGTCGTCGCACCCCGCCAGCAGGGCGGCAGGGAGCGCCAGCAGGAGCGCGAGGGCGAAACGGCGCGGGACGCGTGTGGTAGGCATGGCGGAAGGGCGGAAGGGGGAGCGCGATGGAGCTCGGACCCCCCCGCCCTTCGCAAGGACCGTGCTGCCCGCCGCACGGCCAGGCGCCCCGACCCTTACACCGCCACGTACCGCGCCGTGATGATGCTCTTGAGCCCGCCGCGCACGTTGAAATCCCCCACCACCGTCATCGCCGCCGGCTGGCACGCCGCCACCAGGTCGTCCAGGATGCGGTTCACCGCCCGCTCGTAGAAGATCCCGTCATTGCGGAAGCTCCAGAAGTAGAGCTTGAGGCTCTTGAGCTCCAGGCACGACGCCGCCGGGGTGTACGTGATCCGGATCGTCGCGAAGTCCGGGGCGCCCCCCTCCAGCAGGCGCAGCTCCACCGCGTCAGTCTCCACGCCGCCCAGCGGGCACAGCGAGGTGAACTCGGTGGTCTCCATGAAGATCTCGTACGCCCGGTCGGCATACGGATTGGCAAACGTCTCCAGCAGTTCGGGCTTGGGCATGCCCGGAAACTAATCGGTCCGGGACCGCAGGGCCCCGGACCGCGCTCCACCCGACCAGCCGTCGCGCCCCCCGCCTACTCCTCCGACAGCGCCCGCAGCCGCTTCGACCACTCGTCCAGCAGCAGCCGCTCCGCCGGCGTGAGGCTTTCCATCCCCTCCGCCGCGATCTTGTCCAGCACGGCGTCCAGCGCCGTCATCGGCTCGGGGGCCACCGCCGTCCGCGCAGGCTCCCGCACCGGGGCCTGCGGCACCGCGGGGCGCGCACGCCCCACCGCCGCCCGGCTCTGCGCCACGATGTCGTCCACCTCGCGCTCCCGCGGGCGCGCGCTCCGCGGCACCGCCCGTGGCGTCTCGTCCCCGAGGTCGGGCGCATGGCTGATCCGCTGCCGGAACCGGTCCAGGCTCCCCGTGCCGGGCGCCCGCAGGAACAGCCACCCCGCCGCCATCCCCCCCAGGTGCGCCAGGTACGCCGTCCCGCCCCCGGTCCCCCGGTCGGTCACCGCGCTCAGCATGTTCACCAGCGCCATGAACACCACCAGCCAGTACACCTTCATCGGGACCACGCCGAAGAACAGCACCTCGTCGTCCGGCCACCGCGAGGCGTACGCCACCGCCACCCCCAGGATCGACGCCGACGCGCCCACCAGCACGCTGGTGCCGCCGTGCAGTGCCGCATGCAGCGCCCACCCCCCCACCCCGCACCACAGGTAGTACCAGGTGAAGGTCGCGCGCCCCATCGCCTGCTCCACCCGCGGGCCGAACAGCCACAGCGTCCACAGGTTGAGCACCAGGTGCAGCAGCCCGCCATGCACGAACTGGTAGCTCAGCACCGTCCACGGACGCCCGCCGGCCACATCCCCGGTGCGGTACCCCAGCCAGCCCACGACGGCGTCCCCCAGCAGCGTGGCCTGCACGAAGTACACGGCCACGCACGTCCCCATCAGCCAGGCCACGGCCGACACTCGCGCGGGCGCGTCGTACTCGTCGGAGGAAAAGGGCGACATGGGCGGGGAGGAAGGACGCGCGGGTGGTCGCGACACGGGGCGCCCGCTCAGGCGCGCCGCAGCCCCCGCGCTGCGCGGGCCTCGTCCACAATGCGCGCACACAGGGCGGGAAACAAGACGCCGGCGGCCGCGGCCGCCTGCGGTATCAGACTCGTCGGGGTCATCCCCGGCAACGTGTTCGCCTCCAGGCAGTAGGGCTCCCCCGCCGGGTCCAGCCGGAAGTCGATCCGCGCATACCCCGACAGCCCGAGCGCCTGGAACGCCGTCCGCGCCTGCGCCCCCAGCCGCTCCGCCACCGCCTCCGGCAACTCGGCCACGAACTCCTCCGCCATCCCGGGGGTGTACTTGCACTCGTAGTCGTACAGCGCCTTCGCCGGACGGATCTCGATCACGGGGAGCACCGCCTCCCCCACGATCCCCACGGTCAACTCCCGCCCGGGCACGAACCGTTCCACCATCACCGCCCGGTCGTACCGGAACGCCTCCGCCACCGCCCCCGGGAGCGCGTCCGCCGTCTCCACGATGGACAGCCCCACCGTGCTCCCCTGCGCCGACGGCTTCACCACCAGCGGCAGCCCCAGCGCCGCCACGGTGGCCGCCACGTCCAGCGTGGCCCCGCTGGCCGGCGCCGGCGCCATCACCCAGTCGGCCACCGTCACCCCGGCCGCCCGCAGCACCACCTTGGACAGGTGCTTGTCCATCGCCAGCGCGCTGGCCAGGTGCCCCGACCCGGTGTAGCACACCCCGGCCAGGTCCAGCAGCGCCTGCACGGTGCCATCCTCCCCCTGCCCTCCGTGCAACCCGATGAACACCACGTCCGCCCCGGTCACCGCCGGGTGAAACGCCAGCGACGGCGACAGCGAGGGCCCCCCACCGCCGCCGCTCGCCAGCGCCAGCAGCGCCTCCAGCGACGGCGGCGCGCTCCCCACCCCCGCCGCCAGCAGCTGCGCCTCCTCCGCCTCGGTGAGCACATCGGACGCGGGGTCCAGGCACGTCACCGCGTGCCCCAGGCTCCGCAGCGCCGCCGCCACCCGCAGCCCCGACGACAGCGAGACCTCTCGCTCCGCCGACACCCCGCCCAGCAGTACCGTGATGTTCAGCATGGTCGACAACGGGACGGGCCTCGGAGGTGGCCTGGTGGCGGGGCGACTGGTGGGGCGGAGGGGCGCGTGCGGAAAACCTAACGCCATGTGGAAATCCGCCGAACGGGACAATCCGTGACGCCGGGCACCTTTCCTCCACGGCACCCCCGGGGCAGCTTTCCACGGCTGAGCCGTTCCCGCCCCACCGCTCCCCTCCCCTGCCATGTCCGGCGACCTCACCCTTGGCTCCGGCGTCACCCTCACCGGCACGGTCACCGTCCCGGGGCGCGCGGTCATCCACGGGACGCTCGAGGGCGCCCTCACCGCGCGAGACGTGCTGGTGGGCCCCGAGGGGCGCGTGAGCGGCACGCTGGAGGCGGACACCGTGGAGTTGCAGGGCGAGGGGCCCGCCACCCTCACGGCGCGCTCCGCGCTGGTGGTGCGCGCCTCGGGGCGCGTCACCGGCACCGTGCGCTACGGCCGGCTGGAGGTGGAGCCCGGCGGCCTCCTGCAGGGGGACCTGGCGCCGCTGACCAGCCCCGCCGCCGTGGACGACGCCCCCCCCGCCCCCCCCCGCGGCGCGCCGCCCGCCCCCGCCGGCGGCAAGAAGCGGTAACGAGGCGTGGTCAACCTCATCGACCGCCTCCCGCTCACGCGCGCGCTCCGCACCGCGTGGCGCACGCTGCGCC
>JBILKP010000049.1:0-15145 GCA_044376625.1 Gemmatimonas sp. | reverse complement strand
AGGCCGCCGCCGTCCCCGACGACACGGGGCAGCGGGTCACGTCGCTCACGCACGTGTGGCAGAACAGCGGCACGCTGGAGTTCCGGCCCACGCTGGCGCTGTCGGCCTCGGTGAGTGCCCGGCAGCTGTTCGACCTGCGCGACTACCGCACCGGCGCGCTCCTCCCCGATTCCACCGACCGGGGCGTCGCGGCGGCGGCCGAGCGCCGGCGCGTCCTGGGGGCCGACGTGGGGCTCGAGCGGGAGCGCTCGGTCACCTCCACGGTGCTCTTCCAGCCGGTGGCCACCGGCTGGTTCGTGCCGCGCCTGGACTTCAGCTCCACGTACGGCGTGGTGGCCGACCCCAATGCCCGGGTGCTGTTGCGCACCAACGACACCACGGGGGCGTACCGCCTGCCGCGGCGCCTGGGGGCGTCGCAGAACCTGTCGGCCGGCACGGTGGTGAACCTGTCGCGGCTGCTCCCGCCGGGGGCCACGGGGGCCCGCGCGCGGCTGGCCCGCCTGCTGGGCCCGGTGGACCTCTCCTGGCAGCAGGGGCTCACCTCCAACTACGACAACACCAGCTATCGCCCCGGCTGGGACTACCAGTTCGGGCTGGGCTCGGTGGACGACTTCCGCGGCACCACCACGCGCCTGGCCACCACGGCGGGGCGGCAGCAGCGGGGGGCGGTCATCGGCTCGCTCAACCTCCCGCTGTCGCTCACGGTGCAGTCGCGGCTGGAGCGCGGGACCACCGAGAGCTGGACGCGGCGCGTGCTGGACGGGTTCCAGGCGGTGATCACCAGCACCCAGCAGGTGGACCCCGACCTGACGGTGCGGTGGAGCTGGCGCCCGGTGCGGCTGCGGCGGCTGGTCACGCTGGTGAACCTGAACGGGCGCTACGTGGTGTCGGAGCAGGAGACCGTGGTGCCCAATGAGACGGGGGGGCTGGCCGACCGCGGCCGGACGGTCGCGCGCAGCCGGCCGATCTCCGGGTCGGTGACTTGGGCGCTGTTTGGCGGGCTCACCACCAACGGCTCGATGGACCGCACGCGGCGCGAGGACATCCGCCCCGGTGCCGTGACCACCGGGGACACGCGGCGGATGTCGCTGGACCTGTCGCGGCGCTTCAAGCTGCCCCGGCGGTGGAACCCGCGCACGCCGCCGCTGCGCGTGGCGCTCTCCTATCAGTCGGAGGAGACGCGGTCGGTGGTGGAGGGGGTGGCCACCCCCGGGGGGGAGACGGGTGGGAGTGCCACGGGCACGGGCGCCTCGGTGCTCACCAGCAACGGGCGGCGGGCGTTCAACCTGAACGGCGACACCGACCTGTCGGAGCTGCTCACCTTCAGCGTGACGGCGTCGCAGGTGGTGAATTTCGACCGCAACTACAACCGGCAGACCACCAACCTGATCTTCAGCGCCGTGCTCCAGCTGCGCTTCTTCGCCGGCGAGTTGCGGTAGCGGCGCCGGGCGGTCGCCCCCCCTGCCGAGCGGTGCCATGGGCCCGCGGGCGGAGCCGGGGTTTGGTGGGGCGGGGTGGGAAGCCCCACCATGGGGCATGCCCACCGCTGCGGAACGTCAGGCGCTGCTCTTCCTCTTGGGGGTCACCCTGCTGGGGGGTGGCATGCGGGTGTGGGCCGGCGCCGCGCCGCTCCCGCCGGTGGTGGGGCGCGGCGGCGCCGGGGCCGCGGCGGGGGGCGGAGGGCGCGCTCCGCTCCAGCGGCAGCGCCAGGCGGTGGACTCCGCGCGTCGGGTGTCGGTCCGGCGCTCCGCCGGCAGCGGACGGGCCCGGCGGGCGGCGGGGGCGCGGGACGCCCCGCCGCCGGGCCCCGTGGACGTGAACGCGGCCAGCGCCCAGGAGCTGGAGCGGCTGCCGCGGGTGGGCCCGGCGCTGGCCCGGCGCATCGTCGCCGATCGCGCCGCGCGCGGGGCGTACCGCTCGCTGGAGGAGTTGGGGCGCGTCCCCGGGATCGGCCCGGCCACGCTCCGGGTGCTGGCGCCCGCCGTGACATTTTCGCCGCGCCCCCGTCTTTACCCCGAGAGCGAGCCGGGGGCGCCCCCCCGGCCGCCCCAGTGACTGTCCCGGTCTCATTCGTCCCCATGGCTGCCCCCGTCGCACCGACCGCCCCACTCTCCACCCTGTCCGGTCGGGCCACCGAGCGGATTGGCGAGCTCCTCATCCGCGAGGGGCTGCTCACCCGTGAGCAGCTCATCCGCGCGCTGGAGGAGCACGTCAATTCCCCCGGGCAGCGCCTGGGGTACACGGTCGTCAAGCTGGGGTTGGTGTCCGAGACGGACGTGGTGCGCATGCTGGCGCGCCAGTACCGCCTCCCGGCGGTGGACCTCTCCCGCTTCAAGGTCGACCTCCGGCTCCTCAAGCTCATCCCCGCCGAGCTGGCCTACCGGCATTCGGTGCTCCCCCTCAAGCTGGACGGGCGGACGCTGACCGTGGCCATCGCCGACCCCCTGGCCATGGGGGTGATGGACGACCTCAAGTTCATCACCCGCTTCGACATCCAGCCGGTGCTCGCCGGGGAGTTCTCGATCCGCAACGCGATCGAGAAGAACTACGAGGCGGCCGAGCTGCAGATGGCGGAGGTGCTGGAGCAGGTCGCCGCGGAGGAGGAGGACGTCGAGGTCCTCCAGGCGGTCAAGGACGACGTGCCCGAGGCGCCGGCGGGCGCGGTGGACGAGGCGCCCGTGGTGCGCCTCATCAACGCCCTCCTCAAGGACGCGGTGATCAAGGGGGCGTCGGACATCCACTTCGAGTGCTTCGAGCACGAGCTGCGCGTGCGCTACCGCATCGACGGGGCGCTGCAGGAGGTCATGAAGCCCCCGTTCAAGATGCGGGCGGCGCTGATCTCGCGCTTCAAGATCATGGCGTCGCTGAACATCGCCGAGCGGCGCGTCCCGCAGGACGGGCGCATCAAGCTCAAGGTGGGGCGGAAGGTCATCGACTTCCGCGTGAGCACGCTCCCCACGCTGTTCGGGGAGAAGGTGGTGCTGCGCATCCTCGACAAGGGGAACCTGACGCTCGACCTGGAGAAGTTCGGGATCGAGCCGCGCGCCGAGCGGGAGCTGATGGAGGCGATCTCCAACCCCTACGGCATGGTGCTGGTCACCGGCCCCACGGGGTCGGGGAAGACCACCACCCTGTACTCCGCGCTCTCCAAGGTGAACACCGGCGACGTGAACATCATGACCGCCGAGGACCCCGTGGAGTACAACCTCATGGGGATCAACCAGGTGCTGGTGCGCACCGAGATCGGGATGACCTTCGCGGCGGCGCTCAAGGCGTTCCTGCGGCAGGACCCCAACATCATCATGGTGGGGGAGATCCGCGACCTCGAGACCGGCGGCATCGCCGTGAAGGCGGCGCTCACGGGGCACATGGTGATGAGCACGCTGCACACCAACTCGGCGCCGGAGACGATCACGCGCCTGCTGGACATGGGGCTCGAGCCGTTCAACGTGGCCTCGGCGCTCAACCTCATCCTCGCCCAGCGCCTGGTGCGCCGCATCTGCGGCGCGTGCAAGGTGCAGTATGTCCCCGACGTCGCCGAGCTGGCGGGGGCCAAGGTGACCGCCGCCACCACCCTCCGGTCGCTCCGCTTCACCGCGGAGGCGCTGGCCGACGCCCGGTCCCGCGCCACCCCCGAGGCCGCCCCGCTGCTGGCCGGCCTCTCCCCCGACACCACCATCGGCGAGCTCCCCTTCTTCCGCGGCGCCGGGTGCGACGCCTGCGGCGGCACCGGCCTCAAGGGCCGGCAGGGGCTCTACGAGGTCATGTTCCTGAACCCCATCCTCAAGAAGCTCGTGATGACCAGTGCCGACGTCCAGCAGCTGCGAGACAGCGCCATCGAGCAGGGGATGCTCACCCTGCGCATGGATGGCTGGCTCAAGGTCCTCAAGGGCGTCACCACGCTGGACCAGGTGATCCGGGAGACCTCCGCGTGACCGTGCCCCTCGCCGCCCCCGCCGTGCCGGCCGCCGAGCCGCTCTCGCTCCGGCCGCTGCTGGAGGAGATGATCGCGCGCGACGCCTCCGACCTGCACCTCTCCGTGGGCGACGGCCCCAAGCTGCGCGTCGACGGGCACATCGTCCGGTCCCAGGTGACCCACGTGCTGGCCCCCCGCGACACGCTGCAGCTGGCCTACTCGGTGCTCACGGAGACGCAGAAGAAGCGCTTCGAGCTGGAGGACGAGCTGGACTTTTCCTTCGGCATCGCCAACCTGTCGCGCTTCCGCGGCAATGTGTTCAAGCAGCGCGGCTGCGTGAGCATGGTCATCCGGCAGATCCCCTTCAAGGTGCGCACCTTCGAGGAGCTCAGCCTGCCGCCGGTGGTGGCGGGGTTTGCCGACCGCCCGCGCGGGCTGGTGCTGGTCACCGGCCCCACGGGGTCGGGGAAGAGCACCACCCTCGCGGCGATGATCGACAAGATCAACACCGAGCGCGACGGGCACATCATCACGGTGGAGGACCCGATCGAGTTCATCCACAAGCACCGCAACTGCATCATCAACCAGCGCGAGGTGGGGGCCGACACGCGGAGCTTCGCCTCGGCGCTCAAGTACGCGCTGCGCGAGGACCCCGACGTCATCCTCATCGGCGAGATGCGCGACATGGAGACCGTGGCCGCGGCGCTCACGATCGCCGAGACCGGGCACCTGGTGTTCGCCACGCTGCACACCAACAGCGCGGCCGAGGCCATCAACCGCATCATCGACGTGTTCCCCAGCAACCACCAGGCGCAGGTGCGCGCGCAGCTGGCGTTCGTGCTGGAGGGGGTCGTCACGCAGGTGCTCATCCCCAAGGCCTCCGGCCGGGGGCGCGCGCTGGCCGCCGAGGTCCTGGTGGTCACCCCCGCCATCCGGGCGCTCATCCGCGAGGACAAGGTGCACCAGGTGCTGTCCATGATGCAGTCGGGGAAGAAGTTCGGGATGCAGACCCTGAACGACGCCCTCTTCGCGCTGTACATGGCCCGGCAGGTCACCGCCGAGGAGTGCCTCCGCGCCACCTCCGACCCCAATGACTTCCTGCGCATGATCGGCAAGTCCCCGCTGGACGACCTCGGCCCCGCGGCCGCCGCGCCGGCGCGGCCGCTGGCCGCCGTCGGCCGCCGCTGATCCCCCCCCCGCCCCGCCCCCGATGCCCGTCTTCCAGTACACCGCCCGCAACGCCTCCGGCCAGGTGAAGAACGCGTCCATCGACGCGCCCTCCCGTGACGAGGCCGTCAACCGCCTCCGGCGCCAGCGCCTCACCGTCGTCAAGGTCGAGGAGGTGCGCGCGGCCGCCAAGGGCGCCGGGGGGAAGATCGCCATGCGCGACGTGGTCATCTTCACCCGGCAGTTCTCCACCATGGTGAACGCCGGCCTCCCGCTGGTGCAGGCGCTGGACATCCTCGCCCGGCAGAGCGAGAACCCCGCCCTGGCCGCCGCCGTCCGGGCCGTGGTGTCCGACGTGGAGCAGGGGAACACCGTGGCCGACGCCATGCGCAAGCAGCCCAAGGCCTTCAACGACCTGTACACCAACATGGTCGCGGCCGGGGAGATGGGCGGCATCCTGGACGTCATCCTCAACCGCCTCGCGGTGTTCATGGAGAAGAACGACGCCCTCGTCCGCAAGGTCAAGGGCGCCATGATCTACCCCACCGTCATCCTCTGCGTCGCCGCGCTGTGCGTGGTGGTGCTGCTCTGGCGCGTGATCCCCGTCTTCTCGGCCATGTTCGCCAGTGTCGGGATGGAGCTTCCCCTCCCCACGCAGATCGTCATCGGGCTCTCCACCTTCCTCAACCAGTACTGGTGGATGCTGCTGCTGGGTGGGGCGGGGACGGTGGTCGCCCTGCGCCGGTACTACGCCACGTCGTCGGGGCAGCTGGTCATCGACGCGCTGCTCCTCAAGGTGCCCGTGCTGGGCGACGTGCTGCGCAAGTCGGCGGTGTCCCGCTTCACCCGCACGCTGGGCACGCTGGTCTCCTCCGGCGTGAGCATCCTGGACGGGCTGGAGATCACCGCCCGCACCGCCGGCAACCGCGTGGTCGAGGACGCCGTCATGCAGAGCCGCGCCAGCATCGCCGGCGGTGACACCATCGCCGGCCCGCTGGACAAGAGCGGCGTGTTCCCCCCCATGGTGATCAGCATGATCAACGTGGGCGAGCAGACCGGCGGGCTGGACGAGATGCTCTCCAAGATCGCCGACTTCTACGACGACGAGGTGGACGCCGCGGTGAGCGGGCTGCTGTCGCTCCTCGAGCCCATCATGATCGTGTTCCTCGGGGTGGTGGTGGGCGGCATGATCGTGGCCATGTACCTCCCCATCTTCGACATGGTCAACTCGGTGCGGTGACCCGCGCCCGCGCGGCGGCGCGGGGGCCGGCCGGCAGTGGGGGGGCGGCGCGGCCGCGTCCCCAGGCCGTCCCCCGCCGCCGCGCCACCGACGCCGGCATCCGGTCGCGGGCGGGTTCCGCGCCCCTCACGAAGGCCCCGGCATCCGCCGGGGCCTTTCACCTGCGCCCCACCCCGGCTACGCGCCCCGACGCCTCCGTGCCACCGCGTAGCCCTTGTACCCCAGCCACACCAGCGCCACCGTCACCGCCGCCGCCCACCCCACGGTGCTGAACGCGATCGCCTGCTTGAACACCACCAGCAGGCACGCCAGCACCAGCACCAGCGTCGGCCCCTCGTTCATCACCCGGAACCACTCCCCGGTGCGGGTGTTGCGCCCCTCGGCCAGCCCGCGGATCACCCGCGCGCACGCCAGGTGGTACACGGTCAGCAGCACCACCAGCGCCAGCTTGGCCCGCAGCCATCCCTCCCCCAGGTACGCCGGCTGCAGCGCCAGCATCGACACCCCGGTCCCCCACGTCAGCACCATCGCCGGCGTGGTGATCAGCCGGTACAGCCGCGTCTCCATCACGGTGTACTGCCCGCGCAGGATCCCGCGCCGCGGCTCCGCGTCGCCGTCGGCCTCGGCGTGGTACACGAACAGCCGCACCAGGTAGAACAGCCCGGCCATCCAGCTGACCAGGAACACCAGGTGGAAGGACTTGAGCCAGAGGTAGGCCATGGGGAGACGCGGGAACGGGTGAGGGGAATCCGGGAAGCGGCGGGGCGGCTCAGTCGGCCAGCCGCAGGCGCTGCAGGTCGCGCCGCAGCTCGGCGCGCATATCGGGGTGCGCGATGGACACCAGCCGCTCGCCCCGCTCGCGCAGCGTGGCGCCGTGCAGGTTCACGGCGCCGTGCTCGGTGACCACCCAGTGCACGTGCCCGCGTGTGGTCACCACGCCGGCGCCCGGGGCTAGCTCGGCCACGATCCGCGAGGCGCGCCCCCCCGCCGCCATGGAGGGCAGCGCGATGATCGGCTTCCCCCCGCGCGAGCGCGCCGCCCCGCGGATGAAGTCCATCTGCCCGCCGATCCCCGAGTACACGCGGTGCCCCAGCGAGTCGGCGCACACCTGCCCCGTGAGGTCCACCTGCAGCGCCGAGTTCACCGCGACCACCCGCGGATTGCGGCTGATGCGCGCCGTGTCGTTCACCCGGTCCGACGGGTGGAACTCCACCAGCGGGTTGTCGTCCACGAAGTCGTACAGCCGCGCCGAGCCGTCCACGAAGCTGGTCACGATCCGCCCGGGGTGCACCGCCTTGAAGCGGTTGGTCACCGCCCCCGACGCCACCAGCGCCACCAGCGAGTCGCTGAAGCACTCGGTGTGGATCCCCAGGTCATGCTTCTCGTGCAGCCGCGCCAGCACCGCGTTGGGGATCGTCCCGATCCCCATCTGCAGCGTGCTGCGGTCCTCCACCAGCGCCGCCACCAACGCCCCGATCTGCTGCGCCACCGCGTCCGGAGCCTCCGGCTCGTGCGACGGCAGCGGGCGGTCGGTGGCCACCACCGCGTCGAAGCGCGCCAGCGGGATGGCGCCGGCGCCGTGCGTGCGCGGCATCCGGGCGTTCACCTCCGCCACCACGAACCGCGCCGCGTCCACCGCTGCGCGCGCCACGTCCACGCTGGTGCCCAGCGAGCAGCAGCCATGCCGGTCGGGGGGGGAGACCTGCACCAGCGCCACGTCCAGCGGGCAGGCGCCCGAGCGGAACAGCGCGGGGATATCCGACAGGAACACCGGCACGTAGTCGGCGCGCCCCTCCGCCACGGCGGCGCGCACCGGGGCGCCGGTGAACAGCGACACCGACCGGAACCGCCCCGCCAGGGCGGGGTCGGTCCAGGGCGCCTCCCCGCTGGTGTGCAGGTGCACCAGCCGCACCCCTTCCACGTCGGTGCGGCGCACCAGCGCCTCCAGCAACGGAGTGGGGGTGGCCGCAGCCCCGTGCACGAACACGCGCATCCCCGATTGCACCACCCCCACGGCCGCCTCGGCGGACACGGCGCCGTCGCGCCAGTCGCGGGCGGCGTGGGCGCCCCAGGGGGCGCGGGGGGAGAGGGACGGGGAGGGCATCTCCCAGAGCATGCGCCCCCACGCGCCCCGGCGCCAGCGGGGCCGGGCCCCCGATGCCGTCCCGGGGCGGGACCCCCTAGCTTCCCCGCATGCCGCTTGATCCCGTGACCGATGCCCAGTGGGAGGCGCTGGTAACCCGCGCCGCCGGGGTGGTGCTGGTGGACGTCTGGGCCGCCTGGTGCACCCCGTGCCGCGCCCTCACCCCGGTGCTGGAGGCGCTCGCCCAGCGGCACGCGGGGACGGTGCGGGTGCTGGCGCTGGACGCCGACGCCAACCCCGCCACGGTGGCCGCGCTGGGGGTGCGGGCGCTCCCCACGGTGCTGCTGTTCTCGGGCGGCGTGGAACAGCGCCGCCTGGTGGGCGCCCAGTCGGCCGCGGCCTACGAGGCCGCGCTGGCCGAGGCACGGGGGGACGCCCCGCCCCCGGCACGCCCGGCGCCCTCCGATGCCCCCGCCCAGCATGCGGCGGCGGAGCAGGAGGCCGCGCGTCTCCTCGCCAGCGAGCAACCGCTGCTGCTGTTCAAGCACAGCCGCACCTGCCCCATCAGCCATGCGGCGCATGCGCAGCTGGAGCACTTCCGCCGTGCCCACCCCACGGTGGCGGTCCGCCTGGTGGTGGTGCAGGACGAGCGCCCCCTCTCCCAGGCCATTGCGGCCGCCACCGGGGTGCGCCACGAGTCGCCGCAGGCGCTGGTGCTGCACCGCGGGGGCGTGGCCTGGCACGCCTCGCACGGCGCCATTTCCGCGTCGCGCCTGGCGACGGCGTTTGGGGCGTAGCATCGCCCCGGGACGGCGCCGGGAACGGACGCCCCCGGCCGCGGGTTGGTGCCGTAATGCATGAGTCCGTTCTGACCGCCTCGGCGCCGACCGCCTGTCTTGTCTGCGACGACCGCTCGCATCGGGCCGTGCAGTGCCCCACCCCCGCCGGGCTCTTGCACCGGCTGGCCAATGCCTCGGTGGCCTTGCAGGTGGCGCAGGGCACCCACGCCCTCCTCCGCACCGCCACGTTGGTGCTGCAGGAGCTCACGGGCGCCCGTCGCGTGGAGGCCGACCTGTTTCGCCCCGACGCCCCCTCGGCCGCTGCCGACGACCCCCATCTGGACGACCACGGCGGCGCCGCGCCTGCGCCGCTGTGCCTGACGCTGCGCAGTCGCCAGGGCGAACGGCTGGGCGAGGTCCGGCTCCATCCCGCCGGGGAGCCATTGCCCCCCGAGGTCGTCGCCCTGGCCGTGGCGGTCGCCAATGGCGTCAGCCTGCTGCTGGAGAACATGGGGCTGGTGGAGGCGCTGCAGGAGCAGCTGCGACGGCAGGACCGCCTCCTGGGTGCCGTGGCGCACGCCGTGCGGCAGCCGCTCACCCCCATCGTGCACGCCGCCGCGCTGCTGGCGCCCGCCGCGCAGGGCGACGCGCAGGTGCACCGGGCGCGGACGGTCATCGAACAGGAGGGGGGACGCGTCACCCAGCTGCTGGACGACCTGCTGGCGCTGCGCGAGCTCGACGAGGAACGCTTCCCGCTGCATGTGGTGTCGTGTGACCTCGACGCCCTGCTGGACGAGGCGTGTGAGGCCGTCCGCGCCACCGCCGCCGACCTGGGGGTGGGGCTGCAACGGCACGGCCCCCCGGGCACCATCACGCTGCGGGCCGATCCGCCCCGGCTGGTGCGGGTGCTCACCATCCTCCTGCACAACGCCCTGCGCTTCAGCCACCGCGGTGGCGTGGTGGCCGTGCAGGTGGCCTGCTCCGACACGCGCGTCCGCGTGGCGGTGCGCGACGACGGGGTGGGGATCCCGCCAGCCGACCTGGAGGCGGTGTTCACCCCGCGGGCGGAGATCGCGGCGCACGCCGGCCGCGCAGGGCAGGGGCTGGGGATCAGCCTGGCGCTGGCACGGCGGCTGGTGGTGCGACAGGGGGGCACCCTCACGGCGCACAGCGAGGGGATCGGGCACGGCAGCAGCTTCGTGGTGCGGTTCCCCGCCACCCGGGCCGCCACGCTGCTGGTCCCCGGGGGGCGCGTCGCCCCCCGTCCCGACGCCGCCGTGCGCCGGGGGCTGCGCATCCTGGTGGTGGACGACAACGTCGACGCCGCCGATGCGCTGGCGCTGCTGCTCACGCGCGACGGGCACCACGTGACGGTGTGCTACGACGGGGAGTGTGCCGTGCGGCGGCAGCTGGATGATCCGCACGACGTGGTGCTGCTGGACGTCGGGCTGCCGGGGGCCAGCGGCCACGACGTGGCGCGCACCATTCGCGCCGCCGAGGGGGACACGCCCGCGCTGCTGGTGGCGCTGACCGGATGGGGGCAGCCTCCCGACCGCCGCCGCTCCTTCGAGGCCGGCTGCGACCACCATCTCGTCAAGCCCGTGGCCTTTCCGGCGCTGCGTGCGCTGCTGCGGCACTGGCGACAGGAGCGGGAGGTGGGGGCCGAGGAGGCCGGGGGCGGCGCGGCGCGGTAGCTTCCGGCATGACCCGTCTCCGCCGCCTCCCGCTACCGTCCTTGCTGCTCCCCGCGCTCCTGCTGGCCATGCCCGGGGGGGCGCTTCCCCCACTGCTCGCGCAGGGCGCGCCGGGGGCCACGGCCGCCTCCCGCCCGCTCCCCCCCCGCGCCATCCGGCGGGACATCCCGCTCCCCAACGGCATCCGCCGCGCACTCGCCGCCGGCACCCGCGACTCCACCGGCCGCCCGGGCCCGCGCTACTGGCAGCTGCGCACCGACTACGCCATCGACGTGGCGCTCGAGCCCGGGACGCACCGGCTCACTGGCACCGCGCGCATCACGGTGCACAACCGGTCCCCCGAGGCGTTGCGGGACCTGACCCTCAAGTTGTACCCCAATCACTTCCTCGGCACCAACCCGCATGCCGCGCCGTGGGTCCCCGCCGAGGTGACCGACGGCATGGTCATCACGCGGATGGCGGTGGATGGCGCGCCGGTGGATGTGGCCTCCAACGCTCCCGTGGGCGACGGCAGCAGCGGCGCCCGCGCGCTGGTCGCCGCGCAGCAGGGGGCCGCGGCCGGCGCCCCCGGCAACGTGCTGCAGCTGGGGCGCTCCACCGTGGCGCGGCTGCGCCTGGCCACCCCCATCGCCAGCGGCGCGCGCGCGCTGCTGGAGGTGGCGTGGTCGCACAGGCTCCCTGGCGGTCCGGGCAGCGGGCACCGCATGGTGCAGCGGTGGGCCGATACCCTCTTCCAGCCCACGCAGTGGTTCCCGCGCGTGGCCATGCTGGACGATGTCCGTGGCTGGGACACCGAGCTGTACCTCGGCCCCTCGGAGTTCTACAACCCCTTCGGCTCGTACGACGTGCGCATCAGCGTCCCCGCTGGGTGGCTGGTGAGCGGCACCGGCACGCTGCAGAACGCCGAGGCGGTGCTTACCCCCGTGGTGCGCCAGCGGCTGGCGCAGGTCACCGCCTCCGACGCGATCACCACCATCGTGGGCGCCGACGAGGCGGGCACCGGGATGGCCACGGTCCCCTCCGCCACGGGGCGCCTCACCTGGCACTTCCGGGCCGACTCGGTGAACGACTTCGCGTGGGCCACCGCGCGCCGCACCGTGTGGCAGGCCACGCGCGCCACCATCCCCGGGCGCGGGGCCATCCCCATCCACCTGTTCTACCAGCCGGGGCGGGCCCCGCTCTTTGCCCGCGCGGGGCAGATCACGCGGCATGCGCTGGAGTTCTACTCGCGCCTCTGGTTCCCCTATCCGTTCCCGCAGCTCACGCTGCAGGACGGCCCCAGCGCGGGGATGGAGTACCCCATGGTCATCAACTCCAACCAGGGGGCCGCCGACCACGAGACCGGCCACCAGTGGTGGCCCATGGTGGTGGGGAACAACGAGACCTGGCACGGCTGGCTGGACGAGGGGATCAACCAGTACATGAACCTCCTCTCCGACGCGGACGCCGCCGGGAAGCCCCCCGTGCTGGATGGGCTGGGGCAGTCGTACGGGCCCATCGCCGGCAATGAGGCGGAGCCGCCGATGATCTGGAACGCCAACTATGCGGGCCCGCAGTTCTACGGCTTCACCACCTACCAGAAGACCCCGCTCATGCTCTCCATGCTGGGGGGGATCGTGGGGGACAGCGCGGTGCAGGCGGCACACCGGGCCTTTGGCGAGGCGTGGCGCTTCAAGCACCCCACCGCGTGGGACTGGATGTTCTTCATGGAGCGGGCGCTGGGGCGCGACCTGGGGTGGTTCTGGAACGCGTGGCTCTTTGGCACCGAGTCGTCCGACCCGCGCATCGCCTCGGTCACCGTGCGGGGCCCGCGCACCACGGTGGTGGTGGCGCAGGACGGGCAGATGCCCGCGCCGGTGGAGCTGGAGGTCCGCTTCGCGCCGCGCGGCGCGCCCATCCGTCCCATGCGCAACGCGGTGATGGTGGATAGCGTGACGGCGCGCGTCACCTGGCCGGTGGAGGTGTGGTTCGGGGGCGCGCGCACCTTTGCGGCGGTGCTGGACTTTGGCGGGCGCCGCATCGAGGCGGTCACGCTGGACCCGCGGCGGCGCGTCCCCGACCGCACCCCCGGCGACAACCGGTGGGAGGCACCCCCAGCGGGCCCGGGCGGCCGCTGACCGCGCAGGCCGTCCCGGGGGTACCGCGGGGGGCCGTCAGGACCCCGCACGGACCGTCACCGCGTCCGCCATATGGTCGGGGCCGCTTGCGTATTCGCGGCCGGGAATTCATTCGCAGAGGAGCAGAACGCGCCGGCCCGGAGGTCCCGCGATGCCGCGGGAGCGGGACCGGCGGTTGCGCATGCGAGCGAGGGATCGGCAGGATGCCGCAGGTGGCCGTGCTGGGGACGGGGGTGTTGGGGAGTGCGTTCGTGGAGGGGCTGCTGGCACGTGGTGGCACGCGGGTGGCGGTGTGGAACCGCACGCGCGACCGGGCCGAGGCGCTGGCCCCGCATGGGGTCGAGGTGTGCGACACCCCGGCCGAAGCGGTGCAGGGGGCCTCGTGCGTGCACCTGGTGCTGCTGGACGACGATGCCGTGGATGCGGTGGTGGACGCGCTGCGCCCCGGGATGGCCCCCGGGGCCGTGATCGTCGACCACAGCACCACCAGCCCCGCCCGCACCGCGCGCCGGGCCGCTGCCCTGGCGGCGTCGGGCGTCCCCTACCTGCACGCCCCCGTCATGATGGGGCCCGGCGCCGCCCGTTCCGCCAAGGGGATGATGCTGGTGGCCGGCCCCGCCGCGCACTTCGAGCACGTGCGCGCCCATCTGGCCGCCATGACCGGCGAGCTGTGGTTCGTGGGGGAACGCCCCGACCTGGCCGCCTGCCACAAGCTGGCGGGCAATGCCATGGTGCTGGGCACCGTGGGGCTGATGGCCGACGTCTTCACCCTCATGGAGGGGCACGGGGTGCAGCGGCAGGAGGTGATGGCCATGCTCGCCCGCGTGAACCTCACCGGCACGGTGGCCTTCCGCGGCCCCATGATGGCCGCCCGCCGCTACCTGCCCGCGCAGCTGGCCGTGCAGGTGGCCGACAAGGACGTCGGCCTCCTGCTCGAGCGGGAGGCCGACGAGCTCCCGCTGCTGCGCGCGCTCGGGGCACGGCTGGCCGCGGCGGTGGCGCGCGGCGACGGCGCGCAGGACCTGGCTTCGCTGGGGGGCTGAGGCGCGGGCCTCTACCGGCGCCTCAACCCGCGCTTCATCGCGCGCTTCATCGCGCGCTTCATCGCGCGCTTCATCGCGCGCTTCAGCCGGTCACGAGCTGTAGTACGCGGCGTTCTCGTCCACGTACCCCTTGGTCAGGTCGCACCCCCACGCGCGCGCCTCCCCGTCCCCCACGCCAAGCGCCACCGCAATCTCCACCACCTCGGCGGCCAGCGTGGCCCGCACCACCGCGTCGTCGAACGGCAGCCGCTCTCCCCCCGCCACCACCTGCACGCCGTTGATCCAGGCGTCGGTGGAGGCCGGGCGGATGGTGCACGCGAAGCACTTGCCCACGGCCATGAGCAGCCGCCCCACGTTGGGGTCGGCGCCGTGCACCATCGTCTTCACCAGCGGGGAGTTCACGATCGACTTGGCCACCACGTGCGCCTCGGCGTCGGAGGCGGCCCCGCGCACCGTCACCCGCAGCAGGTGCTCCGCCCCCTCGCCGTCGCGGGCCAGCAGCTCGGTCATCCGCGTGCACCCCGCCACCAGCGCCGCGCGGAACGCGGCCACCTCCACCGGCCCGGCCAGCCCGTTGGCCAGGATGGCGCAGGTGTCCGACGTGCTGGTGTCCGTGTCCACCGACAGGCGATTGAACGAGGCCCCCACCGCCTCGCGCAGCAGCGCGTCCAGCACCGGCGCCTCCAGCGCGGCGTCGGTGAAGATGTACGCCAGCATCGTCGCCATGGTGGGCTCGATCATCCCCGAGCCCTTGGCCACCCAGGTGATGACCGCGTCCCCCACCGACACCGAGAGCGCCTTGGGGTGCGTGTCGGTGGTCATGATCCCCTCCGCCCCCACCAGCGGGTCCTCCTGCAGGTCGGCGGCCATCCCCACGATCCCGCGCTCGATCTTGTCGATGGGGAGCGGCACCCCGATGACCCCCGTGGAGCTCACCAGGACGCGATCGGCGGCGATTCCCAGTTCGGCGGCCGCCGCGGCGGCCATGCGCCGCGCCCGGGCCACCCCCTCCGCCCCGGTGGCCACGTTGCTCACCTTGCTGTTGGCCACCACGGCCTGCAGGCGGCCGGCGCGGAGCGTTTCCCGGCCCAGCACGATGGGTGCCC
>JBILKP010000200.1:0-5126 GCA_044376625.1 Gemmatimonas sp. | reverse complement strand
CCCCACGGCGGGCGCCTGCGCGGGGCAGTACACGGCCAACACCATGGCGATGGTGGCGGAGGCGCTGGGGATCGCGCCGCTCGGGAGCGCCATGATCCCGGCGGTGTACAGCGCCCGGCTGCCGATGCTGCGGCGCGCGGGGCGGCTGGTGGTGGAGGCGCTGCAGCGCGGCGCCCCCCGCCCGCGCCAGCTGGTCACCCGCGCGGCGCTGGAGAACGCCTGTGCGGCGGTGGCGGCCACGGGGGGGTCCACCAACGCCGCGCTGCACCTGCCGGCCATCGCGCATGCCGCGGGTGTCCCCTTCGCGCTGGAGGACGTGGGGCGGGTGTTCGCGCGCACGCCGCTGCTGGCCGACCTGCACCCCGGGGGGCGCTACCTGGCGCGCGACCTGTACGAGGTGGGGGGCGTGCCGGTGGTGCTGCGGGCGCTCCTGGACGGCGGCGTCCTGCACGGCGAGGCGCTGACCCTCACGGGGGCCACGCTGGCCGAGGCGCTGGCCGAGGCCCCGGCTCCCGATGGCCTGGTGGTGAGGGGGGCCGACGCGCCGCGGGCCCCCACGGGCGGCGTGGTGGTGCTGACCGGGTCGCTGGCCCCCGCGGGGGCGCTGCTCAAGACGGCCGGGCTGACCACGCTGGTGCACCGGGGTCCGGCGCGGGTGTTCGAGGGGGAGGAGGCGGCGCTGGCGGCGGTCACCGCCCGCGCCTACGCGCCGGGCGACGTGCTGGTGATCCGCAACGAGGGGCCGCGCGGCGGGCCGGGGATGCGGGAGATGCTGGGGATCACGGCGCTGCTGTACGGGCAGGGGGTGGGGGAGCAGGTGGCGCTGGTGACCGACGGGCGCTTTTCGGGGGCCACGCGGGGGCTGTGCGTGGGGCATGTGGGGCCGGAAGCGGCGGATGGCGGCCCGCTGGCGGCGCTGTGCGACGGGGACGAGGTCCTCATTGACGCGCGCCCGGGCGTGTGCCGGCTGGACGTGGCGCTCTCGGCGTCGGTGTTGGCGGCTCGGCTGGCGGCGCTGCCGGCCTGGGCGCCGGCGCCCCTGGGGGGGCTGCTGGGGAAGTACCGGCGCCTGGTGGGCCCGGCCGCCACGGGGGCGGTGACGGGGTAGGGCGTCCGTGTGGGGTCGAGGGTTTCGGCTGGGAGTGTCCTGCCTGAGGCTGCGCCGCCACCACTCCGCGTAACGGCCACCCAACAGCCGCCCCGCCCCCTTGCCCCCCCTCCCCGTCCCCGGCGATTTTCAAGGGTTGGCCAATCGACCCCGGCAGACGGGGAGTCGAGGAAGCAACGCTCATCGGGGCGACCTGAGGCGTTGCCCCCGCACTCCTCCCCACTGCCGGGAATTTTCATGACCGGAAACCTCGCCCTCTGGCTGGCGCTCATCGGCGGCCTGGTGGCCGTCGCCTATGGCGTCTGGGCCCGCGGCTGGATCCTTGCCCAGGATGCCGGCAACGCGCGCATGCAGGACATCGCCGGCGCCATCCAGGCCGGCGCCTCCGCCTACCTGGCGCGCCAGTACAAGACCATCGGCATCGTCGGCGTCGTCCTCGCCGCCGTCATCGCCGTCGCCCTCGAGGTCAACACCGCCATCGGCTTCGTGCTGGGCGCGGTGCTCTCGGGCGCCTGCGGCTTCATCGGGATGAACGTCTCGGTGCGCGCCAACGTGCGCACCGCCCAGGCCGCCACCCGCGGCATGGCTCCCGCCCTCACCGTGGCGTTCCGCGGCGGCGCCATCACCGGCATGCTCGTCGTCGGCCTCGGCCTCCTCGGCGTCGCCGGCTTCGCGTGGTACCTCATGGCCCGCGCCCAGGGCGCGCCCCTCGAGACCACCCTCGGCCCGCTGATCGGCTTCGCCTTCGGCTCCTCCCTCATCTCCATCTTCGCCCGCTTGGGCGGCGGCATCTTCACCAAGGGCGCCGACGTCGGCGCCGACCTGGTGGGGAAGGTCGAGGCCGGGATCCCCGAGGATGACCCGCGCAACCCCGCCGTCATCGCCGACAACGTCGGCGACAACGTGGGCGACTGCGCCGGCATGGCGGCCGACCTCTTCGAGACCTACGCCGTCACCCTCATCGCCACGATGGTGCTCGGGGCCCTCATGGTCCCCGCCGCCGCCGAGGCGGCGGTCATGTACCCCCTCGCGCTGGGCGGCGTCTCCGTCATCGCCTCCATCATCGGCTGCTTCTTCGTCCGCGCCACCCCCGGCATGACCAACGTCATGCCCGCGCTGTACAAGGGGCTCGCCGTGGCCGGCGTCCTGTCGCTGGCGGCCTTCTGGTTCGTCACCGCGGCCGTCGTCCCCGACGACGCCATCGCCGCCGCCGGCACCCAGCTGCGCCTCTTCGGCGCCTGCGCCGTGGGGCTCGTCCTCACCGCCGCGCTGGTGTGGATCACCGAGTACTACACCGGCACGCAGTACGCCCCGGTGAAGCACATCGCCCAGGCCTCCACCACCGGGCACGGCACCAACATCATCGCCGGCCTCGGCGTGTCCATGCGCTCCACCGCGTGGCCCGTCGTGTTCGTCTGCCTCGCCATCGGCGCGGCGTTCCTCCTGGCCGGCCTCTACGGCGTGGCCGTCGCCGCCATGTCCATGCTCTCCATGGCCGGCATCGTCGTGGCGCTCGACGCCTACGGCCCCATCACCGACAACGCCGGCGGCATCGCCGAGATGTCGGAGATGCCCCCCAGCGTCCGCGACATCACCGACCCGCTCGACGCCGTGGGGAACACCACCAAGGCGGTCACCAAGGGCTACGCCATCGGCTCCGCCGGCCTGGCGGCGCTGGTGCTCTTCGCCGACTACACGCACACCCTCGAGAAGAACGGCCTCGCCACGTCGTTCGACCTCTCCGACCCGATGGTCATCGTCGGGCTGTTCATCGGCGGGCTCATCCCGTACCTCTTCGGCGCCATGGCGATGGAGGCCGTGGGCCGCGCCGCCGGCAGCGTGGTGGTCGAGGTGCGCCGCCAGTTCAAGGAGATCAAGGGGATCATGGAGGGGAAGGCGCGCCCCGAGTACGGCAAGGCGGTGGACATGCTCACCATCGCGGCCATCAAGGAGATGATCAAGCCGTCGCTGCTGCCGGTGGTCGTGCCGGTGGTGGTGGGCCTCGCCCTCGGCCCCAAGGCCCTCGGCGGGCTGCTCATGGGCACCATCGTCACCGGGCTCTTCGTGGCGATCTCCATGTGCACCGGCGGCGGCGCGTGGGACAACGCCAAGAAGTACATCGAGGACGGGCACTTCGGCGGCAAGGGCTCCGACGCCCACAAGGCCGCGGTCACGGGCGACACGGTGGGCGATCCGTACAAGGACACCGCCGGCCCCGCCATCAACCCGCTCATCAAGATCATCAACATCGTGGCGCTCCTGCTGGTGCCGTTGTTGGCGAAGGCGTGAGCCGGTAGGCGCGCTCGCTGCCTATAGAGCGACGAAACCGCGCGGATCCTCACGGGTCCGCGCGGTTTGTGCGTTATGGGCCATAGGCGTTGACGTTATCTCACGACCGTCAGCGACCGACCGCGTTGCACGACCGCTTCAACAAGCGCATCAAAATCGGCGTCGTTCGATCGGTGATTCGCGATCGCCACACGGATCGCGAACCGAGAGCGGATCACCGTGCCACTCGGCACGGCCACGCCGTCTTCCTGCAGTGAAATGAGAATCTCGCGATTGAGTGCGTCGAGTGCCGTGTCGTCGAGCCCCGGCGCGGTGTAACGCAGGTTCACGATGTTGAGCGGCGCCGGCGCAAGCAGTTCGAGCTCCGGGTGCGCCTGTACGAGGGCCGCGAGACGGTGCGCCTGCGCGACGTTGCGCGCGATGTGCTGGCCGAGGGTATCGGTGCCTATGGCGCGGAGGCGCATCCACACTTTGAGGGCCTTGAAGCTGCGCGTGAGCTCCACGCCGCGGTCGGCGAAGAACACACCGCTCTGTGCCATCACGCCGCGTTTCTCACTCGACAGGTACGCGCCCTGCGCCGAGAACGTCTCCACGAGATCGGCATCATGGCGCACCAGTACGCACGCCACGTCGAAGGGCAGATAGCCCCACTTGTGCAAGTCGAAGGCAATCGAGTCGGCGCGCTCCTGCCCCTTCACCTGCGCAGCCGTGTCGGGCGACAGCGCCGCCATCGACCCGAAGGCGCCGTCTACGTGGAACCAGAGCTGTTGGCGCGCCGCCAGATCGGCCAGTGCCTCGAGATCGTCGGTCGCGCCCGTCTGCACCGTGCCGGCGGTACCGACAATGCAGATGGGGCGATGACCGGCCGCGCGGTCGGCCACGATCATCGCTTCCATCTCGGCCACGTTCACCGTGAAGTCGTCGAGCACCGGCACGCGACGGAAAGCGGCGGCGCCGAGCCCCAGCAACTCGCAGCCCTTCTTGAGCCAGCCGTGCGTTTCGGTGCTGCCGTACACGAGCAGCGTGGGATGACCGCCCTGCAGTCCTTCCGCGCGCACATCGAATCCGGCCCCCTTCTGTCGTGCGACGGCGAGACACAGGTCGTTGGCCAGCGTTCCGCCACTCACCAGGATCCCGCCCGCCGTGTCGGGGAAGCCCATGAGTTCGGCACACCACTTGATGACCTGTCGCTCCACCAGCACCGGCGATTGCTCGAAGCCACCGACATTCGGGTTCATCACCGAGGCGAGGAAATCTTCCATGGCCGCCTGCGGCGTTCCCGTGCCCATCACCCACCCCCAGAATCGCGGGTGGATGTTGCCGTTGGGATAGGGGCGAATGTCGGCCAGAAACTCCTCGTACACGGCGACATCGCCCACGCCGCTGCGCGGCAACGGCTCGGAGGTGAGTCGCTCCCGCACCGGTGGCGGCATCGGGGTCCACGTGGGTCGGTCGCGCACGTCTCGGAGGTAGTCGAGCGATTCGTCCACCATGCGGTGTGCAAGGGCGCGGTACTGCTCCCAGTCCTGCGGATCGAGCGGCGGAAGAGTCATGAGGGCGAAGAGGATATCGAGAGCGGCGCGTCGCGCGTGTCGAAAGATCCCGACCGGCGAGCCGTCATGCCACCCTTTGTCACGGGGCCAGTCTATCGAAGCACCGTGAGGCGCATGGTCTCCCCGGGGCGGACTCGGACGAATGGCGCAGCAGAGACACGGTTCGCAACGTATAA
>JBILKP010000199.1:0-5136 GCA_044376625.1 Gemmatimonas sp. | reverse complement strand
GTGCTCGGCGATGTCCTCGCCAATCGCCGCCCAGTCGAAGAAATAGTCCAGCCCCACATAGGCCCCGAAGTGCGCCAGCCCCCACCAGAACGCCGCCAGCCCCAGGAACTTCCGCTGGGCGATCAGCCACCCCCACCCGGTGGCACGGATGAGCGGCGTGACGGCCAACGACCCCAGGAGGAAACGGATCGTCCACTCCCCCGTCTCGTGCTCCACCGCCTCGATGGGGTTGGCCCCCAGCGCGCCGGTCACCCCCTCGGCCATCAGGGCCACCAACGGCAGCACCACCACGCCCCAGAGCACCGGACGGATCCACCGACGCGCCACCGGCTCCAGGCGCGTGAGCCCGGCCGCCACCCTGCCCCGCAGGTCGGTCATGGCGCCGCCTAGTAGTTGCGACGCAGGTCCATCCCCGCGTACAGCGAGGCCACCTGCGCGGCATACCCGTTGAACGGCAGCGTGGCCCGGCGACGGAACTCCCCGATGCGCCGCTCCCGCGCCTGGCTCCACCGCGGGTGGTCCACGTCGGGGTTCACGTTGCCGTAGAAGCCGTATTCCTCCGGCGCCACGTCGTTCCAGGTGGTGTTGGGCATCCGGTCGGTGAAGCGCAGCGACACGATCCCCTTGATCCCCTTGAAGCCGTACTTCCACGGCACCACCAGCCGCAGCGGCGCGCCGTTCTGGTTGGGGAGCGCCTTGCCGTACATCCCCGTGGCCAGCATGGACAGCGGGTGCATGGCCTCGTCCAGCCGCAGCGCCTCCTTGTACGGCCAGGGGAGGATGGCCCGACGCTGCCCCGGCATCTGGCGCGGATCCAGCAGCGTGGTGAACTGCACGAACTTGGCGCCCGGGAGTGGCTCGCAGCGGGCGATCACGTCGCGCAGCGCCACCCCCTGCCACGGGATCACCATCGACCAGGCCTCCACGCACCGGTGCCGATACACGCGGTCCTCCACCGACAACCGCGCCAGCAGCGCGTCCAGGTCCAGCCGCCGGGGCGTCTTCACCATCCCCTCGATGGCCACCGACCACGGGCGCGGGCGGAAGTCCTTGGCGTACTCCTTGGGGTCCTCCTTGGCCGTCCCGAACTCGTAATAGTTGTTGTAGCTGGTGGCGTCCTCCTCGGAGGTGATCGCATCCTCCTGCCGGGGAGACATCGCGGCCGCGGCCGCTGCGGGGGCCGCCAGCGCCCCAAGCGCCAGCGAGCCGGCGGCCCCCATGAACGCCCGGCGATTCAGGTACACCGCCTCGGGGGTGATCTCGGAGGCGGGGAGGTCGTCGGGGCGGCGGATGAGCATGGCGGGCGGAGGCGAGGGAAAACCGGGGGCGGGAGCCGCGAACGTGGGGCCCAATGCCCGGACCCTCAATTGTATGCAGGGAACGCCACCCCGGTTCCCCGGGATGCCCCCCGCCCCCCCCACGCCCCCCGTGTGCCTTGACCCGCCGCCCCGGGGCCCGCTTTGTTGGGGGATGGCCCCAGCCCCCGCGCCCGACGCCACCGACCCCGCCCTCCCGCCGGAGCTGGCCCGCACGTTGCGCCAGTTCCGCCTGCTGGGGCGCGAGGAGAAGATGCAGGCGCTCCTCGCCTGGTCGCGCAAGCTGGAACCGCTCCCCCCCGAGCTGGCCGCCCTCGACCGGGCCCCCTTCACGGTCCCGGAGTGCCAGACGCGCGTGGACCTCTTCCCGCGCCGCAACCCCGACGGCACGCTGCACTTCTACGCCGACGTGAACGCCCGGCAGTCGCCCACCATTGCCGCCGTGCTGGCCATTGCCTTTGCGGCCGTGAACGACCAGCCTCCGGCGGTGACGCTGGCGCTCCCGGGCGACCTGGTGCGGCAGCTCATGCAGGACATCGGGCTGGGCGCCCGCGAAAGCGGGCTGGCCGCCATGATCGCCCGGCTTCGCCGACACGCCACCGACGCCCTCGCCCCCTCCTGATCGTTCCCCGGTCCCCCTCACCGCCTGCACCCCGCCATGCCCATCACCATCACGGTCCGCAAGAACGGCTCCCTTGGCCTCTCCGCGGAGGACGCCGCCCAGGTGGTCCTCGTGGATCACGAGGGCAACGTCATCCCCCCGCGCGCCGAGGGGCGCCCCATGTCGCTGTGCCGCTGCGGCGCCTCGGCGGTGAAGCCGTTCTGCGACGGCGCGCACAAGGCGGCCGGCTTCTGCGATCCCGTGGAACCCGCCCCCGCCGAACCGCCCGCCGCGTAAGGGCACCCGCCGTGCGCCGGATGGGGCGGACCCTGCTCAACTGGTGGGCCTGGGTGGAGACCGTGCTGGTCGTCATCCTGGGCACCCCGGTGGTGGCGCTCGTATGGCTGTGCACCGCCCCCTTCGACCCGGGGCGCTACGCCGCCGGCCGCGCCTTCCGCCTGGTGGGCGTCACCGCCATGCGCCTCAACGGGCTGTGGCGCTTCCGCGCGCGCGGCACGCTCCCCGACCCCCGCCGCCCGTACATCGTGGTGGCCAACCACGAGTCGTGGGCCGACCCGTTCCTCATCAGCTGCTTCCCCTGGGAGATGAAGTGGCTCAGCAAGGACACCTTCTTCAAGGTGCCCTGCCTGGGGTGGATGATGCGCATGGCGGGGGACATCAAGCTCGTGCGCGGCGAGCGCGAATCCACGCTGGCCGCGCTGGAGCAGTGCCGCGACCGGCTCCGCAAGCGCGTCTCGGTGATGATCTTCCCCGAGGGGACGCGCTCGCGCAGCTGGGAGATGCTCCCCTTCAAGGACGGCGCCTTCCGGCTGGCCATCGAGGCCGGCGTTCCCATCCTCCCCATCGCCGTCGCCGGCGCGCGCGGGGCGATGGCCAAGGGGACCTTCCAGTTCCGGTCGGCGCGCGCGCTGGCGCAGCTGCTGGAGCCGGTGGACACCGCCGGGCTCACGCTGGCGGACGTCCCCGCGCTCAAGGCGCAGGTGCGCGCCCGCATTGACACGGGGCGTCGCGCGCTGGCCGCCGAGCTGGGGATCGCGATGCCGGCGGCGGACGCCGCCGCGTAGCGCCGGCATCGCCGTGGGGCTCGCACCGCCCGCGGGCCGCCTCCCGCCCCTCCCGCACGACGAGGCGACGCTGGAGGCCGCGCTCTCGGCCCCCGACGAGGCCACGGAGGCGGCGCTGGCCGCCCTCCCGGGGGACGTGGTCATCCTGGGCGCCGGCGGCAAGATGGGCCCCTCGCTGGCGCGCATGGCCCGCCGCGCCATCGCCGATCGATCCCGTCGCGTGCTGGCCGTCTCGCGCTTCAGCGACGCGCGCGTGGCCGACGCCCTGGCGCGCGACGGCGTCACGGTGGTGCGCGCCGACCTGGCCGACCCGGCGCAGGTGGCGGCGCTCCCGTGGGCACCCAACGTGCTGTGGCTGGCGGGGCAGAAGTTCGGCACCGCGGGGGATCCCGTGGGGACGTGGACGCACAACGTGGTGGCGTCGGTGCACGCCGCCGAGCGGTTTGCCGGGGCGCGCGTGGTGTGCTTCTCCACCGGCAATGTGTATGGGCGCACCCCCGTGGCGCGCGGCGGCGCGCGCGAGGCGGACGCGCTGGTCCCCGACGGCGAGTACGCCGCCAGCACCATCGGGCGCGAGCGGGTGTTTGCCGCGGTGGCGCGGCGCACCGGCTCGCCGCTGCTGCTGTACCGCCTGTTCTACGCCTGCGACCTGCGCTACGGCATCGTGACCGAGCTGGCGCGGCGCGTGCTGGCGCGCACGCCGATCGACCTGGCCACCGGCTGGGTGAACGTCATCTGGCAGGGGGACGCCAACCGCCTCGCGCTGCGCGCGCTGGCGGCGGCCGACACGCCGCCGGTGGCGCTCAACGTGACGGGGCCCATGGTGGCGGTGCGCGCGCTGGCCGAGCGGCTGGGCGCGGCGGCCGGGGAGGCGCCGGTGTTCGTGGGCACCGAGGCCCCCGACGCGCTGGTGGCCAACGTGGACGCGCTGCAGGCGCGCCTGCCGTACGAGCCGCTCCCGCTGGACGCGCTGGGCGCATGGGCGGTGGCCTGGGTGCGCGGCGGCGGCCGCCTGCTGGACCGCCCCACCCGGTACGAGGTGCGTGATGGGCGCTTCTGACGCGCTCCCGCCGTGGCGGCAGGCGCTGCTGGCCGGCCAGGTGATCCCCGCGCATCCGCTGGCGCTGCAGCCGGGCGACGGGGCACCCGCCATCGACGAGCGGCATCAGCGCGCCCTCACCCGCTACTACGTGGCGGCCGGCGCCGGCGGGATGGCGGTGGGGGTGCACACGACCGGCTTTCCCATCCACCATCCGGCGGTGGGGTGGTACGCGCCCGTGCTGCAGCTGGCGGCGGAGACGGCCACCGCGGCGCTGGCGGCGCGCGGGAGCGACGCCGAGGCCTTCGTGCGCGTGGCGGGGCTGGTGGGGGACACCGCGCAGGCGGTGCGCGAGGCCGAGGTGGCCTCGGGGCTGGGGTACCACGCCGGGCTGCTGTCGCTGGGGGCATGGCGCGAGGCCCCCGAAGCGGCCGTGCTGGCCCACTGTCGCACCGTGGCGCAGGCCATGCCGCTGTTCGGCTTCTACCTGCAGCCCGCCGTGGGAGGGCGACGCCTGTCGGCGCGCTTCTGGCGCGCCTTCGCGGAGATCCCGCAGCTGGTGGCCATCAAGGTGGCCCCGTTCGACCGCTACGCCACGCTGGACGTGGTGGACGCCGTGGCCGCGGCGGGGCGCGACGACGTGGCGCTGTACACGGGGAACGACGACGCCATCCTGCACGACCTGCTCACGCGCATCCCCGTGGCCACGCCGCACGGCGAGCGGTCACGGCACTTCGTGGGCGGGTTGCTGGGGCAGTGGGCCGTGTGGACGCGCCGTGCCGTGCAGGGGTTGGATCGCATCCGCGCATGGCAGGCCGCCGGCGACCCCTTGCTCCCGGCCGACTGGCTGGCGTGGGGCGCCGCGCTCACCCGCGCCAACGCGGCCATCTTTGACGCGGCGCACGGCTACGCCGGGTGCCTGCCGGGGATCCTGGAGGTGCTGCGCCGGCAGGGGCTCGTGCGCAGCGCGCGCACGCTGGATCCGGCGGAACGGCTGTCGCCGGGGCAGGCCGAGGCGATCGCCGCCGTGGCGGCGCAGCACCCCGAGCTGGTGGACGACGCCTTCGTGGCCGCGCACCGCGACGACTGGCTGCG
>JBILKP010000048.1:0-15238 GCA_044376625.1 Gemmatimonas sp. | reverse complement strand
CCCGGTCGCGCCGGCAAGCACCAGGCGCCCGGTGGGCGTGCCGGCGGCCGCGTAGTGCACGGCGCCGAGGGTGTAGCCGTCGGCGGCGGTGAGGCCAAATGTGCGTGGGTCCGTCATGCGGCGTCCGTCATGCGGCGTCCGTCATGCGGCGTCCGCCTGGAACGCCATCTCCGAAGGCGCCCCGCCCACCTGCCCACCGCCCACGATCACGTGCCGCGGAGCGTCCGACTGCGTCATGCCGCCTCCAGGCCAAAGGGTTCGTGTCCTCACCGGCATCAGTGCGGGCGCTGCGCCCACCAATCCACCACCAGGCGCTCCGCCACGAAGCCCCCGGACAGAATCCCCAGCCGCGTCCCCACGAACGCCCACGCGGCGTCGGCATCGCGCCGCTCCGGGCGCCACAGCAGCGACGCACCGGTCCCCACCAGGAGGCTCGCCACCAGCGGCACGTTGACGCGACGGCGCCCCGCGTCGTCGAAGGCGGTGAACGTGGCCGTGAAGGCGCACCGCACCAGGCCGTCCCGCGGGCAAGGGGCGGCGTCCGGGCGGTACCGGAGCGCCCGCCCCACGGTGTGGTAGGTGGCCGTCTGCACCAGGTACAGCCCGGTCTGGTCGGCAACCCGGTGCCCCAGACTCCGCCAGTTCCTGGGCCACGCCGTGGGGGACCCCACCAGCTGCGCCCCGGCGGCCCCCGCCACGATCAGCCCGCCCGTGAGCGCCACCGTCGTGGCAACCGACGCCCCCGAGTCGGGCGCCAGCCGCGGCGCCACCGCCTCCTGGGCGGCCACCGCGGGCGCCATCACGGCGACGGCCCCCAGCAGCGCCACGGTTCTCAGCGGAAGCAATCCGGCACGCACAACGGCTCTCCTGAGAACAGGGTGGGGGACCACGCGGGCCTCAAGATAACGCCCCCCGAGCCCGCTCCCCCGGCACCAGCAGCAGGTACAGCACCGGCGTCACCAGCCGCGCAATCAGCGTGCTGGACACCAGCCCGCCGATGATCACCCACGCCAGCGGCGAGTACAGCCCCGACCCCTGCAGCGCCAGCGGCAGCAGCCCGCCGATCGCCGTGAGCGTGGTGAGCACGATGGGGAGGAAGCGGACCGCCCCCGCCCGCTCCACCGCCTCCTCGCGCGGCACCCCCTCCGCCCGCAGCTGGTCGGTGAAGTCCACCAGCAGGATGCTGGTCTTGATCTCGATCCCCACCAGCGCCACGAAGCCGATGAGCGCCGTGAACGACAGCGTGTACCCCGACATCCACAGCGCGAGGATCCCCCCCACCACCCCCAGCGGGATCACCGACGCCACCACCAGCGTGGTGCGGAAGTCGCGGAACTCCAGCACCAGGATCACCAGGATGGCGAACACCGCCACCAGCACCGCGCCCCCCACCCCGCCAAAGCTCTCCTCGCGGCTCTCCAGCTCCCCCGCGGGGCGCAGCGCGTACCCCGCCGGCAGCGCGATGGTGTCCAGCGCCGCCAGCACCTGCTGCGTCACCGCGTTGGTGTTGAAGCCGCTGCGCACGCCGCTGGTCACCGTCACCGACCGCTGCCGGTCGGTGTGCGCGATCTCCGCGGGGGACGCCACCAGCCGCGTCTGCACCAGCTGCGGCAGCGGCAGCACCGCCCCGGTCACGCTGGCCACGGGGATGCGGTCCAGCGCCTCGGGGGCGGGGCGCCCCGCGTGCGGCAGCCGCACCACCAGCGCGCGCTCCTGGCCGTCGCCGGCCCGGATCTTCCCCGCCTCCAGCCCCGCAATCCCCAGCCGCAGGCTCCGCTCCACCTCGGCCGACGGCACCCCCAGCGCCCCGGCCTTGCCGCGGTCCACCACCACCCGCAGGTCGGTGCGCGGCAGCCGCAGCGGATTGCGCACCAGCCGCGTCCCCGGCACCGCGCGGATCGCGCGCTCGTAGCGCGCCGCGATGGCGCGCAGCGTGTCCAGGTCGGGTCCCTCCACCCGCATCGCGATAGGGGCGTCGATGGGGGGGCCGTTCATGAAGCGCTCCAGCGCCACCTCCGCCCCGGCGTACCCCGCCAGCACCGCGCGCAGCGAGTCCTGCAGCCGCTCCTGGGCCACCAGCCCCATCGGGCGCAGCCGCACGAACAGCTGCCCGTGCGACGGCGACTCGGCGCGCGGAAACACGTTGTAGTACACGCTGGGATTGTCCTGCCCCGCGTTGGCGAACACCGCCTCCACCTGCGGGTGCCCGCGCAGCACCCCCTCGGCAAAGCGCACGGCGCGGTCGGTCTCCGCCAGCGTGCTCCCCTCGGGGGCGGTGACGTCCACGTAGAACTGCGGCGTCCCCGCCGCCGGGAACAGCGAGAATCCCACCGCCGGCACCAGCGCCACCGCCCCCACCACCAGCGCCCCCGACGCCGCCAGCGTGCGCCAGGGGTGCGCCACCGCGCGGTGCAGCAGCGGGCGGTAGCCGTCGGTGATGACCCGCTCCACCCACTGCAGCGCGCGGTTGCCATGCGGGGCCGCGTGGCGCGGCAGCAGCCGGCTGGCCAGCCACGGCACGATGGTGAGCGAGACCAGCAGCGACGCCGCCACCGCCGTCACCACCCCCATGGGGAGCGAGCGGATGTAGCGCCCCGGCAGCCCCGGCAGGAACAGCAGCGGCACGAAGGCGAACACCAGCGTCCCCGTGGCCCCCAGCACCGCCACGCCGATCTGCCGCGTCCCCTCCACCGCCGCCTGCGCACGGTCCATCCCGCCGCGCAGCAGCCGCGCGATGTTCTCCACCACCACGATGGAGTCGTCCACCAGGAGCCCCAGCGCGATCACGAACCCCACGATGGACAGCTGGTTGATGCTGAACCCCGCCAGCTGCAGCAGCGCCACCGCCAGCGCCAGCGACAGCGGGATGGACACCATCACCACCAGCGAGGCGCGCGCCCCCAGCGGCAGCAGCGTAAGCAGCACCAGCCCGATGGCAATGGCGAAGTCCCACCCCAGCCGCGACAGCCGCGCCTCCACGTTGCGCGCCTGGTCGAAGCCGCGCGCCAGCGTGATGCGCGCCGGCAGCGACGGCTCCACCGCGTCCAGCGCGCGCCACACCGCGTCGCGCACCGCCGACACGTTGGTCCCCGACTGCACGGCAACATTCACCCACATCGCCCGCTGGCCGTTGAAGCGCGCCAGGTGCACCGCCTCCCCCTCCCCCCACGCCACGTCGGCCACGTCGCGCACCCGCACCACCCCCGCCGGGCCGGCGCCCACCACGGTGCGCGCCACCTCCTCGGGGGAGCGGTAGCGCCCGCTCGTCCCCACGCTGTAGCGCTGCGTGCCCACCTCCACGCTCCCGGCCGGGATCTCGGTGTTGTCGCTGGCCAGCGCCTGCAGCAGCTGCCCCGCGGGGATCCCCAGCGCCTGCAGCCGCCCCGGGCGCAGCGTCACCTGCAGCTCTCGCGGGGGCGCCCCCTGCCGCTCCACCTCCTTCACCCCGGGGACGCGCACCACCGCCTCCTCCACCCGCTTCGCCGCCGCGTCCAGCACCGGCCACGGCACCGCCGGCGCCACCAGCGCCAGCTGGAACACCACGATGTCGGAGTTCTCGTTGCGCCGCACCTTGAGCGACTGCACCCCCGCGGGGAGCGACGGGCGCAGCGCGTTCACCTCGCGCACCACCGCGTCGTACGTCCGCTCGGCGTCCACCGCCTCGTCAAACTCGACCTTCAGCACCCCCACGCCGTCGCGGCTGCTGCTCTCCAGCTTCTTGAGCCGCGCCAGCCCCCGCAGCGTCTGCTCCAGCGGCTCCACCACCAGCTGCTCCACGTCCCCCGGCGTGGCCCCCGGGTACACCGCGATCACGGTGTAGATGGGCACCGGGAAGTCGGGGTCCTCCGCCCGCGGGATGGTCAGCCAGCTGGACACCCCCAGCCCCAGGCTGAGCAGGAAGAGCAGCACGGTGACCTGCCACCGCTCGACCGCAAAGCGCGTCACCTCTCCCAGCCACCTCACGGGAGGAGCCCCTCCGCCACGGGACGGCCGGCCTGGACGTGCACCAGGGCCCCGGGGGTCACGAACGCGGCGCCGCGCGCCACCACCAGCGTGCCGGGCGGGACCCCCTCCACCAGCGCCCGGTCGCCGGCCACGCCGGCCACGCGCACCCGCCGCCTGACGGGGAGCGTGTCCTGGCGCGATCCCAGCGTCAGCACCCACGCCGAGTCGCCGTGCGCCTCCAGCAGCGCCGCCATCGGCACGGCGCCGCCCTGCACGCCCGCCGCGCGCGACGTCGAGGCCCGCGTGCCGCGGGGTGTGCTGCGGGATGTGCCGCGGGGCGTGACGCGGGGGGTGATGCGGACCTCCCCCACCATCCCCAGCGGCACGCTGGCGGCATCGGTGAGCGCCACCTCCACCGCATAGGTACCGGTGCGCGGGTCGGCGGCCTGGGCCACCAGCGTCACCCGCCCGTCGAAGGTGCGGTCGGGGAAGGCGGAAAAGGCCGCCTGCGCGGCGTCGCCCACCCGCAGGCGGACCACGTCGCGGTCGGCCACGCCGGCGCGCACCACGGCGCCGCGACGGCTTCCCCCCAGCACCAGCACCGGCGTGCCGGGGGCCGCCAGCGCGCCGGCCACCAGCAGCCGCTGCTGCACCACCCCCGCCTCGGGGGCGGTGATCACGCTGTACTCGCGGTTCACCTGCGCCTGCGCCAGGTCGGCGCGCGCCGCCGCCAGCCCCGTCTCGGCGTCCTGCAGCTGCGCGCGCGTGGCCACGCTGTCGGCGGCCAGCCGCGCCACGCGGTCGCGGTCGCGCAGTGCCTTGTCCACCGCCGCCTGGGCCTTCGCCACCAGCGCGTCGATCTCGCGCAGGTCCAGCGCGGCCAGTGGCTGTCCGCGGCGCACGCGGTCCCCCTCGTCCACCAGCAGGCGAGCCACCACGCCGCCGGTCTTGAACGCCAACGGGATCTCGTCACGCGGGGCGTACCGCCCGGTGGCCACCACGTCGGGGGCGGCGCTGGTGTCGGTGACCGCGGCCACCTCCACCGGCACGGGGTCGGCAGTGCGCTGGTCGGCGGCCGTGGCGGAGGGCTTCGCGGGTGCGCCGCAGGCGGCCAGGAGGGGCAGCAGGGCAAGCGTCAGTGACGCGGCGGGGTGCGTGAGCGGGGTCATGGGCGGGGGCTCAGTTGGGGAGGGGACGCAGCGCGGCGGCGCGCTCCAGCGCGACCTGGCGACTGGCGAGCGTGTAGCGGGCCACCACGGCGTTGAGCGCGGCGGCGGTGTGCGTGCTGCGCGCCGAGAGGAACTCCACCGGCGGGGCCATCCCCTCGGCGAAGCGGCGCTGCACCAGCGTGAAGGCGCGGGCGGCCTCGGCGGCCCGCTGGTCGGCGGTGTGCAGCGCGGCGCGCGCCACCTGCACGGCGTCGAGGGCGTCGCGCACCTGTACGCGGATGGCCGCCTCCGCCTCGCGGCGGCGCAGCGCCGCCTCCCCCTCCAGCGCCCGGGCCTGCGCCCGGCGGGGGGCGTCCTGCGCACCGTTCAGCATGGGCCACGACAGCACCAGCGACACCAGCCCCACGTTGCGCGACGGGTCCCAGCGGTACTGCTCCCCTTGCAGGCCGTAGCTGCCGGCCAGCGCCAGCGTGGGGCGCGTCCCCGCGTCGGCCAATCGCCGTTGCGCGCGCGCCAGCGCCATGCCGCCGTCGGCCTGCGCCAGCTCGGCGCGGTGCGCCAGCGCGTGCGCCAGCAGCGCCTCCACCCCCAGCGCCTCGGGGGCGGGGAGGCCCACGGCCAGGTCCAGGCTGTCGGGGAGGGGGAGCGGGGCGTCGTCAGGAGCCTGGCGCAACAGGTTCACGGCGCGCCGTGCGGCATCGCGCTGCCCGGCCACCTCGGCCAGCTGCTGCTCCAGCTCGCTGCGGTCGGCGCGCGCGCGCAGCACGGCGTCGGGGGTGAGGGTGCCCGCGTCCAGGAGCCGCTCGCTCACGCGCCGCTGCTCGTCCAGCACGGGGCGCATGGCCTCCAGGACGCGCACCAGCTGCGCGGCGGAGACGTATCCCAGCCACGCCTGCTGGATGTCGTGCGCCAGCTGGCGGAGGGCGCCGTCGCGCTCGGCGCCGGTGAGCGCCAGCGCGGCGGAGGCGGCGGCGCGCCCGGCGTGGAGCTCGGGGGCCAGCAGGGGGAGCGATCCCTCCAGGCGCGTCTCCTGGCGGAAGGGGAGGGTGGCGCGGACGTTGGTGGGGAACTGCGGGGCGCCAATGAGCTGGTTGAGGGCGCGGTAGGCGGGGTTGATGAACTCCCCCACGTCGAGGACGCCGGTGTACTCGGAGTAGCGGGCGTTGAGGGCGAGTGCGGGGAGCCGTCGGCCGTTGGCCTCGCGCACGGCGGCCTGGGCGCGGGTGACGGCGAGTTGCTGCCGTGCCGCGCCCAGGTTGTGCTGCCACGCCTCGGTCACCAGCTGGTCGAGCTGGGCGCGGAGGGGTGCCGACGCGGGCTGGGCGGCGCCGGTGGCGGGGACCGCCAGCAGGGGGGCGGCGAGCCCGAGGGCCAGGGTGGCGATGGCCGCGGCGCGGCGCTTCGGCGTAGGCGCTGGGGGGCGGGATGGCCTGGGGTTCAGCGCGCTGGTGAACGGCGATGGGAATAGGAACGTCATGGAGGAGTTACACAGCGTTAGGTGAAGGGGCGAAAAAGAAGGTGCCGAAGCACCGGGATGGATGAGGGGAGCGGAACGCGGATCAGCCGGTGGCGCTGGTGGAGGGGGGCACGGCGATGCCGAACATCATGCCGCCCAGCATGGCGTCCACCAGCAGCAGCGGGTTCTGCAGCTTCACCACCGGGTCGCACTGGTGGGTGAGCCACAGCGCGGCCAGGCCGTGCACGCCGCTCCAGAGCAGCTGGGCGACGAGGTTGGGGTCGGTGTGCTCGGGGCGCAGCCGTCGCTGCGCGATGGCCTCGGCCACGGAGTGCCGGAGGAAGTCGAAGGCATCCTCCTCGGGGAGGCGCTGGCGGAGCCCCGTCGCGTCCTGCAACTGCGGCAGCTCGGTCAGGAACAGGAACCGGTACTGCTGGGGGTTCTCCACGGCGAAGCCCACGTAGGCCTTCCCCATCTGGCGCAGGCGCTCGAGCGGGTCGGCGATGGTGCCGATGGCGTGGAGGGCGTGGGCCAGCGTGCCGAAGTCGGCCAGGCACAGCTCCGCGATGAGGGCGTCCTTGTCGCGGAAGTGGTGGTAGATGGCGGTGGGGGTGTAGCCGATGCGGAGGGCGATGGCGCGCATGGTGGTGGCCGCCACCCCGGCCTCCACGAACAGGGCCCGGGCGGCATCCAGGATGGCCTGGCGCGTCTCGGCTTTCTGCCGTTCGCGCCGGGCCAGGGAGTTGGAGCGGATCGCCTCGGTGTTCATGGGTTGAACATTGCCCATTTACTTAACGTTGTCAAGTGAACCCGGGGTCACCCCGTCGGCGCCGCCACCGCCCCCGGCCGCTCCCCCGCCTCCCGCGCCCGGTACCGCCGCCCCAGCCACAGCCCCACCAGCAGCCACACCGCGCTCACCGGCGCCGCGCACAGCGAAATCGTCGCCACGCTCATCCCGATCGCCTGCAACCCCGCGTAGCTCCACGCCCCGATCTGGTCGCCCCCGCGGTACACGAACGTGTCAATGAAGTTCTTCGCCTTGTACTTGTCCTCCGCGCTCACCACGGTGTACAGCACCTCCCGCGCCGGCCGCGTCACCGCGTACTCCCCCGCGCGCCGCAGCACCTGGAACGCCACGAACACCGTCAGCGTCCCCGCCACCCCCAGCGTCGTGAACCCCACCACGCTCACCAGCGGCAGGATCGCCAGCGTCACCCCCACCCCCAGCCACCGGATCACCCGCGCCGTCAGGAACAGCTGCGCCAGTACCGTCAGCCCCTGCACCACCGTGTCGATGGACGCCAGGAACGCCGTCCGCGCCTCCCGGTCCGCGTAGCGCGCCCCCACGATCTCCGCCTGCTGGAAGTACAGCACCGTGGAGCCGATGGTGAACAGCAGCATGTACAGGCACACCCCCAGCAGGTACGGCGACTGCAGCACGTGCGTGATGCCGGCCAGCGATGTCCCCCCCACGGGCTGCTGCGCCTCGTCGCGTGCCCGCGACTCGGGGCGGAAGCTGGGCGGGAACCGCCTGGCCGCCTGCACCGCCGCCTCCAGCAGCAGCACGCTCAGCACCATCAGCACCGGCGTCCCCACCACCGTCGCCAGCTGCGACGTCAGGAACGCCCCGGCCAGCGCCCCCAGCGTCCCCCCCACGCTGATGAACCCGAACAGCCGCTTCCCCTGCTCGGGGCGGAAGCTGTCGGCCATGAACCCCCAGAACACCGACGGGACGAACAGCGAGTAGATGCTGGTGAGGATCCAGAACGCGGGGCCCAGCCACGGCTCCCACGACGCGGGCCCGTACTTGATGATGGCCGCAAACCCCAGCAGCAGCGCGATGAACACGCGGTACACCACCGGGATGAACCGCCGCACCGGCAGCCGCGCCACCACCGTGGCATACACGGGGTTCATCACCAGCGTGGTGAGCAGCGTCCCCGTGAACAGCCACGGGAGCTGCCCGGTCCCCGCCGCCACGCCGGCGGCGTCGCGCACCGCCCGCAGGATGAAGTAGCTGGCCAGCGCGAAGAAGAAGTACGTCGCGGCCAGCAGCGTGGGGCGCTCCTCCCCGGGCTCGATGGTGCCCAGGCGGCGCAGCAGGGGGGTCAGCAGGCGGTCCATCGTCGGACTCCTATCGGGTGGCGTGCCAGGCGGCCAGCAGCTCGCGCTCGCGCTCGGGGGCCATCCCCGCGCGAAGGCGCGCCTGCTCCTCGGCCGGCCGTTGGTGATACCAGGCGAGCGCGTCGCGCACCGTGTCGGCCAGCGGGCGGAAGGTGAGCCCCGCGGCGCGCGCGGCGTCGATCACGCTGGTGCAGAAGGCCAGCGTGGCCGCGCCGGTGTGGCTCCACACCGGCATGTCCCCCCACGAACGCACGCGCTGCGCCGCCAGCCACGGCTGCGGCACCCACGTGAAGCGCGCGTCGTTGCTGAAGCACGCCGCCGTGCCGTACAGCAGCTCGCCGATGCCGCACACCGTGCGCGGCCCCACGGTGTTGAACGTCCCCCCCGTGCGCCGCTCCCCCAGCCGCACCATCCACGCCGCCAGGTCGCGCACGTCGATCCACTGCGCGGGATCCTCCGGGCGCCCGGGGGCCAGGATCTCCCCGCCCCGCTCGATCCGCACGGGCCAGTACGTGAAGCGGTCGGTCAGGTCGCCGGGCCCCACGATGAGCCCGCACCGCAGCACGGTGGCCACGCTCCCCGCGGCGGCATCGTCGTACGCGGCGCGCACCAGCTGCTCGCACCGCACCTTGCGCGGCCCGTAGGTGGAGCGGTCGGCGTCGGTGGCGTCCAGCGGCGCCGGCTCCTGCGTGGGCGACTGCTCGGTGGGGAACGGCGCGGTGAAGTCCTTGTACGCCGCCGTGCTGGAGACGAACAGGTACTGCCCCACGCGCCCCCGCAGCACCGCCGCCGCGTTCACGATCCACGACGGCGTCCCCGTGGGCAGGTCGTACACCACGTCCCACGTGCGCCCGGCCAGCGCCGCGTGCCCGTCGGGGCGGTTGCGGTCCCCCTGCAGCCGCTCCACCCCGGGGAACAGCCCGGGGCGGGTCTGCCCCCGGTTGAACAGCGTCACCGTGTGCCCCGCCGCCAGCAGCGCCTCCACCACATGCGGCCCGATGTAGCCGGTGCCGCCCAGCACCAGCGCGCGCATGGCACCCGCCATGCTACCGCCCCGCCTGGGCGCGCCAGGCGGCCAGCACGGCCTTCTCCTTCTCCGGCGCCAGCCCCGCGCGCGCCTTCTCCTGCTCCGCCGCCGGGCGCTGGTGGTACCACGTCAACGTGTCGCGCGCCGTGTCCGCCAGCGGGCGGAAGGTGAGCCCGGCGGCGTACGCCTTGCGGCAGTCGATCCGCATGAACCCCGCCATCCCCCCTTGCGGCGGCGCCCACACGGGCATCTCGCTCCAGGGGCGCACCTGCTGCGCCGCCAGGAAATCGGCCGGCACCCAGGTGAAGGTGGCGTCGCTGGTGGTCACCGCCTTGATGCCGTACAGCAGCTGCGCCATGGTGGTGGGGGTCCTGGGCCCGGTGGCGTTGAAGGTCCCCGTCACCTTCCCCTCGGCCAGCCGCACGATCCACTCCCCCAGGTCGCGCGCGTCCACGTACTGCGTGGGGTCGTCCGGCGTGCCGGGGGCCAGCACTTCGCCCCCCTTGTCGATGCGCACCGGCCAGTAGCTGAAGCGGTCGCTCAGGTCCCCCGCCCCCACGATGAGCCCGGGGCGCACGAGGGTCACGCGGTCGGCGCCGAACTGCGCCACCGCCTCCTGCTCGCTGCGCACCTTGTTGGGGCCGTACTGCGCGGCCGCGCGGTCGAACTCCCCCTCCATCGGCGCGGGGGCGTGCAGCGGGCCGTCCTCGGCGATCCCCACCGCCGAATAGTCGCGGAACACCGAGATGGTGGAGACGAACAGGTACTGCCCCACCCGCCCCTTGAGCGCCTGCCCGGCATCCCGCACCCACCGCGGATTGGTGGTGGGGTTGTCGATGACCACGTCCCACGTGGTCCCCTTGAGCGCGTCGTGGCCGCCGGGGAGGTTGCGGTCCCCCACCAGCCGCGGCACGCCGGGGAAGAGGTCGGCGTTGGTGCGTCCCCGGTTGAACAGCGTGACCTGGTGCCCGCGCGCCAGCGCGTACGGCACCTGCGTGGGGCCGATGAAGCCGGTGCCCCCCAGGATGAGGATGCGCAGCCCGGCGGGGCGCGGCGTGCCGGGGTCCGGGCGGTACGCCCCCAGCGCGTGCGCCACGCGCGCGCCACCCCCAGCCCCCACCGCCCCGGCCAGCAGCGCCGAGGCCTTGAGGAACCCGCGACGGGTGGGGCTCACGGCTGCCGCCGGTCCAGCTGCTGGATGGTGGCCGTGGACGCCGGCCGCGCCTTCTGCAGCCGCTGCGCCACCGCCTCCGCCTGCGCCAGCGCGCGCAGCACGTTCTCCCCGGCCACGCCGCGGAGCTCCGCGTCCGTCCACCCGCGCTTCACCAGCTCGGCCAGCAGCTCCGGGTACTTGGACACGTCCTCCAGCCCCTCCACCACCTCGGTGATGCCGTCATAGTCGCCCCCCACGCCCACATGCGCCGCGCCGGCCACCCGCTTGATGTGGTCCAGGTGGTCGGCCACCTCGGCCAGCACCGCCACCGGCGCCGGGTTGGCCTGCCGCCACGCCGCCACCGCGCGGAACTGCGCGTCATTGTCCCCCGGGTGCGCCCTGGCCACCGAGTCGCGCAGCGCCGCCTGCCGCGCGCTGTGCGCCGCCACCCTGGCGGAGGCGAAGCCGGGGACGAAGGTGACCATCACCACGCCGCCGTTCCTCGGGAGCCGGCGCAGGATGGAGTCGGGGACGTTGCGCGGCACGTCGGTGAGCGCGCGCGCATTGCTGTGCGAGAAGATCACCGGCGCCTCGGCCACGTCGAGCGCGGCGCTCATGGTGGCCGGCGAGGTGTGCGAGAGGTCCACCAGCATCCCCAGCCGGTTCATCTCGCGCACCACCTCGCGCCCGAACGGCGTGAGCCCGCCGTGGCGCGGCGCGTCGGCAGCGGCATCGGCCCAGTCCAGCGTGACGTTGTGCGTGAGCGTCATGTAGCGCGCGCCCAGCGCGTGGAAGGCGCGCAGGGCCCCCAGCGAGTTCTCGATGGCGTGCCCCCCCTCCATCCCCATCAGCGAGCCCACCTTGCCGGCGCGGAAGGCGCGGCGCACCTCGGCGGCGGTGCGCGCCTGGGCGAACACCTCGGGGTAGCGGTCGATGACGCGCTGCGCGATGTCGATCTGCTCCAGCTGCACGCGGGCGTAGCCGGAGTCGCGGATCTCCCCGGGGATGTAGACGGACCAGAACTGTCCGCCCACCTGGCCGGCGCGGAGGCGGGCGATGTCGGTGTGGCCGCCGGCGGGGGCGCCGGCGCGGAGGTCGTACGCCTCCACGTCGCGCGGGCGGTTGGCGGCGTTGCGCAGCGCCCACGGCAGGTCGTTGTGCCCGTCCACCAGCGGCGTGGTGCGCAGCAGCGCGCGCACGTGCGCCAGGCGGCGGGCGAGGGGCGCGGTGGCCAGCGGCTGCCCCGCGGGGGCGGCGGCCGTCGCGGCGGCGGGGCGGGGCGCCGGCTGGGCGGCCGCCGCGACGGGGGAGACGGCGGCCAGCAGCAGGGCCGCCCGCACGAGGGGGCGCAGGGTCAGCATCCGATCCGTTCCAGGAAGTGGGGGAGCATCTTCCGCCACCACGGCCAGTCGTGGTTGACGTCGTGCCCCCAGAGGTCGAAGAGGTGGGGGATCCCCTTGCGGTCCAGCAGGTCGTGGAACTCGCGCGAGCGCACCGGCGCCTCGTAGGCCCCCTGCCCCGTCGCGATCACGATACGGCTGTCGTGGCGCAACCGTTGGAGCGGCTCCCCCTCCAGGTTGGCCACGTACCACATGGGGTTGTTGAAGTAGCAGTGCTCGTCGCTGTACCCGTGGAAGTACGACACCGCCAGGTCGTAGAAGCCGCTCATGGCCACGGTGCCGCCGAACAGGTCGGGGCGCCGGCACAGCGCGTTCATGGCGTGGAAGGCGCCAAAGCTGGCCCCCGCGGTGAGGGCGCGGGCGCCGTCGTCGCGCGCGTGGTGGCGGATGAAGGGGACCACCTCCTCCTCCACGTAGCGCATGTACAGCGCCTGCCGCCGCGCCGCCTCGGGGACCGGCACCTGCCGGTCCATCCACGCCAGCCGGTTGATGGAGTCGATGGAGAACACCCGCACCCGCCCCTGCAGCAGCAGCGGCTCGATCGCCTTCACCAGCCAGAAGCGCTCGTTCTCCAGGAAGTCCGCCGCCGCGGTGGGGAAGAGGAGGAGCGGCCACCCGCCGTGGCCATAGGCCACGATGGGCATCTCGAGCCCCAGGGCGGGGCTGCGCCACCGGTCGATGAGGCGGGGGACGCGGGGGTCCAGGTAGGGGGTGGCCATGACCCGGGGAAACTGCGGGCGGGACGCCCCCCGGGCCAGTAGGGCGGGGCGACCAGTCGCCCCGGGCGTCACGCAACCGTGGCCGGGTGGTGACGGCGGCGTGGCCCCGCGGCAATGGCGGCGAGACGCCCGGGACGGAACGTGCCGCGCATGACGCCCTCCCTCGCCCCCGTCCCGGGGAGCGCCGCGACGCCCGCCGGTGCGATTCCCGCCGGTGCGACGCCCGCTGGTGCGATTCCCGCTGGTGCGATTCCCGCTGGTGCGATTCCCGCTGCCTTCCCCGAGCCGCTCACGGGGGAGGTGTTCCCCCACCACGCCGACGCCATCCCCCCCGGCACGGTCGAGGCCGGCGCCTACGACCTGCGCTTTGCCTGGACGCGCGCCGACCTGCACGCGGTGCAGGCCCTCCGCTACCGCGTCTTCAACGAGGAGCTGGGGGAGGGGCTGGCCGCGGCCCACGCCACCGGCCGCGACGAGGACCCGCGGGACGCCTACTTCCACCACCTGCTCATCGTCCACCGCGCCACGGGGGCGGTGGTGGGGACCTACCGGCTGCAGACGGCGGTGATGGCCGCCTCGCGCTTCGGCTTCTACAGCGCCACGCTGTTCGAGCTGGGGGCGCTCCCGGGGCGCATCCTGGGCGACGCGGTGGAGGTGGGGCGCGCCTGCGTGGCCCCGGCCCACCGGTCGGGGCGCGTCATCCGCCTGCTGTGGCGCGGGCTCGCCCGCTACCTGCAGCACAACGGCAAGGGGCACCTGTTCGGCTGCTGCTCCATCCCCGGCACCGACCCCGACACGGCCATCGCGGCGTGGCGCGCGGTGCACGCGCGGGGGGCGCTGCACGAGGGGATCCTGGTGCCGCCCCGCGCCGAGGCGCACGCGCTGTGGGACGCCGGCCGCACGCGCCCCGCCCCCGAGCCGGCGGCGGGGCTGCTGCCGCTGCCGCCGCTCTTCGAGAGCTACCTCACCCTGGGGGCGCGCGCCTGCGGGGCGCCCGCCGTGGACCGGGAGTTCGGCACCACCGATTTCCTGGTGCTGCTGGACATCGCGCAGATGCCCGCGCACATGCGGCAGGCGTTCTTCGGATGAGGCTGGCGGCGGGGGCGCTGCGCCTCGCCTGCCGCGGCGTGCTGCGCGCCGTGGGGGTGCGGGTGGCGTGGCAGGGTGCGCTCCCCGCCGGCCCCGCGCTGCTGGTGGCCAACCACCGCTCGTGGCTGGACATCGTGGCGGTCCTCGCCCACCACCGGTGCGCGTTCGTGGGCAAGCGCGAAGTGCGCGCCTGGCCGGTGGTGGGGCGGTGCGCCGACGCCCTGGGGGTGGTGTGGGTGGACCGCACCCGCAAGCGGGACCTGCTGCGCGCGGTCCCCGCGCTGGAGGAGGCGCTGCGGGGCGGGCGCCAGGTGCTGCTCTTCCCCGAGGGAACCACCTCGCCCGGACCGGGGGTGCTCCCCTTCAAGTCCGCGCTGTTCGAGGGGGCGGTGCGCGCCGGCGTGCCGGTGGTGCCGCTGCACGTCACCGGGACCGCCGTGGCGGGGGACGCGGATGCGCTGGCCTGGTACGGCGACGAGGCGCTGCTCCCCAACCTGCGGCGGCTGCGCCGCCTGCGGGGCGCCACCGTCCACGTGACCGTGGGGGCCCCGCGTGCGGCGGGGCCGCCGCGCAAGGTTCAGTGCGCCGACGCGGCCGGCGCGGTGAGCCGCTTGGCGAAGCAGAACTTCCGCCCGATCGACAGCTCGGAGCGGGAGATCCCGCGGTACCGCGCGATCTTCTCGGGGTACACGGCGATGTTGGACTCGGCGAACCCCATGCGCAGGAACAGCGCCTCCGCCAGCGAGATGGCGAACAGCTCGGGGTAGCCGCGCCGCCGGGCCAGCGCCTCGGCCGCGGCCACCAGCACCTGCCCCAGCCCGCGCCCCTGCGCCTCTGGCGCCACCGCCAGCGACACCAGCTCCACCAGCGACGGCGAGTAGTCGTCCAGCGCCACCTGCCCGATCACCGCCCCGTTGGCGCCGCGGATCACCTGGTAGTCGGCCAGGTGCCCCGCCACGAACGCCGGGGTGCGGGTGAGCGTGAGCCCGTCGGGGGCGAAAAGGTTGTTGAGGGCGACCATGGCGGGGATGTCGGCGGCGCGGGCCGGCTCCACGGCGACGCCGGGGAGCCCGTCAGGCGGGACGGTCATCCGCGGGTGGCGTACACCCGGGTGCGCCCCGCGGCGTCGAACAGCAGGATGTCGTAGCGCTCGGGG
>JBILKP010000198.1:0-5159 GCA_044376625.1 Gemmatimonas sp. | reverse complement strand
TCGCGGAGCGGGTGGGGACGGCGTTCGCGCGCCCGTTCGTGCTGGCGGGGAAGGAGGTGTTCGTCACGTCGAGCATCGGGATCGCCCGGACGGAGCATGGCGAGACGTCGGACGAGCTGGTGCGCAACGCCGACCTGGCGATGTACGTGGCAAAGCAGCGGGGGAAGGGGCAGTCGGTGCTGTTCGAGCCGCGGATGCACGCGGCGGCGCTGCAGCTGCTGGACATGCAGGCGGACCTGAGCCGCGCGATCGACCTGGACGAGTTCTTCCTGGTGTACCAGCCGATCGTGGAGCTGGCCACGGGGCATGTGATCGGCGCCGAGGCGCTGGTGCGCTGGCGCAGCCCGGAGCGCGGCGTGGTGCCCCCCGGGGTGTTCATCCCGCTGGCGGAGGACACGGGGCTGATCGTGGCGATCGGGCGCTGGGTGCTGCGGCGCGCGTGCCGCGAGGCGCGCCGGTGGACCGAGGAGCGGCGGGTGCCGGTGCGCATCAGCGTGAACCTCTCGGGGCGGCAGCTGCAGAGCCAGGAGATCGTGGAGGACGTGCGGCAGGCGCTGGAGGAGTCGGGGCTGGACGCGTCGCAGCTGGTGCTGGAGCTGACGGAGTCGATGGCGATGCAGAACACCGACCTGACGATGGCGCGTCTGACGGCGCTGAAGGCGCTGGGGGTGGCGATCGCGATCGACGACTTCGGCACGGGGTACTCGTCGCTGAGCTACCTCCAGCGGTTCCCGGTGGACATCCTCAAGATCGACAAGGCGTTCGTGGACGTGGTCGAGCAGGGGGCGGACGGCTCGGTGCTGGCCACAGCGATCGTGGGGCTCAGCGAGACGCTGCGGATGACGGCGGTGGCCGAGGGGATCGAGACGGAGTCGCAGCGGCAGAAGCTGCTCTCGCTCGGGTGCGAGTTCGGGCAGGGGTACCTGTTCGCGCCGGCGCTCTCGACGGAGGAGTTCTGGCCGCTGCTGCTCTCGCGGGGGGCGCGGGCGGCCGTGGCGCCGCGGTGGCGGCGCCCGGCAGACGAGGCCGCGGCGTAAGGCGGGCGTCTCCCGCCTGAGGCTGCGTTCGGCGTCCTGTTACCGCCTGAGGCTTCACCCGCCTCAGGCTGCGCCGAGGGGCCCCAGGGATGAGGGCGCGATGCGAGGGCAGAAGGACGAGGATGGAAACCATCGCACCGATGGCCTCGCCCCTCTCCCTCGTACCCAGGGCCCCTTAGCGCAGCCTCAGGCGGTAGAAGCCAGGATCCCCCACCATCCCGTCCCCCTCACGGGCCGTGGACCAGCGTCACCGGGATCCCGCCGTTGCTGGTCCGCAGCACGGGCCGCAGGCGCAGCCCCGTGGCCGCGCCCATGCGCGGGTCGGGGACCAGCAGCGCCGCCTCCCAGCCGCCGCCGGCGCGCACCACCTCGCCCAGCCGCGCGTACAGCCCGCGCAACGTCCCGCCATCCCCCACGCGGAGCCCGTAGGGCGGGTTGGTGAGCACCAGGCCGTGCGCCCCCCACCGCGACAGCTCCGTGGTGGAGAGCGCCCCTTCCTCCACCAGCACGTCGTCGGCCACCCCGGCGCGCTCGGCGTTGGCGCGCGCCGCCGCGCAGGCGCCGGCGTCGCGGTCGCGCACCACGATGGGCACCCCCGCGTGCGCGCGCGCTACCGCCGCCGCCTCCGCGCGCGCCCCGGCCCACGCGGCCTGCCATGGGGCGCCGGCCAGCAGCGGCCAGCGCTCCATCGCGAAGGCGGCGCGCCCCGCCCCCGGGGCCATCCCGCGCGCCAGCAGCGCGGCCTCGATGGCAATCGTCCCCGACCCGCCCAGCGGGTCCACCAGCGGGACGCGCCCGTCCCATCGGCAGGCGGCCAGGAGGGCCGCTGCCAGCGTCTCCCGCAACGGCGCCTTGGCCACCGCCTGCCGCCACCCTCGCCGGTGCAGCAGCGCCCCCGAGCTGTCCACGCTCACCGTGCACACGTCGTGCTCCACGCGCACCACGACCAGCGTGTCGGGCCCCGCCTCCGCCCCCACGTCGTCCGGCGCGGGCTCCCCCGCTGCGGGCTCCCCCGCTGCGGCGTCCCGCTCATCATCCCGGCCGGCCATCACCGTCGCGCCGGGCACCTGCTGCGTGATGCCGTGGGCCACGCGCTCGGCCACGGCATCCGAGTGGTACAGCCGCGACTTGCGACAGGTGACGCGCACCCCCACCCGCGCGCCGGCGGGGAGGAACCGCCCCCACGGCAGCGCGGCGCTGCGACGCGCCAGCGTGGCGAAGTCGCGGGCGGGGAACACGCCCACCCGGACCAGCACGCGCGAGGCCAGGCGCGACCACAGGTTCACGCGAAACACCCCGGCCGGGGGGAGCGAGAGCGCCACTCCCCCGGCCGAGACCGCACCCACCGGGAGCCCCAGCGCCGCGCACTCCGTCGCCAGCAGCGGGGCAAGCCCGGGGGCGGCCACCGCGTAGGCGTCCAGCAGCAGGGGCTCCGTCCCCTGAGGCTGGGGGGATGGCGGTCCCCCAGCCCCGCGCCGCCCGCTCGAACGCGGACTCAGACGCGGAAGTGGTCGGGACGCCAGCGGGTGATCTGCTGCTTGATCTCCTTGGTGGTCATCGCCGGGTTGGCCAGCACCTTCCGCACCAGCCCTTCCACCTCGTCGTCGCTGGCAAAGCGCAGCGCCACCAGGTGCGCGGGGCGCAGCGCCTCGATCTGCGGCTGCAGGTCGGCGGGGAGCAGGCGCGCCAGGCGCAGCCGCTCCTCCAGGCGGATGAGGCGGTCCTGCGCGCGCAGCGGCGAGAGGCGTGCCACCGAGGCGGCGCCGAAGATGGCCAGCGCCCCCACCAGCGCGTAGGCGGTGTCGGCGCCCGGGCTGGCCAGCAGCCGCTGCACCGACCACCCCAGGTAGAGCACCGTGGCGGGGACGGTGAAGAAGTGGAACGGCGGGTGGAAGCGGGTGTGGTTCGCGTAGCTCTGCGGCTGGTCAGCCATGGGGCGGCTCCGGCAAGGGGTCGGGGGCGGGGGGGGTGTGCGGGGCGGCCGCCAGCAGGGCGTCGATGGCGGCCACCGCCTGCGCGAAGCGCGTCGGCCAGTCCCCCCGCACAACGCTAACCGGCGTGTCCAGCGCGGCCAGCGCCTCGGCAAACTGCGCCTGCACCTCGGCGCGCCGGTCGCCACGGTCGCGGACCCCGTCGGCCACCCAGGGGACGTCGACGTCCAGCAGCAGGTACAGGTCGGGGCGTCGGGCGTGCGCCCACCCCACCAGGAACGCGGGGGCGTGCCCGAAGTAGTGGCGGCAATACACCACGGTGCTGAGCAGGTCGGTGTCCAGCAGCAGCAGGGGGGCGCCGGCGGCACGGGCCGCGGCCAGCGCCGCCTCCTCCTGCGCCACCTGCCCGCGGGCGATGGGCCCGTGATCGCCAAAGCCCAGCGGCGCGCCCTTGGCAGCGGCATAGCCGCGCACGAACTCGGGGACGCAGGGGGCGCCGTAGTGCGCCGCCAGCTGCGCGGCGAGGGTGGTCTTCCCCACCGACTCGGAGCCGGTGAGCACCACCCGCCGCGGCGTGGGGGACCCGAAGGGGGGCCCCACGGGGGATTCCGGGGCGGCCGGGGTCATCGCGCGCCGCCGGGGGCCCAGTCACCGCCATGGGGTGGCAGCGTCCGGGTCCAGTCGCGCAGCCCGCGGATGGCCAGCAGCAGGAACAGCGCGTACAGCGCCGACGTGACCGGCAGGTCGCGGGAGGCAAAGAGGCCGATGTACACCACGTCCACGGCAATCCACAGCCACCAGTTCTCCAGCTGCTTGCGCGTCATCATCCACTGGGCGATGAGGCTGACGCTCACCAGCAGCCCGTCCAGCACCGGGAGCGCGGCGCCGGGGAGCCGCGAGGCGCCCAGGGCCAGCGCGCCCCACAGCAGCAGCGCCACCACCGCCAGGCGGGGCCACGCCTCGCGCGGCGTGCGGGTGACCGGGAGCGGATTGGTGGGGGCCATGGAGGGGGTGCCGCGTCCCCAGCGCCACCATCCCACCAGCGACAGCCACCCATAGGCCACCTGCAGCGCGGTGTCGGCGTACAGCCCCGCGCGCGCGAACACCGCCACATAGGCGACGGCGTTCACCACCCCCAGCGGCCACGCCCACAGCGACTGGCGGGCCACCAGCCACACGTTGAGGGCGCCGGAGACGGCGCCCACCGCCTCGGTGCAGGAGGTGTGGTGGGCCAGGAGCCAGGCGCAGGGGCTGGTCATGCGGGGCAAAGCTAATTACGATGCGCGCACAACAAGACCGGGGTGCCGGCACCGCCAAGGAGTGCCGGCTGAGAAAACACCCGTCGAACCTGATCCGGTTTGCACCGGCGTAGGGAGTCTCCCGTGCGTTTCCAGCGACTTGCCGCCCTGCGGGCGGTCCGTGCGTCCGTGGCCCCCCGTGCGGCCCGCCAGCGGCTCGAGCATCCGCTCTCCCAGCCGCTTCACCGGCCGCTCCGCCTGCCGTTCCTCGCGGCGCTGCTCCTGCTGCTCCCGCCGCGCGTCGCGCCGGGGCAGCCCACCGCGCCCTCGGCCGCCGACAGCGCCCGCCGCGCCACCGCCGACAGCGCCACGCGCCGCCTGGAGGGGATGGTGGTGCGCGCCATCCGCGGCGGCGACGCGGCCCCGGTGGCGCAGACCACCATCGACCGCGCGGGGCTCGCGGCGCGCCACTTCGGCCAGGAGCCCGCGCTGCTGCTGCAGCAGGCCGCGCCGTCGCTCACCGCCCACACCGAGACCGGCACCCCGTGGGGGTACGGCTACGTGCGGCTGCGCGGGGTGGACCAGACGCGGCTCAACATCACGCTGGACGGCGTCCCGCTGAACGACATGGAGGACCAGGTCCTCTACTTCGCCAACTTCGCCGACCTGCTGGGGGGGGTGCAGTCGGTGCAGGTGCAGCGCGGCGTGGGGACCAGCAGCAACGGCACCGCCGGCTTTGCGGGCTCCATCAACCTGGAGACGCGCCCCGCCGCGGGGCGCGCGCGGGGGGGCGGCGCGGCGCTGCAGTGGGGCTCCTTTGGCGCCACCCGGCTGGCCGTGGAGGCGCAGACCGGGACGAGCGCACGCGGCTTCTCGGCGTTCGCCCGCGCGAGCGCGCTGCGCACCAACGGCTTCCGCGACCACAGCGGGCTGCACGGCCGCTCGGCGCTGGT
>JBILKP010000197.1:0-5163 GCA_044376625.1 Gemmatimonas sp. | reverse complement strand
AGGCGCTGGCGGCGCTGGACCTGCCGCGGCTGGAGCCCGCGCCGGCCGAGCCCCCCGAGTCGCTGGAGACGGGAACGCAGAACCACGAGGGGATCGTGGGGGCGGCGGCGGCGGTGGAGTTCCTGGCGTCGCTGGCGCCTGCCGGCGGCACGCGCCGCGAGCGGCTGGCGCACACCATGGCCGCGCTGCACCACCGGGGGGAGGCGCTGCTGGCGCAGCTGTGGGCCGGGCTCACCGCCCTCCCCGAGGTCACCGTGCACGGCCCGCTACCGGGGACGCCGCGCACCCCCACGGTGTCGTTCCAGGTGGCCGGCGTGCCGTCGGAGGCGGTGGCGCGGGCGCTGGTGCCGCTGGGGCTGTACTGCTCCAACGGCGACTTCTACGCCGCCACCGTGGCGCGCCGCCTGGGGGTGGAGCAGGAGGGGCTGCTGCGGGTGGGGTGCAGCTGCTACACCACCGCCGACGAGGTGGACCGGCTGGTGGACGGCGTGCGGCAGGTGGTGCGCCAGCTGGCGCGTCGCGGCGGCTGAGGTGGCGCGATCGGTGCTGGCCGCCCTGCTGGCGGCCGTCGCGCTCATGGGGTGCACCGGGGGGGCCCCCGCCGGGGCGCGGCTCCCGTCGGCCGAGTTCCTCGTGGCGGCCGGTGATTCCACCTTCTGGGTGCGCAGCAGCGGCGAGGGGATGCGCGTGCGCAGCGCCCCCATCCTGCTGACGCAGGCCGACGGGCGCACCTTCGAGCTGTTCCTCTCCGACGAGGGGGCGGAGTACGCCGACGCCTCGTTTGCCACCATGCGCCTGTGGGCGCGCGACCTGGCCGGCCCCGATTCGGTGGCGCTGGTGGCGGACAGCACCGTGCTGCGTGAGCTGGCGCGGTGGCGTCGCCGCCATCCGCGGGAGCCCGAGGTGGATCCCACCGACGAGACGCTCACCGAGGACCCGGCCACCGTGGTGACCGACGCGGTGGAGATCCTGGAGGTGCACGGACCGTACGTGTCGGTGGAGCAGCTGCTGGACGTGGACGTGGCGGGTGGGGCGCCGCACGTGCATGCCGGGCGTCGCTTCGTGGTGGATGTGCGCACGGGGGCGCGCGTGCCGCTGGCGTCGCTGGTGGGCGAGGGCGAGGCCGCCCGTGTGCTGGGGGTGGCCCGGCAGTCGCTGGCGCGGCTGGCCGACTCCATCCGGGTTGCGGCCGCGGCCGGCGACGAGCGCGCGCAGGCGGCGGCCGATGTGCTGGCCAGCTTCCGCTTCGACAGCACCGGCTTCGGGATCACCGACGTGGCGCGCCAGCCCGCGCTGGCCTTCCTGGTGCCCGGGACGGGCGACGAAGGGGAGGCGCTGGCGCTCCCCCTGCCCCCCATCCCCGTGGCGCCCCCGGCGTGGTGGGGGGGGGTGCGGGGGACGCTCCCCGTGTGGGCCGCCGACTCCAGCCGCCTGGACTGGACCCAGCCCGGCTACCAGGTGGTGGCGCGCCCCACCGACGACGGCGAGGCGGTGGCGCTGGCGTTGCAGGGGACCGAGGCACGCAGCGCGCCCGCGTGGCCCGTCGCCACGGTGCCCGTGCCAGTGTATCAGTTCCTGCAGCTGGATGCCCCGCCGCTGACCGGGGCCGCCCGGCAGGCGTTGTCGCGTGCCTTCGACCAATCCACCGCCGGCGGCCTGGTGGAGCGCGCCCGGTGGCGGGGAGGCGCCGCGCCGGCCGCCGCCCCATGGCTGCGCCACGCCTCGCGGCGGGTGGACGGCGGGCGCAGCGCCTCCATCGGGGGCCCGTGAGCCGCTCGACGTGAGCGACGCCGCCGCGCTGGACGGCCTGGCCGCCATGCGCGTCCCCAACTTCCGCAAGTACATCCTGGCGTTGTTCATCCTCACGCTGGGGGTGCAGGTGCAGGGGACGGTGGTGGGGTGGCAGATCTACGACCTCACCCGCGATCCGTTCGCACTGGGGGTGGTGGGGCTCGCCGAGGCGATCCCGGCCATCTCGCTGTCGCTGGTGGCGGGGCATGTGGCCGATCGGCGCGACCGGCGGCGCGTGGCGCTGGCGGCGCTGTCGGTGCTGGTGGCGTGTTCGGTGGCGCTGTGGGTGCTGGCGCGCCCCTCGCTGGCGGTGGGGGGCGGGGCGCCGTTGGCGGCCGCGCCGCGCGTGCGCCTCATCTACGCCGTCATCGCCCTCAGCGGCGTGGCGCGCGCCTTCCTGCAGCCGTCGCGGCAGGCGCTGAGTGCCGAGCTGGTGCCGCGGGCGCTGTTCCGCAACAGCATCTCGTGGCGCACCGCCAGCTGGCAGCTGGCGGCGGTGCTGGGCCCGGCGCTGGGGGGTGGGCTGTACGCCCTGGGGGGCACTCGGCTGGCCTATGCCGTGGACACGCTGCTCATGGCGGTGGCGGTGGGGTTCCTGGCGGCGGTGCGGCACCGCTCCCCCCCGCGTCCTCCCGCTGCCGAGCCGCTGCTGGCGTCGCTCACCGGCGGGGTGCGGTACGTGTTCCGCGATCCCGTCCTGCTGAGCGCCCTCACCCTGGACCTGTTCTCGGTGCTGTTTGGCGGGGCGGTGGCGCTGCTCCCCATCTTTGCGGGGGAGATCCTGCAGGTGGGGCCCGTGGGGCTCGGCATCCTGCGCGCCGCGCCGGCGGTGGGGGCGGTGACCAGCGGCGTGCTGCTGACCCGCTGGCCCCCCTTTGCGCACACCGGGCGCAACCTGCTGCTGGCGGTGGTGGGGTTCGGCGTGTGCACCATCGGCTTCGGGCTCAGCCGCAGCTTCCCGCTGTCGGTGGCACTGCTGGTGCTGGCGGGAGCGTCCGACATGGTGAGCGTGGTGATTCGCAGCCTCATGCTGCAGCTGCGCACCCCCGAGGCGTTGCTGGGGCGGGTGGCGTCGGTGAACCAGATCTTCATCGGGTCGTCCAACGAGATCGGCGCCTTCGAGTCGGGGGTGACCGCGCGTTGGTGGGGGGCGGTCACCGCCGTGGTGGTGGGCGGGGTGGCGACGCTGGCGGTGGTGGGGGTGGTGGCGTGGCGGGTGCCTGCGCTGCGCCGGCTGCGGCAGGTGACGACGGGGGAGGCGCCGGCCGCGGGGTGAGGGGCGGCTACGGGGCCGGGGTGGGCGCGTGGGGGGCGGCGGCGTCGTCCGCCACGGTCCCCGCCGCCGGCTCCTCGGTGTGGCGCAGCTCCACCTCCAGCCCGTCGCGCGCCACGCGCGTACGCGGGAACACGGCGCGCGCCTCCGCCTCCAGCTCCTGGGCGTTGTACGAGTAGCGCGCCGAGATGTGGGTGAGGAGCAACCGCCGCGCGCCGGCGCGTGCCGCCACCTGCGCCGCCTCGCGCGCCGTGCTGTGCCCCGTCTCGCGGGCGCGGGGCGCCTCGTCCTCGGAGAAGGTGGCCTCGTGCACCAGCAGGTCGGCGTCGGCGGCCATCGCCACCGTGGCGTCGCAGGGGCGCGTGTCCCCCGTGATCACCACCCGGCGCCCGCGCCGCGTCTCCCCCACCAGCTGGGCGCCGTCGATGACGCGCCCGTCGTCCAGCGTGACCGCCAGCCCGCGGTGCAGCTTCCCCCACAGCGGCCCCTCGGGGATTCCCAGCGCGCGCGCCAGCTCGGGATTGAAGCGCCCGCGGCGCTCCTCCTCGATGAGCGCCCACCCCACCGCCCCGGTCCCCCCGTGGTCCACCGGGAAGCACTCCATGCGGTACTCGTCGCGGCGCACCGCCTCGCCCGGGGCCACCTCGGTGAGCGTCACCTTGAACGGGGTCCGCTCGCCGCCCAGGAGGATGCAGGCCTGCAGCAGCCGCGCGGAGCCGGTGGGGGCCCAGAGGCGCAGCGGCTCCACCCGCCCCTGCAGCGCCAGCGTCCGCAGCAGCCCCGTGAGCCCCAGGATGTGGTCCGCGTGGGTGTGGGTGAAGAAGATGTCCTCGAGGGCGAAGGAGATCCCGTAGCGCATCATCTGGCGCTGGGTCCCCTCGCCGCAGTCCACCAGGAGCGTCTCTCCTTCGCGCTGGATGGCCAGGGCGCTGACGCCCCGTTCCACGGTGGGGCGGGAGGCGGCGGTGCCCAGGAAGCGGAGGAGGAGCGTCATGGCGGCACAATATACCGGGGGCGCGAACGGGGGCGGAGGCGGGAGCGGCGGCGGGGGCGGCGGCGGCCGGTGCCGCTGGCAAGCCCCTTGCAGAACGAAACGGCTGCAGGTGAGGTATCATTCACGCGCGTTCGATGCCCCGGCGGGATTCCCCCAGACCGGACACCGGGCCCGCCATCACGACACAGCCGGAACGCCGGGGGGCAGATGACCGGAAAGAGCCGACGCGGCTTCGCGTCCATGGATCCCGCACGCCAGCGCGAGATCGCCAGCAAGGGCGGCAGGGCCGCCCACGAGAAGGGGACGGCCCATGAGTGGTCGTCCGACGAGGCCCGCGCCGCGGGGCGCAAGGGGGGCGTGGTGGTGAGCAAGGACCGCGCCCACATGGCCGCCATCGGCCGCGAGGGCGGGGAGTCGCGCAGCGCCGCGGCCCGTGCCGCGCGCGCGGCGCGTCAGGCGGAGCAGGCGGCGGCGCGCGGCACCAGCCGGACCACCGAGCGGGTGCTGGAGCGTGAGGTGCCCATCACCGTGGCCCGCGAAGGCGCCCTCCTGGCCGACGGCCGGCCGTCGCGGGCGGCGTCCGAACCGCGCACGCCGACCGTCCCGGCGTCACTCCCGGCCGATCGGGGGAAGGCCGGCGGGAGCGAAGCGCGCCACTAGCGTCTCCAGGCGGGCGGGATCGATGTTCCGCCCGCTGACGAGCGCCACCACGGGCCCCGGGGGAGCCGCCACGAGGCCGTGGCGGAGGGCGGCCACCGTCACCGCCCCCGCCCCTTCCACCACCAGCCCGGTGGCGCGGTGCAGCCAGGCGATCGTCTCCCCCAGCTGCTCTTCCGTCACCAGCGCCATCCGGTCGGCGCACACCTGCCCGATGTGCAGCGCGTCGTCGTCAATCTGGCCGGAGAGCCCGTCGGCCAGCGTGGGGGTCACGGGCACCTCCACCACGCGACCGGCCGCCAGGCTCTTGGTCATGGCGGCGGTCTCCACGCTCTGCGCCCCGATGATGCGCACCGCCGGGGCCAGCGCGCGCAGCACCGCCCCCATGCCGCCCAGCAGCCCGCCGCCGCCGGTGCAGATCACCACCGACCCCATCGACGGCAGCTGC
>JBILKP010000047.1:0-15280 GCA_044376625.1 Gemmatimonas sp. | reverse complement strand
GTCCCCGCCAGGTCGCCGTACCACTCGTCGATGCTGCTGGCCTGCACCACCGGCAGGAACCGGGCAAGCACCTCCCGGATGGCCCGGCTGCGCATGCTGCACGCCTGCCGCGGCACCGGCACGCACAGCGCCTCGGGGCACAGCTGCAGCGCCCGGGCGATGGGCATGGCCGAGCGGACGCCGTACGCCCGGCACTCGTAGGACGCGCTGCACACCACTCCGCGGGACCCCGGGCGCCCCCCCACGATCAGCAGCGGCGCGCGTCCCGCCCCCTCGGGGTCCACCTGGCGCGCCACCGCCACGAAGAAGGCGTCGGCGTCCACCAGCAGAATGCGGCGCGCGGCTCCCCCGCCGACGGCGGGGCCGCCCGCACCGCCGTGCCCCCCGATGCTCACACCGCCCGCGGCCCCTGCCACGCGGGCGGTTCCACCGCCACCGGATGGCGCCCCCGCGCCACCACCGGCCAGCGCGTCTCCACCGCATGCCCCCGCACCCCCACGATCTCATCGAACAGATGGACCACGATGCACACGTGGTTGGGGACGATCCGCACCTGGTCCCCCAGCCGCGGACGCCAGCTGGTGTGGGACAGGTCCAGGATGCCGTGCTCCTCGGACATGCGGCTGACCACCACCTCGGGGTGGTCCAGCAGCGCGCCATACCCCTCCCCCTCGGCGCGCAGCGGCTCACGCCCCAGCGCCTTGGTGCCCGCGTCCACCACGGCCTGCCCCTTGACCGCGGTGCTCACCACCGTGGCCAGCACGGTGAGCGCGCAGTCGTCCCAATCACACGCGCCCAGCTGCGCGGTGGTGCGGTCGTTGTAGACGTAGGTGCCGGGGCGCACCTCGGTGACACCCGCAACCTCGTGCATCCGCCACGCGGCGGGCGTGGAGCCGCCGCTGACCACGGGCGCCGGGAAGCCCGCGCGTGCCAGCGCGTCGCGCAGCTCGGCCACGCGCTCCCCCAGCGCCGCCAGCGCGGGGCTTTGTTCCTGCACCGGCTCGCGGATGTGCCCGGGGTAGAACAGCACCCCCTCGAACCGCAGCGCCGGCGTGCGCCGCACCTGCTCCGCCAGCGCCACCAGCCGCTCGGGCGAGCCCACGCCCACGCGGCGCATCCCCACATCCGCCTCGGCGTACACCCGCACCGTGCGCTGCCCCAACCGTGCCGCCAGGCTGAGCGCGTCCAGCACCGCGGCATCGTCCACCGCCACCGCCACGTCCACCGACGACGGCAGGCGCATGAGCCGCTCCAGCCGGGCGGCTCCCACCGGCGGGTACGCCACCAGCACGTCCCGGCACACCTCGGCCATCACCTCCGCTTCCCGCAACGTGGCACACGTCACCCCCGCCGCCCCCAGCCGCAGCTGCTCGGCCGCGATGCGCGGCGACTTGTGCGTCTTCACGTGCGGGCGCAGCCGCAGCCCGTGCAGGGTGGCGTACGCCGCCATCCGGTCCAGATTCAGGGCAAGCCGATCCAGGTCCACCACGGGGACCGGGGTCTCAAGCTGCTCGAGGAACGTCTCCCGGTACGTCTCCCGGTACGTCTCCATCCCCTCCCCCCAGCCGGTTGTCCATGGCCGCGCCCCATCACCCCGATCGCGCCGGGACCTCCACGGTCCCTGATGCCGCACCGCATCCTGAGGGAGCCTACCGCGCAATCCGGCCGAGCGCAAACGTGGCGCGCGCGTCGCGGCGCCATGACTGACACCACGGACGTCTCCACACCGGTGCGGTGCACGGTGCTGGTGTGGGAGGCCGACGCCATGCGGCGACGGGGCTGGATGGCGGCGCTGCGGGCGGCCGGGCACGCGGTGCGCGGGGCGTCGCGCGAGGCGGAGCGGGCCAAGGCGCTGGCCGACGGCGCGGTGCAGGTGGTGGTCAGCACAGGGGGGGAAGGCGCCCTGCCGGACGGCACCCTGCTGGTGCGCCTGGTGCCGGAGTGCCCGCCGGAGGTGCTGGTGGCGCGGGTGACGCAGTTGGCCGCCGCGCTGGTCCCGCCGCGGCCGGGTGGGGCGGCTACCGATCGCCCTTGAGGCGCCGCAGGGCGCGCCGATCGCGCTTGTCGGGGCGGCCGTCGTCGTGCCCGAAGTGCAGCGCCATGGCCCGTGCCTGTGTCTGCATCGCTTCGCGGCGGACGCGCCCCTGGGCCGTCTCCTCGTAGAGCCCCTGCGCCACCTCGGCCGAGCCCCGCCGCGCCGCCACGTCGCGCACCAGCAGCTCCCAGGTCACCGGGCCCTGGCGCAGGCTCACCGTGTCCCCCGCCTGCACCAGGCGCGAGCGCTTGGCGCGGTCGCCGTTCACGTCGGCCTTGCCGCCATCGATCGCCTCGGCGGCCAGCGAGCGCGTCTTGAAGAAACGCGCCGCCCACAGCCAGCTGTCCAGGCGCACCTTCCCCGGCGGGAGGGGCGCGTCGTCGTCGCGGTCGGGTGCGGCCGCCTCCCGCCCCCCGCGCCCGCTACCGCGCGCCATCAGCGAGGGCCCCGTCGTCGTCGTCGTCCGCGTCGTCCGCCTCAGCGTCGTCGTCATCCGTGGCGCCCGATGCCCCGCCGTGCGCGGCCTGCAGCACTTCGCGCACCCGCGTGGCCGCGCCCACGTAGACGGCGCGCACCGGCGCCTCGGCCAGGTGGGCGGCCGCTCGCGCCTCCAGCACGGGAATCAGCGCGGCCAGCCCCTCGCCTTCCCCCGCCCCGGACGGCACCCCCTCCACCAACGCCACGACCGTCTCGCACGCCACCGCCATGCGCGTGGACATGGCGGCATCGGGACCGCCGCGCGGTGGCCCCCCGCGGGCGGGCGCCGACCCCAACGCCGAGGCGCGCTGGTGCAACGCCTCCGCGTCGGCGCGGAAGCGGCCGGCCAGGTAGCGGCGCGGGGACGCGGTCATGCGCCGGCGCGCGCCGCGGGACGCCGCGGACTCATGCCGTCACCCCTCGCCCCGGCCAATCCCCAGCTCCTCGCAGGCGGTGCGCCAGGCCGCGGTCCAGCCGTCGCTCACCACCCCCGGGGACGCCTTGAGCAGGGCGCTGCGCCCGCGGACCTCCTCCCACCACCCGAACTCCATCGCGTCAATCAGGTCGAGCACCTCGCCCAGCCCGCGCTGCCGCGCGCCGAGCGCGTCCAGCAGCAGCGGGTTGCGCGGCAGCTGCTCGGCCAGCTCGAAGGGGGCGATGGCGAGCGCGAACTCCACCGCCGAGAGCAGCCCGGCCATGGTGCAGGCGCGCGGGTGCGGCGGCTCTTCCAGCACCGCGCTGATCCGCTGGGCCGCGCGGGCGCGGCGCAGCGCCACCAGCGCCAGCTCGGGATCGCGCGCTGCCTCGCCCAGCAGCCGCGCGGCGGCGATGATCATCAGGTCCAGCAGCGTGTCGCGTCCCACCAGCGTGATCATCTGCGCCAGCGTGCGGCCGGGGCGCGCGAGCTTGGTGCTCTGCATCGCCTTGACCACCGCGTCGGCCACCACCTTGTCGCGCGACAGCAGCGCCTCCAGGCGGTCGTCGGGGGGACGGCCATCGGCGTACTGCGCCAGCGCCACCACCGTGCCCAGCGCCGCGGCGTCCACCTTGCGGTCGGCCAGCGCCGCGCCGCCGCGTGGGAGGTGGCGTCCGGCGGTGGCCGCCGCGCCGGCCTCGCGCAGCAGCCGGCGGGTGGCCCGGTCGTTGACATTCAGCACGCAGCAGCGCACGCCGGCGGCCTCCCCCTTGGCCACGGTGTCCAGCAGGCGGTCCAGCGGCACCTGCGCGGCGTCCAGCAGCTGCACGCTGCCCACCAGGTTGTCGGCCAGCCGCCCGGGGAGGGGGGCTCCATCGGCGCGGTGGTCCACCCCGAAGCGGAAGTCGGAGGAGACCAGGCGGTCGATGATGCGGCGCGTGGCCGGATCGGCGAAGGCGTCCGGCGGCAGCACCCAGGTGGCCTCGGCCGAGGCGAACCGGGTGAGCACGCCGTCAAGCACCATGGCCCCCGACACCGGCAGCATGAGGGACTTCCCCGACAGCCTGGTGAGCGGCGCCACCAGCTCGACCATCTGCCGTTGCTCGTCCTCCGGCGACACCGGGGGGCGGCCGGCGGGGGCGGGGGTGGCCGAGGCCGCGAGGTAGTAGCCCGTGACGCGCTCGTCGCGGTCGCGCACCGGGATCAGCGTGGTCAGCATGGCGGGGGCGGCGGCTCGGCCGGGCGAGCCAGCGCGGCGTTGGTGAATTCGGGCTCAAGCGTCACGTCCCGCACAATGTACGGGGTGAGCCACGCGGGCGGAGGGGGCGGCGCCGCGTCGCCGTGCTGCTCGATCTCCGCCAGCACCAGGGCGCGGTCGGTGAACACGTCCACCTCCCACGCCCCCCCGTCCGCCGGGATGGTGTGCCGCCGCTTGGTCACGCGGGCCGCGGCGGTGAGCGGCCAGAGGGCCTCAAAGAGGGCGGCCGGCGCATCCTCCTCCACCTCCAGGCGGGCGGTGGCCGGCCCCAGCTTGATGGTGCGTGTCCGCTGCACGGTGCCGTCGGGGTGCAATGTGCGACGGAGCCGCTCGCGCAGCGCCGTGCCCGGCAGCCACCCCTGCGAGATGTCCACCCAGGGCGCCTGCGCCGCCTCGGGGGGGAGGTCCCGCAGCAGGAGCTTCTGCTCCAGCTCCACGGGGAGCCCGGCCGGGGTCACCGGCGGGGCGCTGTGCCGCAGGGCCTGGGCGGCCGCCTCCAGCGCCGCGAGCACGGTGGGGCGGCGCTCCACCCATCCCAGCACAAAGGCGTCCCGGTGCGCCAGCACCACGTCGTCCAGTACCGCCGCCACCCCCGGGGCCTCGGGGCGGGCGCGAGTGGCCAACACCGCGGCATCGCGCATGGCGCCCAGCAGCTCCTGCCCCCGGGTGGCCAGCTCATGCCACGCCGCCACGGCCGGGTGGTGCGGCGCCACGTGGGCCATGAGGGCGCGCTGCCCCTTGAGGGCCACGCGCACGCCGTGCTCCAGCCCAAGCTGGGCCTCGGCATCGGGCGGCACGGCCAGCGCCTCCAGCCCGCGGGCCAGCGCCTTGCGGCCGCGCAGCAGGGCGTCCGCCACCGCCCACGCGTACGGCGCGCCAATCGTGGCGCGCCCCACCCACAGCCGCACCGGAAAGGCCGCCAGCGCCTCCTCCCATCCCGCGAGGGCCGGCCATCCCTTGGCCATCGCGCGCACGGCGCGCTCCTGCTGCGCCGCGGCCTCGTGGGCCAGCCCCGCCGCCAGCGCCTCCGCCTCCGCGCGCACCGCCGGGGCGAAGTGCTCCTGCTGCGCCAGCAGCCACCCCCGCTGCACCTGCAGGTCCCGGAGCGCCCCCGTGTCCCGGGCCATGCGGCGCAGGGCGCGCCGCACGGGGCGCGGGTACGCCTCGCCCAGCAGCGCCGCATGCGCCTTTCCCACGGTTCGCAGGCGCCGCACCGCCACCCGCACGTCGTGCAGCGCCTCCACCGACCGGCGCGGCTCCCAGCGGGCGGCGGCCTCGCGCAGGGTGTCCAGCCATCCGCGCATGACCACCCGCGCGCCGTCCGGGGCGGGGCGGGCGCCCACCTGGGCCAGCAGCTGCCGCACCTCGTCGGGTGACAGGGGCGGGGGGGCGTCGGTGAGGGCGGTCATGGCGCGGAATCTAAGCGTCCCGTCGAGGGCGGGCGCCGGGGGCGGGGCCCTCGGCCCCGCCCCCGACGCGCCACTCAGCGCGGCGTCCCCAGCAACGCGGGATTGCCGCTGGCCACCACCAGCGCGCCGCGCGCACCCACCACCTTCGCCTCCAGCGCCGCCAGTTTGACCGCCTCGTCCAGCACCAGCCGCTCGCGCAGGTTCACCACCAGCAGCGTGCTTTCCCCGTTCTCGAAGCGGACCTGCTCGGCGTTGCGCAGCAGCCGGGCCAGCCGCACGGTCTCGCGCTGGCGTGCCAGCAGCTGTTCCAGCGTGGCCAGGTCGAACACCGCGCCGCGCACCTCCAGCTCCACGTCGCGCTGCAGCCGCTCGCGCTCCAGCCGCTGGACGTCGAGCCGGTCGCTGGCGGCGCCCAGGCGCCCGGTCTCCCGCGCGAACACCAGGGGCGTCCTGACCACCAGGGCGCCCTTGAAGTTGTCGGCGAGCCGCTGGCCGCCCACCGGTGGCAGGCCGTCGTCCCGATCCGCCACGCCCGCCACCTTGGCCTCGGCAAAGGGGAGCACCCCCTGGGCGGCCAGCCGCCGCTGCGCCTCCGCCTGCCGCACGCGAGCCTCCTGCTTGAGCAGGTCGGGGTGCCGGCGCGCCGCCTCGGCCAGCAGCGTGGCCAGACGCGCCGAATCCACCGCCACGGCAATGCCGTCCACGGTGGGCACGGCGCCGGCGGGGAGCGCGGCGGGCGCCCCGCTGTCGCTCCAGAGCAGCGCCGTCACGTCCAGCGTGGCCAGGTACCACGCGTTCTCCGCCTCCGCCCGCGTCACCTGCCGCCGCTGCAGCTCCAGCAGCGCCTCGGCTGAATCGATCGGGGCGCTTTCCCCATTGACCACCCGCTGCCGCACGGCCGCCAGGCGGAAGGCCGCCAGCGCCTCCCCCTCGGCCGCCACCGCCCGGCGCTGCCACCCCTCGTACCAGCTGCCGTACGCCTTGGCGGCGGTGAACAGCAGCTTGTTGAGGAGGGCGGTCTGGTCGGCGGCGCCCGCATCGCGCGCGGCGCGCGCCACCGCCAGCGCCGTGCGCCGCTCGTCGGTGATGATTCGCTGGCCCAGCGGGATCGAGACCCCGGCCGACAGCGTCCCCGTGCCGTCGGTGCGCCGGTCGGGGTTGGCGTACTTCCCCAGCGTGCGGTCGAAGGCCAGCGTGACGTCGGCGCCGATGGGGAGCGGGATCTTCAGCTCGGCGTCCACGTAGTTGTAGTACGAGACCCCGCCGGCCACCTTCTGGTCCCAGGTGGCGGTGATTGTGGGGTCGAAGGCCCCCCACGCCTGCCGGAGCTCGTTCCGGGCCTGCTGCGCCACCAGCCGGGCCTGCTGCGCCACCGGGTGCCGCGCCAGCACGGCGTCCACCAGCGCCGCAAAGGGGAAGGGGAGGGAGTCCGGCGCCGCTTGCGCGTGGGCCCCGGACCCGGCACCCGCCAGCGCCAGCAGCAGCCCGCCCCGCAGGGCCAGGTGCCTCACTTCTTCCCCCCGCCCCCGGTCGCGCCTCCGGACGACGGCAGCGCACCCCCCTTCCCGGCCACCTCGTCACCCGGGAGCGCCTGCTCCGCGCTGATGGAGAGCGGGAAGCCGTTGAGCTGCCGCCACAGCTCCCACCCCACGGTGACGTTGTCCAGCATGGCCCACCCCTGCACGCCGGTCCCCAGCCGCAGCTGCTCGGGCCACGGGGCGTCGTGGGTGGTGTCCGGCACCAGCAGCACTCGGAAGGTGCCCCCCTTGGAGGGGAACTGGTCGATGACCGCCACCTGCGCGCCGAAGGTCCCCACCGCCACCTGCGGCCACCCCGAGATCTGCAGCGCCGGCCACCCGTCGAAGAAGACGCGCACGTGACGCCCCGGGCGCAGCAGCACCACGTCCATCGGCTTCACGAACAGCTCCACCGCCTTGTCGGGGCGCGCCGGCTGGATGGTGACGATGGGCTCCCCCGCCTTCACGATCTCCCCCTGCCCGGTGCGCGTGGCCCGCACCACGTAGCCGTCCTGCGGCGCGGTGATGAGCGCGAAGTCGCGGCGCGCGGCCAGCGCGCCCACCTTGTCGCGCAGCTTGGCCACCTCGGCGCGCCCCTCCCCCACCTCCGCCAACGTGGCCGCCCGGTCCGAGCGCGCCTTGGCGATCTTCTCGCCGTAGTCCGCCGGCAGCCCCGCCAGCTCCGCCTCGTAGATCGCCAGCGCCTGCTGCTTCTCCACCAGCTTGGCCGCCGCCGACTGCGCGCGCAGCTGGAACGCCTGCACGTCGTTGACCGACACCAGCCCCAGCGTGTCGCGGAACAGCCGCTCGCGCCGCCGCAGCTGGTCGCGCGCCACCGAGTCCTCCAGCACCACCTGCCGCAGCTCGGCGCGCGCCTGCTGCAGCTTGTTGCGCACCTGCCCCGCCTTGATCCCCTGCTGCACCTCCAGCTGGACCACCAGCTCCGCCAGCGCCGCCGCCTTGGCCTGCTTGTCGCGGATCGCCCCTTCCTTGGCCTGCTGCTGCTCCCGCGTGAGCGACAGCACGGCGGGGTTGAGGTAGTCGTCCTTGATCTCGGAGATGCGCGCGATGGAGTCGCCGCGGCGCACGAACTGCCCCTCGGCCACGTACCACGCCTCGATCCGCCCGTCCAGGCGCGAGGGGAGCAGCTGCGGCCGGTCCGACGGGTCCAGCGCGGTCACCGTCCCGCTGCCGCGCACGCTCTGCTGCCACGGGAGGAACAGCGCCAGCAGCCCCGCCAGGAGGATCCCCCCCAGCCAGCGGGAGACGATGCGCCCCGAGTCGGCGGCGCCCAACAGCGCCGCCGTCTCCAGCGGCAGTGCCTTGAGCTCGCGCTCGAGGTTGAGGTCATCCTGCAGCGGCGTCCCCATCGTCAGCGCCCTCCCGTCATCGGCGGTTCATGCAGCAGCGCCCGGCACACCGGCAGCGCCCGCAGCGCGGCAAAGGGGCCGTCGGCCACCAGGCGCCCATTCTCCAGCACCAGCACCCGGTCGAAGGCCTCCAGCAGCAGCGGGTCGTTGGACACCGCCAGCACCGTCCACGGACGCGCCCGGTCGGTCAGCACCGCCAGGATCAGCGCCCGCGATCCCGCGTCGAGGTTCTGGAAGAAGTCGTCCAGCACCACCAGCCGCGGCGCGCCCACGATCCCCTGCGCCACCAGCAGCTTGTTGGCCAGGTGCGTCGGCAGCGACCGCCCCCCGTTGGTGATCTCCGTCTGCAGCCCCTGCGGGAGCTGTTGCACCGCCCCGGTCAGGTCCAGGTCGTCCAGCACCTGCTGCACGTCGGCGGGGTGCAGGTGCCCCCGCCCCACGTGGATGTTCTCCTCGATGGTTCCGTCAAAGAGGTCCGTCCACGAGAGCATCTGCCCCACCCGCGCCCGCAGGGCGGGGCGGTCCAGGTCGCGCAGCGTCACGCCGTCCAGGCGGATCGTGCCGTCGTAGTCGTCCAGCAGCCCTCCCAGCGCCTTGAGCAGCGTGGAGCGCCCCGAGCCGTCCACCCCCATCAGCGCCACGCGCTCGCCGGGCTCGATGCGAAGCGACACCCCGTCCACCGCCGCCGCCGCCGACCCGGGGTAGCGCACCCGCAGCGCCCGCGTCTCGATGGCCATCCCCTGCCCGGGATGCTCCTCGGGCGCCATCCCCCCGCGCCCCTCCAGCGGCAGGTCGGCCACGTGCCCCGCCTTGTCCGCCGACGTGAGCACGTCGTACACCGTCGACAGGCTCGCGATCAGCTTCTCCACCCCCACGAGGATGTTGATGATCACCACCTCGGCCGCCACGAACTGCCCCAGCAGCAGCTGGTTGGTCTGCACCAGCGTGGCCCCGATGATCAGCACCGCCGCCGTGATGAGCGTCTTGAAGCCGATGAGCGCCACCGTCTGCCGCACCAGCACCGCGAAGTGCTTGCGCCGGTACTTGAGGTAGCCCGTCACCACGTCGTCCATCCGCTCCACCGGCAGCGTGGAGTCGCCCGCGTACTTGAAGGCGTGGAAGGCGCGCGCCAGCTCCTCCAGCCAGTGCACCGCCTTGTACTTGTACTTCGACTCCACGATGGACGTGGCCAGCCCCTCGGGGCCCGTCCACCGGATGATCCACCACACCGCCGCGCTCACGATGATCGCGAACACCGAGAACCACGGGCTGTACAGCGTGAGCAGCAGCAGCCCGAACAGGATCGTCAGCAGCGCGGTGGGCACGTCCAGCAGCAGCTTCTGCACCCCCTTCTGGATGGCCACCGCCTCGAACAGCCGGTTCATCTGCTCGGGCAGGTTGGTCTCCAGCGAGACGCCGTAGCGCATGCGCGGCACCCGGAAGGCGAATTCCAGCGCCATGCGCGCGAACACCCGCTGCTGGATCCGCTCGACCACGCGCAGGATCCCCACCTGGAACGCGCCCGCCACCACCGTCCCCAGGATCACCAGCGTGATCAGCAGGATGACCGGCTGCAGGAACAGCCGCCCCTGCACGAGCTGCACGATCCCCCCGACCGCCAGCGGGAGGATGAGGCTGAGCCCCCCGGACAGCGCGGCATAGAAGAACACGGTGAGGACTTCGCGCCGCTCCCGGGCGATCAGCGCCAGCGCGCGTTCCACCGGCGAGCGGTGCGCCGGCGGCGGCGCCCCCACCTCGGGACCCACCGGGCTGTGCGGCCGCTCGGTCCCCTGGCTGGCCTCGGCCGGCCGCAGCGCCAGCGGCGCCAGCGCCCGCACCGGCGCGTCGCCCCACTGTCGGCGCAGCGCCTCCAGCACCGCCTCCGTCCCCGTCGCCAGCCGCAGTTCCACGCCGTCCGCCGCCACCTGCAGCAACGCGGGGAGCAGGTCGTCGTCCCGCGTCACCACCTGGGCCGCCTGCGCGGGCCCCAGCAGCACCACCGGCAATACCCCGGCGGTCACCGCCGCCCGCAGCTCGTCCATCGCCAGCGAGCGGTCCACATAGCCCACATCCACGGCCCCCCCCAGCGAGCGGATGCGCGCCTCCAGCGGGGCGCCTTCCGGGACCTGGCGCGTGAGGGCGCGCCAGCGCCCCGGCTCGACATCGAGCCCGAGCGCATCGCACACGAGTTGGTTGACGCGGGTGGCTTGCGCGGGCATGACGAGGGCTGGAGGAGACCGGTGTGGGGGGCGCGGGTGACCCGAGGACCGCGACCCGATGGCGTGGGTCCAAAGTCACGAAAAATACGATAAACAGACTCGGGATTCAACGGGGCGCGGGGGAACCATGGCACTTTTCCGCGGCCGTGACGTACTAGCACCCCGAAGTGCCCCTCGAGTTCGCCACCCGTCACTGGTTGCCCACCCTGCGCATGCCCTCCGTCCAAGCGTCCCGCCCTCGCGCCCTGTTCCCGGTGGTCGCCGGGATCGCGCTGCTCACCGCCACCACCCTGTGGGCCCAGGGCACCCCGCTCCAGCCCCCCAGCGGTCGACTGGTGGGGGGGGCAGCGCTCCAGGTCACCAATCCCCGGGGCGCCTTTGGCGAGAATGTCGGCACCGGCTTCGGCGTCGGCGGCCACCTGGTGTGGCGGCTCGATCCCTCGGCCATCCTCAACCTGCGCACCGAGCTCGGCATCCTGACCTACGGCACCACCAATCGCCGCATCCCGATGGCCAACACCGGCGGGCTGATCCAGCTGCGGCTGCGCACCAGCAACAACATCGCCTCCGTGGTGGCCGGGCCCCAGCTCATCGGGGCCGTGGGGCGCTTCACCCCCTATTTCGCGGCGCTGGGCGGGTTCTCGGTGTTCTGGACCGAGAGCACGGTGGAGGGATCGCAGAACGTCAACACCCCGTTTGCCTCCACCACCAACAGTGCGGATGCCGTGTTCGCCTACGGGGGGAGCGGCGGCGCCTACTGGCGGATCGTCCAGGGGAGCCGGCCGGTGCGGCTGGACGTCAACGTGCGCTACCTGCGGCACGACGACGTGCGCTACCTCACGGATGAGCGCGTGACGGCGGGCTTCCGGGCCAACACGGAGCCGGTGCCGGTGCGCGGACGGGCGGACATGGTGACGTACTCCCTGGGGGTCACCGCCCACCTGTTCTAGCCGCGGCTAGTCGTCGGCGGGGCCCTGCCGGTCCCGCTTGCGGGCCCCCCGTTCGCGCTTATCGCTCAGGCGCCGCTCCACCGAGGCGCGCGTGGGGCGGGTGGCGTGGCGGGGGCGCGGCACCACCAGCGCCCGGGACACCAGCCCGCGCAGCCGCTCCAGCGCCTCTGCCCGGTTCTGCTGCTGACTGCGGTGCTCGCCGGCCACGATGCGCAGCGTGCCGTCGCTTTCCAGGCGCCCCCCCAGGCGGGCCACGACATGCGCCTGCTGCGCGGGGGTGAAGGCGGCCGAGCGCCCCGGGTGCCAGGTGAGCACCACCCGGGTGGCGCTGCGGTTGACGTGCTGGCCGCCCGGCCCGCTTCCGGTGATGGCGCGGAGCGTCAGCTCCGCCCAGGGAATGGTCACTCCGGGGCGCACCACCATGCCGGCCGGCGTCGGCGGCGCCTCCGTGGGGTCCACGGCCTCACGAGCCCCGGCAGGGGGTGGCCGCCAGGCGCGCGCGGATCGCGTCCGGCGTGGGGCGGGCCTCGAGGGCCGGCGCCCGGAAGATGGCCACATACTCGCCGGGGGCGGTGCGCGTGAGGCCGGCCATGCGGTAGCCCACCGCCTCCAGCTCGCACCGCAACAGGGCGGGCGGGGTGCCATGGCTGTCGGTGCGTCGGTCCAGGTCCAGGATGACCAGCCGACCACCGGGCTTCATGGCGGTGGCCAGGTTCCACAGCACCCCGAACGGCTGCTCGATCTCGTGGTACATGTGAATCATGAACGCCAGGTCCAGCGCGCCGGCGGGCAGGCGGGGGTCGTGCGGGTCGCCCAGCACCACCTGCACGTTCTCCCAGCCGTTGCGCCGCACCCGGGTGGCCAGCAACCCCAGATATTCCGGCACGACATCCTGGCCGAACACCCGGCCGCCGGGGCCCACCAGCGGCGCCAGGCGGGCCACGTAGTAGCCGTCACCGGCCCCGATGTCCGCCACTTGCATCCCGTCGCGCACCAGCGCCAGCGCCACCACCCGGGCGAACTCCCCATCCTCGTCGCGCTCCCGTTCCCCGATCCAGCGGGGGGCCACGATGTCCGATACCGGGCGCTCGGGGCGCGGAAAGGACGTCGCCGGTTCGCCGGGGGGCGCGGCCGGCCGGAGGGTGTCCTGCGCGCTCGAGGCGGCGGTCCCGCCACGGGCCGGCCGTGCGTCCGCCACGGCCGAACAGGCCAGCGCCGAGGAGCTCCACCAGGCGGTCACGACCAGGATGGTCAGCGCCAGGGGACGGAGGGGCCCAACGAGGCGGGGGCGAGGGGAGCGACGCATGCGAAGGGAGTCGGGGACGGGCGGGAACGCGTGGCGAAGGTCGGGGCGGGGCACGGACATCAACGGGAGGCGGCAGGAGGATGCTCGGGACGGCGGTGCACGCGCACCGCCGCCACGCGCCGCCCCTCCATGGCCACCACTTCCAGGTCGCCGTGCGGGTAGGCCACGCGGTCCCCGACGCGGGGGAGTCGCCCCAGCGTGGCAAACACGTAGCCGCCCAAGGTGGACCAATCCCCCTCGGGGATGGCCACCTGGTGGTCCGACCGCACGTCCACCAGCGACAGGGAGCCGGCCAGCTCCAGCACGCCGTCCTGCAGCATCGCGTCCCGCGACAGGGGGTCGTACTCATCGGCGATGTCGCCAATGACCTCCTCCACCAGGTCTTCCATGGTCACGATGCCCGCCGTCCCGCCGTACTCGTCCAGCACCACCGCCAGCTGGGCCCGCGTGCGGCGCAGGTCGTCCAGCACCCGCTCCGCCGGCCGGGAGGCCGGCACGAACAGCGGTTCGCGCAGGTGGTCGGCCAGCCGGAACGTGGCGGGCGCGTCGTGCAGCCAGAAGTCCTTGGCCACGAACACCCCCACGATGTCGTCGGGGGTGTCCCGGTACACGGGATAGCGGGAATAGCGCTCGCGCCGCAGCGTCTCCACCAACTCGTCCAGCTCGATCTCCTCCGCCATGGCCACCATCCCCGTGCGGGGGCGCATGACGTCCAGCACCTTCTTGTTGTGGAAGTCGAAGACCCCGGCCAGCATGGCCGAGTCGGACTCGTCGAGGGTGCCGTGCGCCCGGGCCTGCATGACCAGCAGCCGCAGCTCCTCGGGGGAGTGCACGTGCCCCCCCTCGGACACCGGCTCCACTCCCAGGCGCCGCAGCAGGCGGTTGGCGGTGCCGTTGAGGAAGCCGATGAAGGGGGACATGGCCGCCGAGAAGACCATCAGCGGACGCGCCACCATGCGGCTGACCGACTCCGGGCGGGCCAGGGCGATGGACTTGGGGGCCAGCTCCCCCAGCACGATGTGCAGGAAGGTGATCACCAGGAAGGCCACCACGATCCCCGCCCCGGTGTGCGCCGCCCCGGGGGAGATGCCGACCCCCACCAGCGCCAGCGCACGATCCACCAGCACGGCTACCGCGGGCTCGCCCACCCACCCCAGTGCCAGGGAGGCCAGGGTGATCCCCAGCTGCGTCCCCGAGATGTAGCGATCCAGCTGGGACAGCGCCCGCTGCACCACGGCCGCCTTGCGGTCCCCCTCCGCAGCCATCTGGTCGATCCGGCTGCGGCGCACCGCCACCAGCGCAAACTCGGCGGCCACGAAGAAGGCGTTCAGCAGCACCAGGCACAGCACCACCAGCAGGCGGACGACCACGGTGGAGGCGGTCAGGGGGGCTGCTGGTTCCAGCGGGGCGTCAAGCATGACAGGAAAAGAAACGAGGACGGGGGTCATTCGTCAGTAGCGCGATAGGCTCTTGCAAATTGCGAGACCCCTGCGGTTCCGGGCGATGGAATGCCGGCGGCAGGGATCGCGTTCCCCGTGCCCCTTCGCGTGCGCTACACCCCGGCGTTTGCCCACGAACCTGTCCAGGAGCTCCTGGAGCCGCGCCGGATCATCCGGTGGGGCTGGGGTGGGCGCATGTCGGTGGCGACCGCCCTGCTGCTGGCTGCGGTCTTCGTCTGGCGGGAAGCCGACCCGGTGGACACGCTGGTGGCCACCCTGGCCTTTGCCACCGCCACCCTGGCCACGGTGGGGGGGTACCTGTGGGCCGAGGGGGCTCGGCCGCTGGGGCGGGGCTTCCTGGCGGTGCACTTCGCCGTGGACCTGGCACTGGTCACCCTGGCCGTGTGGCTCACCGGCGGGTGGAGTTCGCAGTTTGCGGCGCTGTACATCCTGGTGATCAGCGGCGCCACCCTGGTGCTGTCGTTCCAGGGCGGGATGCTGGTGGCACTGGGGGCGTGCCTGTTGTACGGGGGGGTCGTGCTGGCGCAGCGCCCCGGGTGGCCCGAGGTGGGGCTCCTGGTGCAGGTGACCGTGTTCCTGGCCATTGGCGGCGGGCTGGGGCTGCTGGTGCACCGGCTGCGGCTCCTGCAGCAGGGGCGCTCCGCGTTCACACAGCAGCTCATGACGGTGCAGTTCGAAGCGGCCGACATCCTCCGCTCGATCCGCTCCGGAATCCTCACCATCGATCCGCAGGGGCGCCTGCTGTACGCCAATCCCATGGCGTCCGAGCTGCTGGGGCTCGACCTGGAACCCCAGATGGGGCGCCCGGTGCTTCGGGTGCTGGAGCGCATTGCGCCGGAGTTGGCGCAGCTGCTGGTGGATTCC
>JBILKP010000196.1:0-5243 GCA_044376625.1 Gemmatimonas sp. | reverse complement strand
GCGGTGCCTGACGGCGGCGGCGGTACGCTCACGCTGGACACCGCGGCCGGCGTCTTCAGCTGGGAGCACCTGGATGAGGCCACGGCGCTGCTGCTGGACACCATGGACATCCCCGCTGGGAGCGCGGTGCTGGACATCGGCTGCGGCGCCGGCGCGCTGGGGCTGATGGCCGCGCACCGCCACGGCGCCGCGCGCGTGCTGCTGCTGGATGCCGATGCCGAGGCCGTAGCCGCCGTGCAGCGCACGCTGGCGCGATTCGCGCTGGCGCGGCATCCGCTCCCCGCCTGCGAGGCGCGCGCCAGCGACGTCACCGCCGCCGCCGGCGACGAAACCTTTGATGTGGTGGTCACCAATCCCCCGTTTCACCTGGGGAAGGGGACCGACTATCAGCTGCCGGCGCAGTTCATCGCCGAGGCGTATGAGCGCCTGCGCCCGGGGGGGCGGCTGTTCCTGGTGGCCAACCGCACCCTCCCCTACGAGGACGTCATCACGGCGCACTTCGGCGGCGTCCGCCGCCTCCGCGAGACAGCCCGCTTCAAGGCCCTCGGCGCAACGCGTCCGCCAGCCGTGCACGATCTGCGGCGCTGAGCACCCGCCACGCGCCCTCGGCCAGGTCGTCCAGCGCAATCGGCCCCACCGCCTCGCGGTGCAGCGCCGAGACGTGGTGCCCGACGGCCGCAAACATGCGGCGCACCTGGTGGTAGCGCCCCTCGTGCAGCGTCACGCGGGCGCGGCGCGCATCCACCGGCTCCAGCGTGGCCGGGGCGCACGGTGCGGATTCCCCGTGCAACTGCAGCGTCCCCGTGGCGAACGCCGCCCCCTCGTCGCCGCGCAGCGGCTCTGCCAGCGTGGCGACGTACACCTTCGGCACATGGTGCCGCGGCGAGGTGAGGCGATGGTTGAGGGGACCGTCGTCGGTGAGCAGCAGCGCCCCGGTGGTGTCGGCGTCCAGCCGCCCCACCGGCGCCAGCACGGGGGCACGCTGCCGGAAGCGGGCGGGGAGCAGGTCGTACACCAGTGGCGGGCGGTCCTGCAGCGAGCAGACATAGCCTGCGGGCTTGTGCAGCAGGAGCACCACGCCGGGGGGCGGATCCAGCGGGGCCCCGTCCACCCGCACGTCGTCGTGGGCAAAGGGATCCCGGTCCCCCAAGGGGCGTCCCGCCGCGTCGGTCACGCGCCGCGCGGCAATCCACCGCTCGCAGTCGCGGCGGGGGGCGTAGCCCAGATGGGCGAGGTATTGCGACAGGCGCACGGGGGGCTGGAGCGAACGCGGGGGCGGTGGGGGGGGCGGGGCGGCCCGCCCTCGGAACGTTTGGTCCCGTGCGGGTGTTGCGCAGGGGTTCGTCCTGACGGCGGCCCCATGCAAGTTATAGCGCGTCGCCACCGGTTCCCTTCCGCACCCGTGCCATGACCACCTCCCGCCCGCGCCCGAAGCCTCCCGTCACCGGCGACTTCTACGGCTACTTCGACGCCCTCCCCGAGGCGGTGAACGCGCCGCGGCTGCGACTGCGTCGGTTCCTGGAGGAGGAGTGGCAGCCGCAGGCCAACGCCTATTGGGAGAAGGCCGAGTTCCCCCGGGAGTACCTGGTGCGGCAGATGCAGGCGCTGGACCTGCTGTCCGATGCCTTCACGCCGGAGCGGGCGCCGTATGCCACGGTGGGGGACGGCTTGCTGGCCATGGAGCTGTCGCGGGTGGATCCCTCGCTGGCCACCTTCTTCGGGGTGCACGCCGGGCTGTGCATGGGGTCCATCGCGCTGTGCGGGAGCGAGGCGCAGCAGGCGGAGTGGCTCCCCAGGCTGCGGCGCTGGGAGCTGGTGGGGGCCTTCGGGCTCACCGAGCCCGAGGTGGGCTCCGGGGTGGCGCGCGGGCTCACCACCACCTGCCGGCGCGACGGGGATCACTGGGTCCTGAACGGGCAGAAGAAGTGGATCGGCAACTCCACCTGGTGCGACGTGGTGGTGATCTGGGCGCGCGACGAGGACAGCCAGCAGGTGAAGGGGTTCCTGGTGCGCACCACGCTCCCCGGCTATTCGGCGGAGATGATGGGGGGGAAGATCGCGCAGCGGACGGTGCACAACGGGCTGATCACGCTGCGTGACGTGCGGGTGGCCGAGGCCGACCGGCTGCAGCGGGCCGAGACCTTCGCCGACACGCAGCGGGTGCTGGTGATGGCGCGGTGCGGCACCGCGTGGCAGGGGGTGGGGTGCGGGATGGGCGCCTACGAGCACGCGCTGCGGTATGCGCAGGAGCGGACGCAGTTCGGGCGCCCCATCGGCGGCTTCCAGCTGGTGCAGGCCAAGCTGGTGACCATGCTGGGGAACGTGACGGCCAGCATCGGGCTGGCGCTGCGGGCGGCCGAGCTGCAGGACCAGCGCGGGCCGGTGGACGAGCTGTCGGCGCTGGCCAAGCAGTTCTGCGCCGCCCGGTGCCGGGAGACGGTGGCGCTGGCGCGCGACGCGCTGGGGGGGAACGGGATCCTGCTGGAGTACCACGTGGCGCGCCTCTTCGCCGACGCGGAGGCGATCTACTCGTACGAGGGGTCCAACGAGATCAACACGATGATCGTGGGACGGGCCATCACCGGGCTGTCGGCGTTCGTGTAGCCCGGCGGCCGGCGCTCAGCCCATGGGGATGCGGATGTGGACGCGGCACCCGCCGCCGGGGGTGTCCCCCAGGCGGAAGACGAAACGGTTGCCGTAGAGGGTGGTGAGGCGCTGGCGGGTGTTGGTCAGGCCGATCCCCAGGCCGTCCACCGACGGGTTGACCGCCAGGAAGCTCCCCGTCTCGGTGAGCGTCCCCTCGAGCCCGGTGCCGTTGTCCTCCACCAGGAGGTCCAGCATGGCGCCGTCGCGGGTGACGGCCACCCGGATGCGCTGGTCGGCATGGCCGGGGACCAGGCCGTGCTTGAGGGCGTTCTCCACCAGCGGCTGCAGCAGGAAGCTCGGGACGGGGACGTCCACGGCCTGTGGGTCGACGGTGAGGTCCACCTCCAGCCCCGCGCCGTAGCGCACGCGGGCCACCTCGAGGTAGGCCTCCACCAGCTCGATCTCCTGCCAGAGGGGGATGAGCGAGGTGCCGGCCCGGCGGAGCGACATGCGCAGGAGGTCGCTCACGCGGGTGAGGGTGCGCTGGGCCTCGCGCACGTCCTCCTCCATGAGCGCCGCCACGGCGTTGAGCGCGTTGAAGAGGAAGTGCGGGTTGAGCTGGAGGCGGAGCGCCTCCAGCTGGGTGCGGGCCAGCGCCTGCTGCAGCTCGTTGGCGTCCTGGTCGCGCTCGCGGTAGCGGCGGACGAACTCGACCATGTAGGCGGTGCCCAGCACGGCCCAGTAGAGGACCACCTGCATGTCGAGGTGCCCCAGCACCGCGCCGCGGAGCGCCGCGCGGAAGCCGGCGGCGTGGACCACGGGGCTGAAGTGGTGGTCGAGGGCGGCGATGAGGAGCACGTTGGCGGCGCTGACCACCGCGGTGCCGGCCGCGTGCACGGCGAACCAGCGGCGCATGCCGCCGCTGTCGGGGCGCACGCGGTCCACCAGGGTGATGATCAGCTGGGCCCAGAGCGCCCACACCAGCCAGATGTCCCCCTGCCACACGAGGGCGATGGCCGGCGGCGGGCGCATCCCCGAGCGGTCGCCCAGGAGGGTGACCTGCAGCGAGGCCAGGGCGGCGGGGACGATCCACACCAGCGCGAAGGCGATGCGCACCAGGCGGCGCATGCGCGCCCCGGCGTCGGCCAGGGTGAGGGGAGGCGAAGAAACGAGCATGGGGGCGCTGGACGTGGGGAACCTGCCCTGCCATCCTGAGGTACTAGGCGCAGCGCCGCAAGGGGCGCCGCTGTCGGCGCTGGCGGGAGGCTGTGGACCGGAGAGGACCATGCGGGTGGTGATCGTGGATGACGAGGCGCTGGCGCGCCAGCGGGTGCGCCGCCTCGTGCAGGCGGAAGTGGAGGTGGAGGTGGTGGGGGAGGCGGCGTCGGGGGCGGAGGCCGTGCGCGTCATTCGCGAGACGGCCCCCGACCTGGTGTGCCTGGACGTGCAGATGCCCGGCGGGGATGGCTTCGAGGTGCTCCGCCAGCTGGAGGGGGGCCCCATGCCGCTGGTGCTGTTCGTGACGGCGTACGACGAGCACGCGCAGCGGGCCTTCGAGGTGCATGCCGTGGATTACGTCCTCAAGCCGGTGGACGCGGATCGCTTTCACCGGGCGTTCGAGCGGGCCCGCCGGCAGCGGGCCGACGCCATGGCCGCCACGCGGCTGGGGGAGCTGCTGGACACGGTGCGCAAGCTGGCGGCGGGGCAGGCGGAGCTGGCCGCGCGCGTGGGGGGGTTGGCGGCGGCGGCGCCGGCCGCCCCGGCCTCCGGGCCGGGGGGCGTGCCGTCGGGGGGGAGCGACGGCGGGGCGCCGGTGGCGCCGGAGGGGGGCTACCCCAGCCGGCTGCTGGTGCGCCACCAGGGGCGCATGGCCTTCGTGAAGGTCACCGACATCGACTGGGTGGAGGCCGACCGCAACTACGTGCGGCTGCACGTGGGGGACGCGGTGCACGTGGTGCGGGAGCGCATCAGCGCGCTGGCCACGCAGCTGGACCCGCGCCTCTTCGCGCGCATCCACCGGTCCACCATCGTGAACCTCAACCGGGTGCGCGAGATGCAGCAGTGGTTCTCCGGGGACTACCTGGTGCAGCTGGACACGGGGGTGGAGCTGCGCATGAGCCGCAACTACCGCGAGGCGGTGGAGCGGCAGCTTGGGCGCTGACGCGGTCGGCACGGACGGCGCCGGCGCGCGCCCGAGCTGGCAGTCGCGCGTGGTGCACGCCCTGGTGCGGGCGCGGATGCGCCCCCACGCCCATGCGCCCATCGATCCCGCGTGGGTGCGCGACCAGATGGGGCGGCCGCGCGGCGCGCGCCGGCTGATGGCCCGCGCCGCCGGCGGCACGGTGCACCCGCTCCCCGCCGCGGGGAGCTGGCCCGGGGGGGAGCGCGTGGACGCCCCGGGTGCCGGTGCGTCGGCGCCGGTGCTGCTGTACCTGCACGGCGGCGGGTACATCGCCTGCTCCCCCGAGACGCACCGGCCGCTGGTGGCGTCGCTGGCGCGCCGGGTGACCGGGCGGGCGTGGGTCCCCGACTACCGGCTGGCCCCGGAGCATCCGTACCCCGCGGCGCTGGACGATGCGCGGGGGGCGTGGCGCCACCTGGTGGAGGTGGAGGGAATCGCCCCGGAGCGGGTGGTGGTGGCCGGCGACTCCGCCGGG
>JBILKP010000195.1:0-5256 GCA_044376625.1 Gemmatimonas sp. | reverse complement strand
GCGAGGGGAGGGCGATCCCCGTGCCGGTGATGGTGGCGTGCCGCATCCGTCAGGCCACCTGGGCCAGGGGAGGGGTCGGCGGAACGGGGGCGGTGGTCCCGCGCGGGACCAGCTGCACCGGCAGCAGCACGGCTCCCTCGCGGCGCAGCGGGCGCCCCTCCACCTGACGCAGCAGCAGGCGCGCCGCCCGGGCGCCCAGCTCGCGGGCGGGGATGCGCACCGTGGTGAGCTCGGGGGTGACGTAGCTGGCCAGCTCGATGTCATCGCACCCGGCCACGGAGAGGTCGCCGGGGACCGTCACGCCGGCGGTGAGCGCCTGCTTGACCGCGCCGATGGCGAGCAGGTCGTTGGCACAGAACACCGCCGTGGGGCGCCCCGGGGCGGCAAGGAGTCGGCGCATGGCGTCGCGCCCCTCGGCCACGGCCGCTGCGGAGACGCGGAGCCAGCGGGCGGAGGGGACGGTCAGGCCGGCGGCGCGCAGGGCGCTGATGAACCCGCGCTCCCGGAGGCGATAGGCATGGCTGTCCACGGCCGGCCCGATGAAGGCGAACTCGCGGTGCCCGAGCGCCAGCAGATGTTCGGCGACCAGGCGACCGGCGGCGGTGGCATCGCTGGCCACCCCGGGCCACCGTTCCGCGGGCTCGTCGATGAGGACCACGCGCAGCCCGGCGAGGGCCGCCTCGGGGAGGGTGGCCGCCCCCACCGCGTCGATGAGCACCCCGTCGATCTGCCGGGCGCGGAGGAGCTCCAGGTGGCTCGCCAAGGGGCGGGCGGACTGGTCGCAGAGGAGGACCGCGTACCCGGCCTCGGCGGCCACCCGTTCGGCGCCGGCGACCACGTCGGCGATGAAGGGGCTGCGGAAGTCGGGGACGATGAGGCCGAGGGCAAAGGAGCGCCGCCGGGTGAGGGAGCGGGCGACGACGTTGGGGCGGTAACCGATGGCGGCGGCGGCGTCGAGGACCCGTTGGCGGGTGGCCGGGGCGACGCGGGCGCGGGGGTGGTTGGAGAGGACGAGGGAGGCGGTGGGCTGGGAGACCCCGGCGCGGGCGGCGACGTCATAGATGGTGACGCGGGGAGCGGCAGCGGGGGGAGCCATCCGTCAAAGCTGTGGCTGCCAATCCGCATTGGCAAGACTGGCAAACAGAACGGGCGCCCACAGGCGCCCGTTCGTCAACCCAAAAGCACGGTTCGTCCCGGCTAGTGCCCCAGCACCAGCGCGAACACCAGCGGCGCCACGATGCTGGCGTCCGACTCGATGATGTACTTGGGCGTCTCGATCCCCAGCTTCCCCCACGTGATCTTCTCGTTGGGCACCGCCCCGGAGTACGACCCGTAGCTCGTCGTGGAGTCGCTGATCTGGCAGAAGTACCCCCACAGCGGCACCTCCTCCCGCTTGAGGTCCTGGTGCAGCATCGGCACCACGCAGATCGGGAAGTCGCCCGCAATCCCGCCGCCGATCTGGAAGAACCCGATCGTCGTGTCCGCCGTGGCCTTCGTGTACCAGTCGGCCAGGTACATCATGTACTCGATGCCGCTGCGGACCGTGTGGACGTTCTTGATGTCCCCCTCGATCACGTGCCCCGCGAAGATGTTCCCCGTGGTGCTGTCCTCCCACCCCGGCACGATGATCGGCAGGTTCTTCTGCGCCGCCGCCAGCATCCACGAGTCCTTCGGGTCGATCTGGTAGTACGGCTCCAGCGCCCCGCTCAGCAGGATCCGGTACATGAACTCGTGCGGGAAGTACCGCTCCCCCGCCTGGTCGGCGCGCGTCCACTCCGACAGGATCGCGTGCTCGATGCGCCGGATCGCCTCCCCCTCGGGGATGCAGGTGTCCGTGACGCGGTTCATGTGCCGCTCCAGCAGCGCCTGCTCGTCCTGCGGCGTCAGGTCACGGTAGTTGGGGACCCGCGCGTAGTGGTCGTGCGCCACGAGGTTGTAGATGTCCTCCTCGAGGTTGGCGCCGGTGCAGGTGATGGCATGCACCTTGTCCTGCCGGATCATCTCCGCCAGCGACAGCCCCAGCTCGGCGGTGCTCATCGCGCCGGCCAGCGTCACCATCATCTTGCCGCCCTGCTCGAGGTGCCGCGTGTAGCCGTCGGCGGCGTCGATGAGGGCGGCGGCGTTGAAGTGCCGGTAGTGGTGGCGCAGGAACGCCGAGACGGGGGCGGAGGACGAAGCCATGGCAGCGGTGGCACGGGGGACGACGACGGCCGCGGCGCCCAGCGCGCGGCGGCCGACGGAATCTAACGCCGCCGGGTGCGCGAATCGGAGGGGGCGCTGGCCCCCTGGCCGAATCCCATGAAGGCCGCCCCGGCGCCCAGCGCCACGGCCACGCCGCTGAATCCCAGCGCGCTGGCCACCACCGCCGCCGCCAGGAAGACCAACGTGGTCCCACGCGTCACCGCGCCCCCCTCGCCCCCGGGCGTGTCGGCCCAGCGGTCCATCCCCACCCGGCGCCGACGGCCCCCCGCCACGCCGGGGCGCATCTCCCGACCGTCCTCGTAATGCAGCGCCACGGGGATGGCCGTGCCCGCCGGCAGCGGCCCGGTGGACCACAGGCCCTCGGTCCCCGGGATGCGCTCGGGCCCCAACGCCGGCAGGGCACCCGCCGGGGTGGGCACCCCGTGCCCGGCGGTCGCGCTCCGACGCGCCTCCGCGCGATCGGCGGCCGTCTCCTCCAGCAGCGCCAACCCCAGCCGCACGGGGAACAGCCGATCGTCGCGCCCATCGATGGCGGGCCCGCGGTCCGCGATCCCTCCGCCCTGCACGGGGGCCGCATGCACCACGGTGCCCCCGTCGGGGCGCTCCTCGCGCCAGCTGGCCACGCCCCCCACGGCCACCCGCGGGCGCACCCCCGGCTCCGGCCCCTCAACCGCAGGCAGGAAGGGGGCGCCGCCACGCGCCCCCTCGTTCGCGGAGGGAGCCGCTGGCTCGGGCGCCGCCGACGCCGCCCGCTCCCCCACCACGAACAGCTCCAGCAGGCGCCACGCCAACGGCGGCACGGTCCCCTCATGGCGGTGGAGGATGCGCGCCGCATCATCCACGCGCCCCTTCTGCAGCGACGGCAGCACCTGCAGCACGACCCGCCGCAGCGGATCGCCACGGTCACGCACCTTGTGCCCCTCGGCGAGCGCATCGACCACGGTGGCCATGATGGTGCGCACCGCGTGGACCTGCGCCGGCGACATGTTGGCGGTCAGCGGGCTGCTGACCCCCATGGCGCGCACCAGACGGCGGGTCTCCAGCATGACCGCCGACGGAGCGGCCACCCCCAACTGGTCCGCCAGGCGACGCAGCTGCCGGATGGAGCCCTCGGCGAGCGGTTCCGGCTCCTCCACGGCGGCCGGCGGTTCGGAGGGGGATGCCACGGCGGCGGCCGGAGAGGCCGGGGTGGGCGTGCGCCCGTCGGACGCCACCGCCGCGGCCGCTGCCGATGCCGATGCCGATACCGATGCAGGGGACGACGCGGATGGCGAGGCGGGTGCCGACGCCGGTGCCGGGGAAGCCGACGCCGAGGGGGGCGTGTCCCTCTCCGGCGAGGCGGGGCGGGTGGCGACCACCAGGGGCGCCATGGCGGAGGACGGGGCCAGGGGAGATGGGACCTCCACCCCGGGGGCGGAGCGGCGCGCCTCGGCCGCCAGGCTCCCAAGCATGTGCCGCGCATAGCCCAGGGCGGGGTGATCGGGGTGGCGCGCCGCCACGGCGTCGATGTCCAGGGCCGCACCGCTCGTGTCGCCCTGCCGGGCGCGCACCAGCGCATGCTGCAGCGCCAGCAGCGGCTCCCGCGGACGCAGCGCCAGCGCCTCCTCCAGCGCCACCCGGGCGCCTCCCACATCGCCGGTGCCCAGCCGCGCCAGCGACCGGGCGTAGCGCAGCGCCGTGGAGTCGGGGCGATGCGTCAGCCCGTCCCCGGCCACCCGGTCCCCGTCCTCGTCCAGCCCCAACCCCACCAGCGCCCCGGCACGCAGGTACCAGCCTTCCTCCGACCCCTGCGCCCCGTCCCACACCTGATCGAGGATGGCCATGGTCTCATGCGGCGCACGCCGCACCAGCGCCCCGCGCGCCTGCTCCAGCCCCACCTCCAGCTCGCCCCCCTGCACCGCATCGCGCGCCGCCAGCAGGTCCTCGGTGGCCAGCAGCGCCTGCAAGTCGATGCCGCTCCGCTCCAGCGGGGAGCCCGGGCGATGCCCGCCGGGGGCAACGCCCGGGACGCCGTCCACCGGAGGGACGCCAAGCGGCGCCACCCCGGCGCCCGCGGGCGGGACTCCGGGGGTGGGGGGCGTGACCGACGGCGGCAGGAGCCGCGGAGAGGAGGTGACGCGGATATCCATGGGGGTTGCTGTCGAGTATCGGCAGCATGGCGGCGCGCCCACACGGGGCCCTCCGCCCGGTGCCACCCGGCAGGCACCCCGGGGGCGCCCCCGTCAGCCGGGGCTGACGCGCCGGACGCCGACGGGCGCCGTCACGCCGGGACGGTCACACCAGCGCGTGCACCAGCGCGTCACCCAGGTGGGTGCGCCCGTACCCCCCCGTGTCCTCGAACCAGCAGTAGGCCCCGCCGCGACGGTCCAGCGCAATGCGCCGCCGGGTGGCCCGGTGTTCGTAGAGGCGCAGCTCGCCCACGTCCGCCGGCCCCGGCACGAAGCCGATGAACCAGAACGCGCCTATGGCATCGACGGCGTGCGTGCCGAACTCGCCGGCGAGCGCGCGCTGCAGCGGAGTCCAGTCGGGGGGGCGGAGGGCCGGGTAGGATGCGGACATGGCGGTGGTCTGCGCGCAGGACGCGCGGCCCGGGAGCGCGTCACGGTTCGTCACGCCAAGGGCGCGCAGCGTTCTACGGCGCGACCGGTGCCGCCCCCGCGTGCCGCCGGATGAACGCCGCGCTGGCGGCCAGCGACGCGCGCGCCTCGGGGAGCACGGCCGCGAAGAACTGCCACACGTGCGGCACGTGCGGCCACAGCGCCAGCTCCACCGGCACCCCCGCCGCGCGCGCCCGCTCCGCCACGCGCACGGTGTCGTCGCGCAGCACCTCGTCGCGGCTGGCGTGCAGCAGCAGCGGGGGCAGCCCGTGGTAGTCCCCGTACAGCGGCGAGAGCAGCGGCGTGCGCGGGTCCGCCGATCCCGCGTAGAAGCGCGCCGCACGGCGGATGGTGTCCCCCGCAAACATCGCGCACCGCTCGCTGTTCTCCTCCAGCGACGCGCCGGTGGCCGCCAGGTCGGTCCACGGGCTGAACAGCACCAGCGCCGCCGGCATCG
>JBILKP010000045.1:0-15532 GCA_044376625.1 Gemmatimonas sp. | reverse complement strand
GCCAGGGGAAGACCAACCTGCTGGAGGCCGTGGCGTACCTGGGCCAGCTGCGCTCGGTGCGGGGGGCGCGGGACGCCGACGTGGTGCGCTTTGGCGCGGCGGGGTTCCACGTGCGGGGGACGCGCGCACCGGGGGCGGTGCCGCAGGTGGTGGGGGTGGGGTACGAACGGCCCGGGAAGCAGAAGCGGGTGACGCTGGATGGGGTGGAGGTGCCGCGCCTGGCCTCGGCGCTGGGGGCGGTGCCGTCGGTGGGTTTCTCCCCGGCGGACGTGGCGCTGGTCGCCGGCGGCCCCGGGGAGCGGCGGCGCTACCTGGACGTGCTGCTTGCGCTCACGGTGCCCGGCTACCTGGCGGCGCTCCAGCGGTACCGGGGGGCGCTGGAGCGGCGCAACGCGCTGCTGCGGCAGGGGGTGCGGGGGGGGCGGGGGACGTTGGCGGCCGAAGTGGCGGCGTGGGAGCCGGCGCTGGCGGAGGCGGGGGGGGTGCTGGCGGCGGCGCGCGAGGCCTTCGTGGCGCGTCACGCCGAGCGGCTGTCGGCGACGTGCGCGGCCATCGGGGAGGGGGCGCCGGTGGCGATGCGCTATGACGGCGGGTCGGCCGACTACCTGGCGGCGTTTGCGCAGCAGCGGGAGGGGGAGCTGCGGCGGGGGATGACGCTGGTGGGGCCGCACCGGGACGACCTGGTGGTGCAGCTGGGGGGGCGCGACCTGCGCACGTTCGGGTCCAACGGGCAGCAGCGGAGCGCGGCGATTGCGCTGCGGCTGGTGGAGCTGGCGGTGATGACCGACGCGCTGGGGGCGCCGCCGCTGCTGCTGCTGGACGACCCGTTTGCGGAGCTGGACCTGGGGCGGGCGGCGCGGGTGCTGGCGCTGCTGGAGGAGACGGCCGGGGCGCAGCTGCTGCTGGCGGTGCCGCGGGCGGAGGACGTGCCGGCGGCGTGGACGCGGCTGGAGCGGCGCGCGATGCGCGCGGGGGTGGTGACATGAGGGGGGACGGCGCGGAGCGGCGGCGGCCGGCGGCGGTGGGGGATGTGCTGGCGGCGGTGTTGGCGCGGGCGGGGCTGACGGAGCGCGTGGCGCAGGCGGGGGTGATCCCGGCGTGGGGCTCGCTGGTGGGGGCGCAGATCGCGGAGGTGACCGACCCGGTGCGGCTGTCGGCGGACGGGACGCTGGTGGTGCGGGTGCGGTCGCATGCGTGGATGCAGGAGCTGTCGCTGCTGGAGCCGGAACTGCTGCGGTCGCTGAACGGGGACCCGGGGCGTCCGCCGGTGGCGCGCCTGCGCTGGGTGGCGTGGTAGGGGGGGAAGGGCGCGAGGGGTGGTGCTGGCGGGGGAGCGGCGGGGTCGGAAATTGGAAGTTGTTATGCGACAAAGTGTTAGCCAGACCCTGCCCGGTTGATTCCCCTCGGCGGACCTGCTATCTTCAGGGATTGTGTTTCCGGGCCAGTGGGACCGTCTCCAGCGGGGGCGTGTCCGGCGGGACCCGACCATCCGGAACGACGGTCAGGCACGAGTGGACATGGCACAGCGCAGCGCGGCAGGGAACGAGGGCGCCGACGGGGGGAACGGGGAGTACGGTGCCCAGAGCATCACGGTGCTCAAGGGGTTGGAGGCGGTGCGGATGCGCCCCGGGATGTACATCGGGTCGACGTCGGCGCGCGGGCTGCACCACCTGGTGTACGAGGTGGTGGACAACTCCATCGACGAGGCGCTGGCCGGCTACGCGAAGCGCGTGGCGGTGACGATCCACGCCGACGACTCCATCACGGTGGAGGACGACGGGCGCGGCATCCCGGTGGACGTGCACCCGACCGAGGGGCTCCCCGGGGTGGAGCTGGCGATGACGGTGCTGCACGCCGGCGGCAAGTTCGACAAGAACACCTACAAGGTGTCGGGCGGGCTGCACGGGGTGGGCGTCTCGGTGGTGAACGCGCTGTCGGACCGCCTCAAGGTGTGGATCAAGCGCGGGGGGAAGGAGCACTACATGGACTTCGCGCGCGGGATCACGCAGGCGAAGCTGTCGGTGCTGCGGAGCGTGCCGGCGCGGGAGACGGGGACGAAGGTGTGGTTCCAGCCCGACGCGACGATCTTCACGGAGACGCAGCGCTACGACTGGACGACGCTGGCGAGCCGGCTGCGGGAGCTGGCGTTCCTGAACAAGGGGATCCAGATCACGCTGCGCGACGAGCGCCCGGAGGAGGGGCGGGCGGACGGCGCGCGGGAGGAGGTGTTCCACGCCGAGGGGGGGCTGCGGGAGTTCGTGCAGCACCTCAACCGGTCGCGCAAGCCGCTGCACCCCGACGTGGTGTCGATCGACACCACGCGCGACGACATCGGGATCGAGGTGGCGCTGCAGTACAACGACGGCTACGCGGACACGACGTTCTCGTTCGTGAACAACATCAACACGCACGAGGGCGGGACGCACCTGACGGGGTTCAAGAGCGCGCTCACGGCGGTGGTCAACAAGTACATCGAGAAGGCGAGCAGCCTGAACAAGAAGGACAAGGAGATCCGGCTGTCGGGGGACGACGTGCGCGAGGGGCTGACGGCGGTGCTGTCGGTGAAGGTGCGCGAGCCGCAGTTCGAGGGGCAGACGAAGACCAAGCTGGGGAACTCGGAGGCGGAGGGGGCGGTGCGCAGCGTGGTGAACGAGCTGCTCACGCAGTACCTCGAGGAGCACCCGCGGACGGCCAACGCGATCATCGAGAAGGCGATCTCGGCGGCGCGGGCGCGCGAGGCGGCGCGCAAGGCGCGCGACCTGACGCGCAAGAAGAGCGCGCTGGACGTGGCGTTCCTCCCGGGGAAGCTGGCGGACTGCTCGCTCTCGGACCCGTCACTGTGCGAGATCTACCTGGTGGAGGGGGACTCCGCCGGCGGCTCGGCCAAGCAGGGGCGCAAGCGCGACTTCCAGGCGATCCTGCCGCTGCGCGGGAAGATCATCAACGTGGAGAAGGCGCGCTTCGACAAGGTGCTCTCCAACGAGGAGATCCGGACGATCATCACGGCGCTGGGGACCGGGATCAAGGAGGAGTTCGACCTGGGGAAGGCCCGGTACCACAAGGTGATCATCATGACGGACGCCGACGTGGACGGCGCCCACATCCGCACGCTGCTGCTGACCTTCTTCTTCCGGCAGATGGCGCAGCTGATCGAGGCGGGGTACCTGTACATCGCCCAGCCGCCGCTGTACCGGGTGGCGAAGGGGAAGGAGGAGTACTGGGCGTACAGCGAGGGGGAGCGCGACGGGTACGCCGAGCGGCTGGGCGGGGGCGGGGAGGGGAAGGGCGGGGTGATGATCCAGCGCTACAAGGGGCTGGGGGAGATGAACCCCGACCAGCTGTGGCGCACCACGATGGACCCCGAGACGCGCACGATGATGCGGGTGACGATGGAGGACGCGGTGCTGGCCGACGAGACGTTCCAGACGCTGATGGGGGACGACGTGGAGCCGCGCCGGCTGTTCATCGAGAGCAAGGCGCGGTTCGTCCGCAACCTGGACGTCTGACGGCAGGCCGTCCCGGAGCCCGGCGCGACGCCGGGTTCCGGGGCACCGCGCCGACTACGGGGCGCCCCCCGCCGGGAAGGGGTCGGCGAAGCGCGGGTCGGTCAGGAAGGCCTCGTCGGTGAGGGTGCGCAGGAACGCCACCAGCGCGGCTCGCTCGGTGGCCGAGAGCCCCAGCCGGATGGGCGCGCCCCCCGGCCCTCCCTGCAGCAGCCGCGGGTCGGTGCCCGGCCCCTCCCGCACCCCGCTGTCGTAGAACGCCACCACCTCCTCCAGGGTGCGGAAGCGCCCGTCGTGCATGTAGGGCGGACGCACGGCGATGTTGCGCAGCGACGGCGCCTTGAAGCGCCCCTGCCCCGCCCCGCCATCCGCGGGGATCGCGTCCAGCCCGTTGTTGGCCGGCGCCACCATCACCTGCGCGGCCTGGCCGTGGCACCGCGCGCATCCCGCCCGTCCGCGGTACAGCTGCTCCCCCAGCAGCTCCTCCGGGGTGAACACGGCGGCGAAGTTGGGCGCCGCGGTGCCCGCGACAAAGGCCCGGTCGAAGCGCGAGGCGGTGGGGAGCAACGCGCGCACGAACTGCGCGAGGGCACGCGACACGCGGTCCGTGGAGATCTCCGGCGTGCCGAAGGCAGCAGTGAAGAGCGGGGCGTAGTACGGGGTGGCGCGCAGCTTGGTGAGCAGCGCGTCGAGGGAGAGCCCCATCTCGCCGGGGTCCTGGATGGGCAGGAGCACCTGCGCCTCCAGCGTGGGGGCGCGCTCGTCCCAGAAGAAGCGGCCGTTGGGATAGACACGGGCGAATGCCAGCGCCATGCTGTGCCGCGGGGTGAGCGCCCCGGCAAACCCGCGGCTGAAGCGGGCGGTGTCAGAGAAGCCGAAGCGCTGCTGATGGCACGAGGCGCAGCTGACCCGGTCGTTGACCGAGAGGCGCCGGTCGTAGAAGAGCACCCGCCCCAGCGTGGCGCCGGCATCGGTGATGGGATTGCCGGCCGGCGTGTTGTCTCCCGGGATCAGCCCTGCCGGGGCGCCCGGCGGCACCTGCCGGATGTGGGCCGGGATGGCCACCCGGTTGTCCGCGTAGGGAAACGACACCGCCGGGAGCATTGGCGCGGGGAGACCGGCGGCGGTCGTCGGCGCCAGGGTGGCCGCCCCCTGATCCTGGCAGGCGGCCAGCAGCAACGCGGCGCCGGCGGCCATGAAGCCCGTGGTCAGCCCCGACGCGGAACGGGCGATGGCACTGGAGTGGACGGTCTGTCGCATGGCGGCCTCCGACGGCACACGGGTGATCGGGGACCTCCTGACCGCGTCGTACAGGGGTCCATGCCCGAGGGACACCGCTGGCGGCGCACACCCCATTCCGCTCGGGCCCCCAAATGCACCACGGGTCCCGCCTGTCGTCGGGACCCGTGGTTGATTGGCGCCCGAGGCGCCGTGCACATGCCGCGCCGGTTCAGGGCGTGGTGTACTCGCCCTTGGACTGCCGCGCCAGCTGGCGGGAGAAGTTGAGCACCACCGTGATGAGCGCCCCGAACACCACCGTGAAGGCGATGTAGCAGATGGTGGCCACCGTGGGCTCCATGCCGCCCGTGGGCGTGGGGGTGGCGGCACGCATGAGCAGGGCGTACAGCGCCAGCAACGGCACGACGGCGGCCGTGAACACCAGGCTGAGCAGGCGGTTGGCTTGGGGAGTCATGACGAAGCGCGCTGGAGAGTGATGAAACGGGGCACCGCCGCGGCTCCTGGCCGGAACCTTGCGGACCCATTGCTGGCAGGGGACGAGAACGCCCCGCCCACCGGATGCGCCTGAAGCTAACGGGACCCGGGAAGCCGGGGGAGGGGGGCGGCCTCTCCCGGCTATTCGGGGTACCGCTCCACCCCAGCCGCCGTGACCCGATGCGAGATGAGCGGCAGGGGCGGATCGGCGTCGTCCGCCACCGTGATGGCCTGACGGAGGGCATCGCTCCCCAGCCGGATGCCGTCGGCATCGCGGGCGAACACGGTGGCCAGGGGCTCGCCCCGCCGCACCACGTCCCCCGGTTGGGCGGTGATCACGAAGCCGACGGTGGGGTCCACCCGGTCGTCCATGCGGGCACGCCCCCCTCCCAGCGCGGTGATCGCGCGCCCGATGGCCCGCGGCTCGACCTGTGCCACCACGCCGTCGCGCCAGGCGGTGAGCACCTCGCAGGCGGCCGCCTGCGGGAGACGCCCGGGGTCATCGACCACGCGCGGATCGCCCCCCTGCGCCTCGATGACCGCCTGGAAGCGCGTGGCGGCCCGGCCGGAGGCGAGCGCCACCTCCAGGCGCCGCCGCGCCGCGTCCTGGTCGGGGGCCGCCCCCCCCAGCACCAGCATCTCCGCCCCCAGCGCATAGGTGACGCGCAGCAGGTCGGGAGGACCCTCGCCGCGCAGCGCCATGATGGCCTCCTCCACCTCCAGCGCGTTCCCGCAGGCGCGCCCCAGCGGCCGGTCCATGGCGGTGAGCAGCGCCACCACGGGGCAGCCATGGTCGCCACCCAGCTCGATCATGGTGCGGGCCAGCTGGAGCCCTTGGTCCAGCGGCGGCAGGAACGCGCCCGAACCCCGCTTGATGTCCAGCACCAGCCCGGTGAGTCCCTCGGCGAGCTTCTTGGACATGATGCTGGCCGCGATGAGGGGAATGCTCTCCACCGTGGCGGTGGCGTCCCGCAGCGCGTAGAGCTTGCGATCCACCGGGGCGATGGCCTCGCTCTGGCCGATGAGCGCGCACCCCAGGCGCTCCAGCTGGCGCACCACGTCGGGAAGCGGCTGCTGCGTGCGGAACCCGGGGATGGCCTCGAGCTTGTCGAGGGTGCCGCCTGTGTGCCCCAGCCCGCGCCCGGACATCATGGGCACCACCACGCCGCACTCGGCCACCAGCGGGGCGAGCACCAGCGACACCTTGTCCCCCACCCCGCCCGTGGAGTGCTTGTCCACGCGCCCGGCCGGCAGGTGCCGGAGGTCGAGCGATGCGCCGCTGTCCAGCATCTCGGCCGTCAGCGCCCGCAGCTCGTCGCGGTCGAGCCCCTGGAAGAGGATGGCCATGGCGAGCGCCGCCATCTGGTAGTCGGGGACGGCCCCGTTCACGTAGCCGGCCAGGAGCGTGCGCCATTCGGCGGGGGCAATCCGCCCGCCATCCCGCTTCCGCTCGATCAGGGTGCGCGCCAACATTCCGGGGGTCACCCCCGCAACATACCCAGTCTCCGTCCGGTCTGCCGTCCGTGCCGCACCTCCCGCCTGCCCCGCCCCGTTGTCCCCGCCTGCGGACCCTGGCCGCGACCCTGCTGGCGTGGGGGGCGCTGTCCGCGGCGGCTCCGGTGGCCGGAGCGCAGGGGAGCGCCGACTGGATGGCGCAGGGCGACCGGGAGAGCGCGGCACGACGGCCGGCGGCCGCGCTGGCGCTGTACGAAAGGGCGCTGGCGGCCGACAGCCTCTCCTCCGCGGTGCATTGGCGCGCGGCGCGCGAACTGGTGGACCTGGGTGAGTTCGACACGGACGAGGCGCGGCGCACGGGGCGCTATGCGCGGGCCCTGGGGCACGCGCGGCGGGCGGTGGCGCTGCACCCCGGCGACGCGGAGGGGCACTTCCACCTGTCGCGGGCGCTGGGGCGCACGGCGCTGGCGGTGGGCCCGCGTGAGCGGGTGCGCTACGCCACGGATGTGCGCGCCGCGGCGCTGGCCGCCCTGGCGATCGCCCCGCGCCATGCGGGGGCGCAGCATGTGCTGGGGGTGTGGCACGCCGAGGTGATGCGACTGAACGGCGTCACGCGGGCGGTGGCCCGGGCGTTCATGGGGGGGGCGGTGTTCGCGACCGCCAGCTGGGGGGAGGCCACCCGGCTGCTGGAGGCGGCGGTGGCGGCCGAGCCCGACCGCATCGTGCACCGGCTGGACCTGGCGCGGATCTATCGGGACAGCGGCCAGCGGGCGGCGGCACGGGGCGCGTACCAGGAGGCGCTGCGGCTGGCGCTGCACGACGCCAACGACGACCGCTACCGCCGGAGCGCCGAGGAGGAGCTCCGGCGGCTGCCGTAGGGGATCAATCCCGGGTAGCCTCCTGGAAGGCGGACACCCGCTCGGCGGCGGCGCGGGCGGCAGCGTCGCGCCCGCGTCGCCAGGCGCTGCGTGCCACCCGTCGGGCACGGTGGTCGGCCTCCTCCCAGAGGTCCTCGAAGGCGCGGGTCCCCTGGCGCTGCAGGCGGCGAGCGCCGCGCTTGAGCGCGGCCCGCGTCTCCTCGCCTGAGGCCGGGGCCATGAGGAGCGCCGCCCCCGCGCCAAGCGCCGCCCCTACCAGCACCCCCACCCCGATCGCCATCCCGTCGGGGGCCTCCCCATCGGTGTATCGCCGCCGAAATCTGGTCGCCATGGTGTCCTCCCGTGCTGGGCACGGTGTATGGTGGATGGGTGGGCCCGCCCCGGTGCCGGATGGTAGATTGCCCCCATGACCGCCCCCGACGCTGCGGCACTCCGGGCCGCCGAGCTGCGCGCCCTCCTGTCGCGCGCGCTGGTCGAGTACTACGTGCTCGACCAGCCGTCGCTCAGCGACCAGGAGTACGACCGGCTCTTCCGCGAGCTGGCGCAGCTGGAGGAGGCCCACCCTGCGCTCCGCACGGCGGACTCGCCGACGCAGCGCGTGGGCGCTCCGGTGCAATCGGCGTTCCAGCCGCACCGGCACCTGGTGCGCATGCTGTCGCTGGACAACGCGATGGACGATGGCGAGCTGGTGGCCTTCGAGGAGGCGCTCGGGCGCGTGGTGGGGGACGACGTGCGCGCGCAGGGGTACACCGTCGAGCTCAAGATCGACGGGGCGGCGGTGGCGCTGACCTACCGTGACGGCGTGCTGGAGACCGGCGCCACGCGCGGCGACGGCACCACCGGGGAAGCGGTGACGGTGAACCTCCGCACGGTGCGCGGGATCCCCCTGCGGCTGCAGGGGACGGGGCATCCGCCGCTGCTGGAGGTGCGGGGCGAGGTGTACCTCCCCTTTGCCGGCTTCGAGGCGATGAACGAGGCGCGGGTGCGGGGTGGCGAGCCGCCCTTCGTGAACCCGCGCAACGCGGCGGCGGGGAGCCTGCGCCAGCTGGACCCGACGATCACGGCGGAGCGGCCGCTGCGGTTTTTCGGGTACGCGGCGGTGCTCCCCGACGGCGGCACGCCGGCCCCCACCCAGTGGGCGCTGCTGGAGCAGCTGGCGGCGTGGGGGGTGCCGGTGGCGCCGCACCGGCAGCGCTGCGCCACCATGGCCGAGGTGGCGGCGTGGGCGCACGAGGTGGAGCACCGCGTGCGCGCCACGCTGGGGTTTGCCATTGACGGCGGGGTGGTGAAGGTGAACGAGGTGGCGCTGCAGGAGGACCTGGGGATCCGCAGCGACCGCACGCCCCGCTGGGCGATTGCGCGGAAGTTTGCCCCCGACCTGGCGGTGACCCGGCTGCAGGAGATTGCGGTGAGCGTGGGGCGCACCGGCGCGCTCACGCCGTATGCGGTGCTGGAGCCGGTGGAGGTGGGGGGGGCGACGGTGACGTATGCCACGCTGCACAACGCCGACCAGGTGGCGGCGAAGGACCTGCGCGAGGGGGACTGGGTGCAGGTGGTGCGCGCGGGGGACGTGATCCCGTACGTGGTGGGTCCGGTGCCCGAGCGGCGGACCGGGGCGGAGCGCGCATGGCACATGCCGGTCCACTGTCCGCGGTGCGGCGCGACGGCGGTCCGCGACCGGGACGAGGCGGGGGAGAGCGTGGCGCTCTACTGCCCCAACGTGGCGTGCCCCGGGCGACAGCTGGAGGCGCTGGTGCACTTCGCGTCCAAGGGGGCGCTGGACATCGACGGGCTCTCGTACGCGCGCCTGCAGCAGCTGTTGGACGCCGGGCTGGTGCGCGACGCGGCGGACCTGTACGACCTGACGGCGGCGCCCCTGCTGACGCTGGAGCGGTTTGCGGCGAAGAGCGCGGAGAACCTGGTGGCGGCGATTGCGGCGTCCAGGGCGCGCCCGCTGTCGCGGCTGCTGTTCGGCCTGGGGATCCGGCACGTGGGGGCGCAGGCGGCGCAGCTGCTGGCCCGGCACTTCGGGTCGCTGGCGGCGCTCATGGCGGCCACCCCGGAACAGCTGGGGGCGGTGCGCGGGATCGGGACGATCATCGCCGAGTCGGTGGCGGCGTATTTCGCCGACCCTGCGGCGCAGGCGTTGCTGACGCGGCTGGCGGACCGGGGGCTCACCCTGGTGGAGCCGGACGCCGTGGAGGCGCATGGCGCGCTCAGCGGCCAGACGGTGGTGCTCACGGGGACGCTGCCCACGCTGTCGCGCGACGAGGCCACGGCCCTGGTGGAGCAGGCGGGGGGGCGGGTGACCAGCAGCGTCTCGCGGAAGACGTCGTTCGTGGTGGCCGGGGAGGACGCCGGCGGCAAGCTGGACAAGGCGAAGGCGCTGGGGGTGCCGGTGGTGGACGAGGCCGGGCTGCGGGCGCGGCTGGCGGGGATGGCGTCGTGAGCCTGCAGGCGACGGCGTTCCTGGCGGGGGTGCACGGCGCGGCCCGTGGCGGCGACGGGATTCCCCGCTGGATCCGGCTGCGGGAGGGTGGGTACCAGGCGGGGCGGGCGCTGCTCCCGGCCTTTGCCACCTGGCTGGCCTCGCGCGGGGAGCCGGCGCCGGAGGCGCTCCCCGAGGCGCAGCTGGCGCCCTTGCTGTCGGGGTTCCTGGAGGAGCTGGGATGGGGACACCTGACCATGGCGCCCTGGGGGACGTCGCTGCTGCGCGTGGAGGTCTATGCGTGGGCAGAGCCGGCGGGCGCCGAGGGGATGCCGGTGACCACCGGGTTGCTGTCCGGAGTGCTGGGCGCGGTGGCCGATGCGCCGTTGGCCGTGCTGGAGCTCCCCCCCGCCCCGCCGCTGGTGCCGGGTCGTGGCACCTTCCTGGTGGGAGCCGGGCGTGTGCTGGAGGGGCTGCACCAGGGGTTGGCGGGCGGCGCCTCGGTGGAGCGGGCGCTGGCGCAGCTGCTGGAGGAGCGGGGGCCCGGTAGCGCGGTGCCCGACCGCCGGACGCCGGCGGGGCCGTCCCTGGCGGGTTAGCCGACCGCCTCGGGGAGCGCCCCGGCGTAGCGCGGGTTGGGGCGCAGCTGGTCCCCCACCAGGATCTCGCGGTCCCAGGGCAGCACGATGTCGCTGCGGGTGGCCAGGGCGTGGAAGTCGGGCGCGTAGGGGCCGCGCCGGAAGCACACGGCGGAGCGCACCTCGACCGCGCCGGCATGCCCGAGCGCCGCCACGGCCAGCCGCATGGTGTCCCCGGAGTCGCACGTTTCATCGACCACGAGGACGCGGGCGCCGCGCGCATCGGACGGCGCGGCGCCGAACACCGCCGGAGTGGTGCGTGCCGCCAGCCCCTGCGGGACCCCTGCCACGTCGGGGCGACGGCGGGTGACCAGCATGGAGTGGAACGGCACATCGAGGATGGCGGCCACGGCCGCGCCGGGCACCACGCCGGCGGTGGCGATCCCCACCACGAGGTCGGGGCGGAAGTCGCGGGCCACCTTGAGGGCCAGCGCGCGCGACAGCTCGCCAAACAACGGCCAGTCCACCAGCAGCACGCCGGCGGTGGAAGCAGGGTCGGGCATGGGTACCTCGCGAGGTGATGGGGGCGTGCGTGCCGAGCCTCCGTCCGGACCTGCCATGCGGGCCTACCGTCCTGGCCTACCGTCCTAGCCTACCGTCGCCGTGCCTTGTAGGCAACGGAAAGGCCGCATAGCTTGGGCAGATGACGTGGTGGCGTCCCATCTCGGACCTTCTGGGCGGCGGTCGAGCCCGCACACCGGACTTCCTCGCCGAGGCGCTGGACCTTGAGGCGCGTGGCGACTATGCCAACGCGCTCACGTCGTATCGCCTGGCGCTGCGGGAGCGCCCCGACGACCCGCGCGTGCTGCAGAACATCGCCATCGCCTTTTCCAAGACCGGCCAGCCGGAAGAAGCCATCCGTTCCTACCGCCGGGCGCTGGCGGTGGATGACACGCAGGCGGGCGCCCACTACGGGCTGGCGTTCCTGCTGCTGCGCAAGGGAGACGGTGCGGGAGCCGCCGAGCACCTGGAGGCCTTCCTGTCGCTTCCGGATGCGGGGGGCGATGGCGGGCGGTTTCGCACGCATGCCGCGCACACGTTGCAGGAGCTGCGCCAGCAGGAGGCGAGCCCGGCGGAGGGCGCATGGGATGCGGCGTGGGACGGCGACGCGCCGGACCACCAGGGCGAGGGCTGACGTGGGGCGCGTCCTGGCGGTCGTCAGCCAGAAGGGGGGCGTGGGCAAGACCACCACGGCGGTGAACCTGGCGGCGGCGTTTGCGCGGCGCGGGCTCAAGACGCTGCTGGTGGACACCGACCCGCAAGGCGCGGTGCGCTATGGCGTGGGGCTGCGCCCCGGCCACCCCACCGTGGGGTTTGACGATTACCTGCGCGGGGAGCGCGCGCTGCGCGAGGTGATCCTCCCCACGGCGCTCCCCTGGCTGCGCGTGATCCTGGCCGGCAGCGTGAGCGACGCCACCGACCACCGCGACTTCCTGCGGCGGATCGACGAGGGGCCGTTGCTGGACGACCTGCTGGCGCTGGCGCGCGAGCGGTGCCACGTGGTGGTGGTGGACACGCCCCCCGGGCTGGGCCCGGTGACGCGTCGGGTGTTGGCCGCCAGCCAGCATGTGCTCGTGCCGCTGCAGAGCGAGCCGCTGGCGCTGCAGACCACGCCGCAGATGCTGCGGGCCATCCAGGAAGCGGTGGCCGGCAACGACGCGCTCACCCTGGAAGGGGTGCTGCTGACCATGGTGGACCCGGGGAACCCGGCGTCGGAGCGGGTGGTGCAGTACGTGCACGAGCACTTGCCGCGCCACCTGGTGCTGGACGTGGCGATCCCGCGGACGGCGGCCACGGCGGAAGCGTTTGCCGCGGGGCAGCCGGTGGTGCTGCGCGCTCCCGGCGACGCGGCCAGCCAGGGATACATCAACCTGGCCACGCAGTTGGCGGAGCGGTTCCGGTGACCAGCGGCGGGCGGCGGCGCCACCGGATGGCGACCGTGGCCGCGGTGGTGCTGGCGGGGAGTGCCGTGACGGGGGTCGGGTGCGGCGACGTGGGGCTGGACCCCGACGTGCCCGCCGCCATCGAGTGGGCCCCCTTCCCCGCCCCGGCGGTGGTGCTGGGCGACAGCTTGCGCACCGAGGAGGGGGTGGCGGTGCCGGTGCGCGCCATCGTGCGCAACGTGTCTGGCGACACGCTCCCATCGGCCGCGGTCCGCTACCTGTACGCCGACTTCAACCGGGACTCGGCGCTGCTGGTGGACAGCACGGGGTGGGTGCGGGCGGTGAAGAAGCCCAAGGCGGATGCCCGCCTTGCGGCGCGCGCCGGCAGCAGCCTGCAGGTGCTGCGACCGCTGGTGGTGACCGATCGCCCGGACACGGTCAACGGGAGCGCGCCGGCCTCGGTGCTGACGCTGGTGCTCCCGGACACCGGGCGCACCGCGGTCACCGCCAACACGGCGGGGCCCTTCGCGGTGACCGTGCGCACGCTGCCGGCCGGCGGGACGGCCGCTCCGGTGAACGGCTGGCTGGTGCGGTACGAGCTGCTGCGCCCCGCCAACCCCGGCAACGACACCACGCGCGGCGCGTGGCTGGTGGACGACAGCGGGCGCCCCAGCCTGCTGGACACCACCGACACCGGGGGCGGTGCCGCCCGCAAGGTCCGGGTGCGCCCGGCGCAATTCCCGGCCGCGGCTGGAACGGACACGGTGGTGGTGCGGGTGGTGGTGCGCCACCGCGGGGTGGCGCTTCGGGGCGCGCCCCTGCGATTGGCAACCCCGGTGCGGCGGCCGTAGCGGCCGGGCGCTCCGGGACGCAGCCCGCCGCAGCGGCTCGTCAGGAGCGGCTCGTCAGGCGCGGCGGCGGAGCGTGACCAGAGGGGACGCCTCGTGCGCGGGGGGGGAGCCGGCGGCCTCCGCCACCCACTCGGCGGCATCGCGGGCGAGCTCCCGGACCCCCTCCGGGAGCGGGGCCCACGCGGGCGCCACCAGCCGTCCGCCGGGGCGCAGCACCCGCACCGCCTGGGCCAACTGGGCCGGGGTGGCATGGGCCGCATCCAGCGCCACGGCGGCCGCCTGGCGGGCGGCCAGCGGCCAACGGGGACCGCTGTGCAGCACCCCGGCCAACCAGGTGGGATGCGGCGCGTTCCCGAGGGCCACGGGGGCCGGGTTGATCCACCACTGGGGGGGCGACACCAGCGCCGCCAGCGCGGCGCCGGCGGCGGCCCGCGCACCGACCAGCACCACGGGCCACGGCCCCTCAGCCACGCCCAACAGGGCCGCCAGGCGGTCGGCGTCCTGGCCGTCCGGCTCCCAGGCGGCCGCCGAGGCCGACCCTGTGGCAGCGCGTGGGGCGGTCGCCACGGCCGTGTCCTCGACCGAGGACGCGCGGAACCACGCCACGGCCGCCCGCAGGCCAAAGGCGGCACCACAGGCCGGGCACGCCAGATCGGCCTCGATCAGGCGGGGGCCGTCGGCCTGATGCACCATGGCCACCAGCCACTCTTCGGCGTGCGGGGCGGGGCACCGCAGCGCGTCCAGCAGGGCGCGATCCACCGCGTTCAGCTGCGGGCCAGCCGCAACTCCTCGATGGTCACGTGCGGCGGGCGCGTGACGGCCCACAGCACGGCGTCGGCCACGTCGTCAGGGCGGAGCATGGCCGCGCGCGGGGGGAGCCCGGGGGTGTGGTCGGGGTCGATGGGGTCCCACAGGGGCGTGTCGGTGGCGGCGGGCGCCACCAGGACGCACCGGATGCCGGTCCCCTGCGTTTCCTCGCGCACGGCGTGGTGCAGCGCGCGCGCCCCGAACTTGGTGGGGGCGTAGGCGGCGTTGCCGGGGTAGATGCGGCGGTCGGACGTCGAGCCGATGGTGACCACGTCGCCAGAACCGCGGGTGCGCATGGCCGGCAGGAGGGCGTGCACCAGCCGGTAGGGGGCCGCCAGGTTGAGCGCCAGCGCGGCCTCGAAGGTGGCGGGGGGCACCGCCTCCACGCCGCCCAGGGGGAAGATGCCGGCGTTGTTGACCAGCAGGTCGGGAGGGAGGTGCCCGTCGTGCGCGAACCGCCGCAGCACGGGGGCCAGCGACGCCTCCTGCGTGACGTCGCAGGGGGCAGGGAGGGCGCGGGGGCCCAGCTCGGCGGCGAGCGCCTCCAGCGCCGCCGCGTCGCGCGCCAGCATCCACACGGTGGCGCCGTGCGCCGCCAGGGCGGCGGCCACGGCACGCCCGATCCCTCGCGAGGCGCCGGTGACCACCGCCACGCGTCCGCGAAGCGAGGGGCCCGGAGACGAGGCGCCCATCCCTTCCCCCGCCGTCGGCACCGCGCCGGTCAGTAGGGGGACATGGGGGCGTGCGCGAGGCGCAGGAACTCGCTGCGCGTCTTCGCGTCGTCCCGGAACAGCCCGCGCAGCGACGACGTGATGGTGCGCGAGCTCTGCTTCTCGACGCCGCGCATCATCATGCACAGGTGCACCGCCTCGATCACCACCCCCACGCCGCGCGGCTGGAGCACCTCGGCGAGGGCGTCGGCGATCTGCTCCCCCAGCCGCTCCTGGACCTGCAGGCGCCGGGCGAACACCTCCACCACGCGCGGCAGCTTGGAGAGCCCGACGATCTTGCCGTTGGGGATGTACGCGATGTGGACCTTGCCGAAGAACGGCAGCATGTGGTGCTCGCACATGGAGTACATCTCGATGTCGCGCACCATGACCATGTTCTCATGGTCCTCCTCGAAGAGCGCGTCGCCGATGACGGCGCGCGGATCGAGCTGGTAGCCGTGCGTGAGCCACGCCATGGCCTTGGCCACCCGGCTGGGGGTCTTGTGGAGCCCGTCGCGGGTGGGGTCCTCCCCCAGCAGCTCGAGCTGGCGGCGCACCATCCCCTCGTACTCCGCGAGGGGGCCGGCCGGCACGGCCAGGTCGTCCGGGTCCACCAGCCCCACCTGGGCCGTGGCAAGTCGGTTAGTCACCATGGTAGTCCACGTA
>JBILKP010000044.1:0-15545 GCA_044376625.1 Gemmatimonas sp. | reverse complement strand
CCAGCCGCCCCCGCTTCCCCAGCGCCACCAGCGACTGCGCCCACGTGGCCTCCCCCACCGAGTCGATCACCACGTCCACCCCGCGCTTGCCGGTGGCCTCGCGGACCGCCTTCCCCACGCCGTCGCCATGCAGGAGCAGGTGGTCGGCGCCCAGCGCCCCCGCCCGCTCCAGCTTGGCGCGGCTGCGCGAGGTGACCCACACCGTGGCCCCCTGCGCCTTGGCCACCTGCAGCGCGGCCAGCGCCACGCCCCCGCCAATCCCCCAGATCAGCACCTGCTCGCCGGGGAGCACCCGCGCCCGGCCCATCACCATGCGCCACGCCGTCAGCGTGGCCAGCGGGAACGCCGCCGCCGTCTCGAAGGGGATGCCGGCGGGGATGGGGTGCACGTTGCGGGCGGGGACCACCACGTAGTCGGCCAGCGTCCCGGGGCGGTGCTCCCCCAGGATGCCGTACGAGAGGCACAGCGGCTGGTCCCCCTCCTGGCAGTACGGGCAGCGACAGGCGGGGTCCACCACCCCGGGGTTGAGGAGCACCCGGTCCCCGGGCGCCACGTGCGTGACCCCCGTCCCCACGGCGTCGACCTCTCCCGCCCCATCCGACCCCACGATCCACCCCGGGTGGATGCGCACCCCCGGAATCCCCCCCAGCACCCAGAGGTCCAGCCGGTTGAGCGAGGCGGCCCGCACCCGCACGCGCACGTCGTGCGCCCCCCCCAGCGGCGGCACCGGGAGGTCATCGCGGAGGCGCAGCTGCTCGATCCCCCCGTGGGCATCGATCGTGACGGCTCGCATCAGGGCGGACATGGCGGCGGGGCGCGGGGTGACGGACGCGGGGCGCGGAGGCGAAGCCGGCGGCGGGACGACAGCCGTCGCCCCCGGACGCCCGCTCCGGCGCGGTCCGCCCCGTATATTGCGCGGACAGCCGGGACGGTGGCAGGGTGGCGCGGTGGCCGGGCGCACCCCCTCCCGGCGCCGCCCCTTCCCTGACTCCGTCACGCTTCCACTCATGCCGTCCATCAAGGTTCCGCCCCTCGGCGAATCGATCGTCGAGGCCACCATCTCCCGCTGGCTGCGCCAGGTGGGGGACTCGGTCGCCGTCGGCGACGCCCTCGTCGAACTCGAGACCGACAAGATCACCGTCGAGGTGCCGGCCCTCGAGGCCGGGGTGCTGGTGCAGCAGCACAAGGGCGCGGGCGACGTGGTGGCGGTGGGGGAACTGCTGGGGGAGCTGGCCGCCGGTGGCGCCGCCCCCGCGGTGCCGACCCCGGCCGCGCCGGCCCCGAGCGCCGCGCCCCCCGCGGCCGCCCCGGCACCCGCCGAGTCGACCCCGCGGCTGGCCCCCTCGGCCGCCCGCCTGGCGGCGGACGCCGGGGTGAACCCCGCCGGCGTGGTCGGCACGGGGATGGGTGGCGTGGTGGCCAAGGTGGACGTGATGGCCGCCATGGCGGCAGCCTCCGCGCCGGCCGCTCCCGCGCCGGCGGCGCCGGTGCCGGCCACTCCCGCCGCTCCCGCCACGCCGGCGGCGCCGGCGGCCCCCGCCGCAGCGGCCCCCGCAGCGGCGACCCCCGCAGCGGCGGGGCGCGAGACGCGCGAGAAGATGTCCACGCGCCGCAAGCGCATCGCCGAGAACCTCCTGCAGTCGCAGCACGCCACGGCGCACCTCACCACGTTCAACGAGATCGACATGTCGGCGATCTCGGCGCTGCGCGACCGGCTGCGCGAGCGCGTGGAGAAGGCGCATGGCGTCAAGCTCTCGTTCATGCCCTTCTTCGCCAAGGCCGCCTGCCAGGCGCTCAAGGCGTACCCGCTGGTGAACGCGCAGCTCGACGGCGACCACATCGTCCACAAGCACTACGTCAACCTCGGCATCGCCGTGGCCAGCGACGCCGGGCTGGTGGTCCCCAACCTCAAGGACGCCGACCGCAAGTCGGTGGTGGAGATCGGGCGCGACATCGCCGCCGTGGCCAAGCGCGCGCGCGACGGCAAGCTGACGATGGACGACCTCACCGGCGGCACCTTCACCATCACCAACGGCGGGGTGTTCGGCTCGCTGATCTCCACCCCCATCATCAACTACCCGCAGGTGGGGATCCTGGGGCTGCACAAGATCCAGGACCGCCCGGTGGCGGTGGACGGGCGCGTGGAGATCCGCCCCATGATGTACGTGGCGCTGTCGTACGATCACCGCCTCATCGACGGCCAGCAGGCGGTGCTCTTCCTGGTGCGGGTGAAGGAGCTGATGGAGGATCCCGCCGCCATGCTGGTGGAGTGACCATGACGGCGCCGCAGGCGGTCGACGTGGTGGTGCTGGGCGGCGGGCCCGGGGGGTATGTGGCCAGCCTCCGCGCCGCGCAGCTGGGGCTCAGCGTGACGTGCGTGGAGGCCGACGCCACGCTGGGGGGGACGTGCGTCAACGTGGGGTGCATCCCCTCCAAGGCGCTGCTGCAGTCGTCGGAGCACTACGACTTCATCCGCCGCCACGCCGCCGAGCACGGCATCCGCGTGGAGGGGGTGGCGCTGGACCTCCCCGCCATGATGGCGCGCAAGGCGGAGGTGGTGGCGCAGAACACCAAGGGCGTGGAGTTCCTGTTCCGGAAGAACAAGGTCACCTGGGCGCGCGGCTTCGGCACGCTGCGCCCCGGGAACGTGGTGGAGGTGCGCGCCGGCGACGGCACCGTCACCGCGTGGCAGGGGCGCTCGGTCATCCTCGCCACGGGCTCGGTGCCGGTGCAGCTCCCCTTCCTCCCCTTCGACGAGGAGCGCGTGCTCTCCAACGTGGGGGCGCTGTCGCTCCCCGAGGTGCCGCGGCGCCTGCTGGTGGTGGGGGGCGGGGTGATCGGGCTGGAGCTGGGGTCGGTGTGGCGCCGGCTGGGCGCCGAGGTGGAGGTGGTGGAGTTCGCCCCCACGATCCTCCCGGGGAACGACGAGGAGCTGGTGCGGGAGGCGGACAAGGTGTTCCGCAAGCAGGGGCTGGTGCTGCACACCGGCACGCGGGTGACGGGCGCGGAGGTCCGCGCCGACGGCGTGACGCTCACGGTGGAGAAGGATGGCGTGCCCTCGACACTGTCGGGGGACCACGTGCTGGTGAGCGTGGGGCGGAAGCCGTCGCTGGGGGGGGTGGACGCGGCGGCGCTGGGGCTGGCGCTGGGCGCGCGCGGCGAGGTGCTGGTGGACGACCAGCAGCGCACCAACCTCCCCGGGGTGTACGCCATCGGCGACCTGTGCGGCGGGAAGCTGCTGGCGCACAAGGCCGAGGAGGAGGGGGTGGTGGCGGCGGAGGTGATTGCCGGCAAGGCGTCGCACATGCACCACCACCTGGTGCCGGGGATCGTCTACACCTGGCCGGAGCTGGCCACCGTGGGGCTCACCGAGCAGGAGGTGAAGGCGAGCGGGCGTCCCTACCGGGTGGGGAAGTTCCCGTTCAGCGCCAACGGCCGCGCCCGCACCATGGGGGAGACGCAGGGGTTCGTGAAGTTCGTGGTGGACCGCGACAGCGACGAGCTGCTGGGGGCGCACATGATCGGCCCCAACGTGGCCGACCTGATGGCGGAGGTGGTGCTGGCCATGGCCTACCGCGCGAGCGCGGAGGACATCGGGATGACGGTGCATGCGCACCCCACGCTGAGCGAGGTCACCAAGGAGGCGGCGCTGGCGGCGCTGGGGCGGGCGCTGCACATGTGACGCGCGGGGGGGGGCGCCGGTGTCCCGGGCGCCCCTGCCCCCCGCACGACATCCCCCCGGAAACGCCCACACGCCGCCCCGACGACCAGCGTCGGGGCGGCGTGTGTCATGATGACCGTGTCGGGTCTCCTGCGGGCCCCTGGGGCCCAGGGCGCCGCTCAGCGCGGCGGGGCAGACCGGTCGGCGGGGCGATCGGCGGCGCGGGGCGTGGTGGCACGCGGGGCGGCCGCCGGGGCGTCTGCCAGCGGGGCCCCGGGGGACACCGGCGGCAGGGCGTTCATGATGGCGTCGACCAGCGACGCCGGGGCGGTGCGGGCGCGGTGGCGCTCCACCTGCACCGCGAGATCCCCCCAGAACCGGACCCGCGCCGGTGCCGCGGCGTGCGCCTCGGCCTCGGGGCGCTCGCCATCCAGCCAGGCGTGCACAGCGGCCTGCGCCAGGTCGGCGGCGGCCATGGCCGGCAGCGGCACCTCGCGGTCGGCCATCGGGCGGGCGGCGGTGGTCTCGTCGTCGTGCGGATTGCCCATCAGGCGTACCTCTCCTCGAGCAGGGCCTGAAGCGCCTCGCGTGCCCGGTGCACGCGCATCTTCAGGGCTCCGACAGTGGTCCCCAGCAGGTCAGCCATCTCCTCGTACGACCGTCCTTCCACGTGCTTCAGGATGAACGCCTCGCGCAGGGAGGGGGCCAGCTGCGCGAGCGCCGCGTCGAGGTCCCGCCGCAATTCGGTGCGGTCGAGCTCCTCGTCGGGCATCGCGAAGCCGGAGGGCTGATCGTCCTCCTCGTAGCTCACATGGGTGCGGCGGATGTTCTTGAGCCAATCCTTGCACCCGTTGGCCACGATCCGGAACAGCCAGGCATCGAACCGTCCGCGCACCTCACCGAGGTGATGGTACGCCTTGATGAACGAGGCCTGGAGAATGTCCTCCGCGACGTCCGGACTGCCGGTCATCCCGAGGGCATGCCGGTACAGGGGATCACTGTACCGGCCGATCAGCACGGCGAAGCTCTCGCGGTCACCACCCAGGATGCGGGTGATGACGTCCTGGTCCGAATCGACCTCGGGGAGCGGGAGAAGGGGGTCCGTCATGGGCGTATGCACGATAACGCCAGACGGGTCCGCTCGACACCCCTGCGAGATCGACCAGCGGACCGCGGGTCGCACCGATCGACTCGTAGCAGGGACGCGCCACCCGCGGGAAGGTCACGGAGCGGGCGTGGGAGGCTCAGGGGGTATCGGCAGGTGGGCAAAGGCACTCCAGTGGTGCGCCCGGATCAGGGCGCCATGGGCATCGAGCTGCGGGGGCGCCAGGCGCACGGTGCCGGGGGCGGCCGGCGGGACCCCCCCGCCCGCCGTGGCCCCGGTGCCCTCCAGCGCCTCCCGGACCGTCCGGACGACGCCACAGGGGACCCCCACCCCCCCCAACCGATCGATCCAGTGGGCGGCCGAGGCCGTGGCCAGCTGCCGCGCCAGCGCGTCCACCACCCGATCGCGGTGGGCCAGGCGGCCGGCGTTGGTGGCCAGGGCGGGATCGTCCGCTAGGGCCGGGAGCCCCAGCGCCCGGGCCGCCGCCAGCCACTGGGCATCGGTCCCCACCGCCAGCACCAGGGGGCGGTCGGCGGCATGAAACAGCTGGTAGGGGACCAGGTTGGGGTGGGCATTCCCCCAGCGGCGCGCCTCGGCGCCGGACACCAGGGTGTTGGCTGCCACGTTGGCCAGCCCGGCCAGCGCGCTGTGGGCCAGCGACACCTGCAGGCGCCGGTCCGTCGCCGGGAGGCCGCCGGGGCGCCGCTCGCGCGCCGCCAGCAGCGCCAGCAGCGCGATGACGGCGTCCTTCCCGGCCATGAGGTCGGCCAGCGCCACCCCGGCCTTCATGGGCTCCCCCGCGGGCTCGCCGGTGATGGCCATCCACCCCTGCTCCGCCTGCACCACGAAGTCGTACCCGGGGCGCCGACTGTGCGGGCCGAAGCCGCTGACCGTGCACCACAGCAGCTGCGGGTAGCGGGGGAGGAGGGTCTCGGGGGCCAACCCGTGCCGGTCGAGCACCCCGGGGAGGAAGTTGTCGAGGACCAGGTCGGCGCCGGCCACCAGCGTCTCCACGAAGGCGCGATCGGCCGGGTCCGCGAGGTTGGCGGCCACCGAGAGCTTGTTGCGGTTGGCGCAGTGGAAGTACGCCGCATCGCCGTGCGGATCAAACGGGGGGCCCCATCCGCGGGTGTCATCCCCGGTGCCGGGGCGCTCCACCTTGATGACCTGGGCACCCAGATCGCCCAGGGTCATGGCCGCCAGCGGACCGGCCAGGACGCGGGACAAATCCAGGACCTTGATTCCTTGCAGCGGAAGTAGCGCGTTCATGGCGTTATGGTGTCTCGTGCATGCCGCATGATTGACGGTCTGTGACGCCTGAGTGCGCACGCCCAAAACCGCCCTGCCACCGAAACCCGACTGGCGCACCCCGAAGATCGTGCCCGGTTACGTCTTGCATAGAGTGCGGAAAATCATATAGTTACCCGCGTTCCGGGAGGGTGGCGGCTCCGCCAGCTGGCGCACTACGCCAGCGGCGGGGGTCCGACACGGCTCCCAGGCCGCCCCAGCTGGTTGACAGGAGAGCGCACGATCGATGGCTGACGAGCCGATGATGGATGAAGCGCTGGAAGCCGAGGGGGATGCACCGCCCTCGGCGCCCACCCCGCGTCGCGGCCCCGGGCATCGGGGAGCGGACCAGCGGGACACCGCCGCCGAAATGGCCGCGCGGGCCCATGAAATCAGCCTGGAGGCCGGGAGCCGGATGGCCGGCGTCATGCGCAGCGTCGTGGGGGCGGCCGCCGGGATGGCGCCGTTCGCCGTGGACAGCTGCCGGGAGCTGATCCAGTACATGGTCCGGCGCGGGCAGATGGGGGTGGACGAGGCCGAGCTGCTGGTCCAGCAGACCGAGGCGGCGTACGTGGCCAAGTTCGGCGCGCTCCCCAAGCCGGAGCCCAAGGCGCCGCCGCCGAAGCCGGTCCCGCTGGGGCAGCTCCCCAAGGCGGTGACGGCGCCGGCGGCCGCGGCCGAGGCGGCGCTGCAGGCGCGGGCCGCCATGCGGATCGAGCCGCAGAAGCCGTCGGACCGCGTCACCTTTGCCCCGCTCCCCCCCAAGCCGGCGCCCAAGGCGCCGGTGGCCAAGCCTGCGGCGGCCGCCGGCACCGACGAGGTGGCGCCCCCCGCCCCCGAACCAGTGGCCAAGGCGGCCGCCAAGCCCGCGGCCAAGAGCCCGGCCAAGAGCCCGGCCAAGGCCCCAGCCGCCAAGACCCCGCCGGCCAAGCCGGCGGCCAAGCCCGCCCCCGCCAAGGCGCCAGCGGCGGCCAAGGCTCCGGCCAAGGCGGCTCCTGCCAAGGCCCCCGCCAAGGCACCGGCCAAGGCGGCTCCGGCCAAGGCCCCCGCCAAGGCACCGGCCAAGGCACCAGCCAAGGCGGCTCCTGCCAAGGCGGCTCCTGCCAAGGCCCCGGCCAAGGCACCGAGCAAGGCACCAGCCAAGGCGGCCACCAAGGCCCCCGCCAAGCCCGCCCCTGCCAAGGCACCGGCCAAGCCCCTTGCCAAGACGCCCGCCAAGGGCGCGCCGGCCGGCAAGAAAAAGTAGGCCGCAATGGCCGCGGAGCTGTTCTACGCCTCAGCCCCCACCCGGATCGACTTCGGCGGCGGCTGGACCGACGTCCCCCCCTTCCCCCAGGAACGGGGGGGGTACGTCTGCAACATGGCCATCGAGCAGCGCGCTTACGTCACCCTCGAGGACCGGGGCGACCGCTACGTCCCCCCCTCGGCCGATCCGCTCATCGCCGCCCACCTGCGCACGGCGGGGAACCCCGCCGTCAAGCTGTCCGTGGTGAGCGACTTCCCCGTGGGCGCCGGCTTGGGGGGGTCCTCCGCGGCCAGCGTGGCCATGGCCGCCGCCCTGTCCGCCTTCAAGGGGCGCGCCCCCGACCCGCAGTCGCTCGCCGAGCTCAGCCGCCTGGTGGAGGTGGAGGAGCTGGGGATCGCCGGCGGACGGCAGGACCACTACGCCGCCGCCATCGGCGGGGCCCTGGGGCTCTCCTTCACCGACAAGGTCCGGGTGGAGCGCATCGCCATCCCGGAAACCATGCGCGTGCAGATGGAGCAGCGCATGGCGCTCGTCTACACCGGCGTCTCGCGCCTGTCGGCGGACACGATCAACGTCGTCCTCCGCGAGTACCGCCAGCGCGTGCCGCGCGTGGTCACCGCCCTGGAGCGGATGGCCGTGCTGGCCAAGCAGATGGGCGACGCGCTCCGGGGCGGCCGGCTGGACACGCTGGCCGGGCTGGTGGATGAACACTGGCGCTTCCAGCGCTCGCTGCACCCCACCATCACCACGCCGCGGATCGAGGCGCTGGAGGCCGCGGTGCGGCGGCAGGGGGGGCGCGGCGTGAAGGCGCTGGGCGCCAGCGGGGGCGGGTGCGTCATCCTCTTCGACTGCCCCGACGTGAACGCCGTGGTGGCCTCCATGGGGCCGCCGCTGGCCAAGGTCATCCCGTGGCGCCTGGCCCAGCAGGGGGTGCTGGTGGGGCGGCAGGGGAGCGGACGGCGCTGATGGCGTTCCCCTGCGATCCGCTGGCGCTCACGCGCGCGCTGGTGGCGGAGGACTCGCGCAATCCGTCGCTGGTCCCGGGCGCCCCCGGCGAGGGCGCCTGCGCCCACCGGCTGGCGGAGATCCTCGAGGGGTGGGGGTTTCGCGTCACCGAACAGGAGGTGGCCCCGGGGCGGTGGAACGTGGTGGCGCGCATCGGACCGGCGGGGCGCACGCCGCTGGTGCTCAACGGCCACCTGGACGTGGTGGGGGTGGAGGGGATGACCCATCCCCCCTTTGCCCCCGAGGAGCGCGACGGCCGGCTGTACGGCCGCGGCAGCGCCGACATGAAGGGGGGCGTGGCAGCGATGTGCGTGGCCGCCGCGCGGGCCGCGGCGCGCGGGGCGCTGGCCAGCGAGGTGCTCGTGGCCGCCGTGTGCGACGAGGAGTTCGCCTCCATCGGCACCGCCGCGCTGCTGGCCGCCGGCGTGGAGGCCGCGGGGGCGGTGGTCACCGAGCCCACGCGCCTGGCGGTGGTGCCGGTGCACAAGGGGTTCGCCGGCATCGAGGTGACGCTGACCGGGCGCGCCGCGCACGGCAGCCGCTACGACCTGGGGCGCGACGCCAACCGCGACGCCGCCGCGCTGCTGATGGCCGTGGACCGCTTCGAGCGCGAGCAGCTGGCCGCGCGCACGCACCCGCGGCTGGGGCGGGCGTCGATCCACGCGGGGATGGTGACCGGGGGCACCGGGTGGTCCACCTACGCCGCCCAGTGCGTGGTGCGGCTGGAGCGGCGCACCCTCCCCGGCGAGGACACGGCGCAGGCGCTGGCGGAGATCGAGGCGCTGTGCGCGCAGGTGGCGGCGGAACGGCCGGGGGTGGCCGCGACGGCGCGCGTGGTGTTCGCCCAGCCGCCGCTGGCGCTTTCCGAGGAGGCGCCGCTGGTGGGCGCCCTGCAGCGGGCGGGCGTCGCCGCCGGCGAGACGCTGGGGCTGGACGGGCTCTCCTGCTGGACCGACGCGGCGCTGTTCCAGGCGGCGGGGATCCCGGCGGTCTGCTTCGGCCCCGGCGACATCGGGGTGGCGCACGCGGCCACCGAATGGCTGCCGGTGGACGAACTGCACCGTGCCACAGCCGTGCTGGAGGCGCTGTGCGCCGGGTGGGGACGGGCGTAGCCGGCGGTGGCGCCATGGCCGGGTCGGCAGGCGGCGCGGCCCCGGTTAGCTTGCGGCATGCCGCTCACCGTTGCGCAATACGACCTGCTGGAGGACGCCATCGTGCGCGGCGCGCGCCTGGCGCTCCGCCGTCGCGCCACGGAGTACGTGGTGATCCCCGAGCGGCTGCGGCTGGAGGCGGGGCGCGAGGTGGTCCTGGCACGGCACCCCACCACCGGACACCGGCTGGAGCTGTTCGTGGACGAGTTGGACGCGCTGCAGGCGGTGCGGTGAGGGGCGCCCGGTGAGGGGCGCCCGGTGAGGGGCGCCCGGTGAGGGGCACCCGGTGAGGGGCGCCCCATGAGCGCACGCTTCCCGCTGGTGTCGGTCTTCGCCGACGAGTCGTGCCTGGGGAACGGCAAGGCGGGGGATACCCCCGGAGGGCTGGGCGCGCTGGTGGAGTTCCGCCGCCCCGACGGCACGGTGCAGCGCTTCGACCTGTGGGCCGCCGAGCCGGACACGACCAACAACCGCATGGCGCTGCGGTCGGTCATCGACAGCTTTGCCGCCATGTCCCGCAAGGGGAACGCCCTCTCGGTGCGCTTCACCACCGACTCGCGCTACATCGTGGACGGCATGACCAGCTGGGTGCGCGGGTGGATCGGGCGGGGGTGGCGGCGGCGCGAGGGGGCGGTGGAAAACGTGGCGCTCTGGCAGGCGGCGGTGGCCGCCATCGCCCCGCACGAGACGGAGTGGGTGTGGGTGAAGGGGCATGCCGGGCACCCGCAGAACGAGTACGCCAACCACCTGGCCACCCGGGCGGCCGCGCAGCAGGACGACAGCGGCGGGCTGGTCCCGTCGGGGTTTGCCGCCTGGTGGGAGGCGCAGGCCGGCAAGGCCACCGCGCGCCACCCCCTGGCGCCCTTTCCCGAGGCGGCGCGCTTCCGTCCCGCGCCGCCGCTGCCGGGGGCACCACCGTTACCGGCCGCCGCCGACGCGCGTCCCCACTCGTAACCCCACACCTCGCCCCGGGGCCCCCAACGCACCATGGCCACCTCGCTCGACGATCTGGATCGCCTGGCCTTCCTGCTGGCCCGGGTGGTGCGCACCCACCACCCCACCTGGCTCACCCAGGGGTTTACCCTGGGAGATCTGGAGACCCGGCTGGTCCCGTTCCCCGACGCCCGGCGCGAACTGGCCGACGGATCGCCGGCCAGCTACGAGCGGCTGGTGCTGCGCCTGCTCACCGGGGAACGGGGCTACCTGCTGACTGACCCCGAGCTGCGCGACGCGGCGCGGCGCGCGCTGGCGCAGGCCGACCCGGCGCTCGGGCCGGTGCGCCCGTGGGCGGCCACCCGCGTCGTCCTCGCCCGTCCGTCGGCAGGGCTGGGGGTGGACCGGTCCCGCCCCCCCGCCGCGGGCGACCCCCCGGCGCCCTGGCTGGACGCCGAGGACGCCGAGGACGCCTCCACGCACCCCGCCGAGCCAACCGGCGGATCGGCGTGGGACACCGCGGCGGCGCCCCCGCTCCGCTCGCCCCATGCGGCGCCGGCGGTGGATGCCGCACGGGCCCGCCCCCCGGCCCCGTCGGCTGCGCACGCCACCGCGCATACCACCGCCCCTGCGGCGCCGTGCCTGCACTGCGGGGGCGCCCTCCCCTCGCAGCGCGGCATCAGCTTCTGCCCGCACTGTGGCTGCGACCTGCGCCGGAGACAGTGCCCAGCCTGCAGCACCGCCATGGAACACGACTGGCGCTTCTGCGTGACCTGCGGCCGCGGCGCCGACGACGCTCCCCCCGCGCGGCTGGCCGGCTAGTCGCCATCGCGTGGCCCGATGGTGGGAGGGGAGCCCGCCTCCCCCTAAGTTTCCCCCATGCCTGTTCCCTGCCCCATCCGGTGCCGCCGCCCCGTCCGGGGCGGTCGCCTGCCCTCCCTTGGCGCTGCCCAGGCCGCGCACCCGGCGCGGCGGACCGCCCGGCTGCTGGCCACCCTGGCCGTGGGCGGGTGGACGCTGGGCGCCTGCGCCGCCCCGCCCCCGGTGGTGGTGGCGCCCACCCCGGCCGCGTCCACGGCGCCGCCCCCCATCCGCTGGCCCGTGCGCACCGCCCCGCATGTGGACCTGTGGCTGCACGGGCTGGCGCTGCTGCGCACCGACAGCGCGGTGGTGCCGCTGTACCGCCGCGGCTACCGCGATTCGCTGGTGGTGGTGCGCAACCAGGCGGGGATCACCACGCGGCTGGACGCGCTGCGCGACTCGCTCGCGCGCCGCATGGCGGTGCGCGGCTACCTGACGGCGGAGTTCGTGCCCTTCGCCTTCAGCGGATGGACCGAGCTGCAGGCCACCGCCGAGCGCGTGGTGCAGGTGGACGGCGACCCGCGGCGCACCGGCGAGCGGGGGGCCGCCGTGGCCGCCGTGTTCCCCTCGGCGGCCGACCGGGGGTGGCTGCGCGACTTCCTGGAGGCGCTGGCCGACGAGCAGGCCCGCTTCTTTGGCGCCGAACACCAGCGCCAGCTGCGCGCCCGGCAGGCGGTGATCACGGCGGTGGACTCGCTGTGGCAGCGCCACTACCGGCCGCGGCTGGAGCGGTACCTCAACAACACCGGCCAGCGGCAGGGGGAGTTGCTGTTGGTGCTCCCCGTGGGGGGCGAGGGGCGGATGGCCCCCGGGCGCGAGGGGCGGACCGTGGTGGCCGTGCCCTTCCCCGGGCGGGTGGAGGACGCCGTGGAGGTGGTGTACGTGGCCGCCCATGAGGTGACCGCGCCGCTGGTGGCCCAGGTGGTGGCCGACCACACCACGCCGGCGGAGCGGCGCAGCGGCGAGGAGGACCGCCGCGTGGCGCTGGGGCAGGTGCAGGCGGGGGCGGAGCTGCTGCAGGGGGTGGCCCCCGAGCTGGTGGACGGCTACCGCGCCTACTACCTGCGGCAGGCGGGGGAACGCGCGGCCGCCATGGCCACGGCGCCCCAGCGCACGGCGCGCTTTGCCGCACGCTTCCCCCTCCCCGAGGCGATCACCGAGGCGATTCGCCGGCAGGTGGCGCTCGTGCTGGGGGGCATATGACCGCGCCCGATCCCCTCGGCGGGGCGATGGTGCCGGTGCCGAAGCCCGACGGAGGCGCCGCGGTGCCCCGGGCCGCGCTGGAGCGGGTGCTGGCGCGTGCCGCCGAGCTGCAGCAGGCCGCCGTCGCCCCCGACGGCCAGGAGACGGTGCCGGAGGCGGTGCTGCTGGAGATCGCGCGGGAGGTGGGGCTGGACGCGTCGCATGTGCGGCAGGCGCTGGCGGAGGAGCGGGCGCGCGGGGTGACGCTTCCGGACGACGCCGGGGGATGGATGCTGGCGCTGCTGGGTGAGGCGCGCCTGGGGGCGCAGCGCATCGTGCCGGGCACGCCGGCCGCCGTGGTGGCCGCGCTCTCCGACACGCTCACCCGGCAGGAAACGATGGTGGTGATGCGTCGCACCGATGCGCACCACAGCTGGGAGCCGCGGGAGGACTTCGGCGCCGGGCTCCAGCGGATGCTGTCGTCGCACCGCTACGCGCTGGCTGGCGTGGACCTGGTGGCGGCCACGGTGACGGCGGTGGACGGCGGGCGCACGCTGGTGCGGCTGGACGCCACCATGCACCGGGTGCGGCGGCAGGGACGCGCGGCGGTGGTGGGGAGCTGGGCGGCCTTCGGCGTGGTGGGCGCGGCGGTGGCCGCGCTGGTGTCCTTCCTCCCCGTGAGCCCGGCGGCGCGCACCGTGGCGATGGCGGGGGTGGCGGCGTTCGCCCTGGGGGCCGGCGCCCTGGTGTGGGGGGGGGTGCGGCGCGGCTACCGGCGCACCATGGCGCGCGCGCAGCTGCGGCTGGAGCAGCTGCTGGACGAGCGCGAGCGGGGGTGAGGCCGGGCGGTCCGCCGATGGCGGTCCGCCGATGACCGTCAGCCGGCGGTGCGCAGGGCGGGGGCCTCTCCCAGGCGCAGCTCGAACCGCTGCCGCTGCACCCGCCCCACCAGCCACCGCACCCCCGCGTTGCTGGCCGCCAGCATGGCGCCGGTCATCAGCAGCGCCTTCACCTCGCGCCGCGAGATCTTGACCGACCCGCCCGGGCGCAGCATGGCGGTGCTCTGCACCAGGTCGCGCAGCGTGGCGTAGGCCAGCAGCAGCGGCAGGATGCAGAAGAGGCGGATGCTCACGGCCCGGCGCGGAATGTCCAGCAGGTAGCGGCGCGCCTCGTCCAGGTCGTGCCACGCCAGCTGGATCAGCTGCGCCAGCGCGGCGCGGTTGGAGTGCAGCAGCTCGGGGGCGAGGATGCGCGCCTGCGAGCTCCCCTGCGCGCGGAGCAGCTCCTCGGGGATGTACACCGAGTTCTCCTTCTCGGCGTCCACCGCCACGTCCTTCAGGATGTTGACCGTCTGCAGCGCCTCGGCGAAGGCGCGGCACCGCTCGCGCAGCACCTGGTGGCGGCGCGCGCCGATGCTCCCCGAGTGCTCGTGCCAGAGGTCGGTGAGCAGGTACCCCACGGTGCCCGCCACGTAGTAGCAGTACTCCCGGTACTCGTCGAGCGTCTGGATGCGGATGCCGTCGGGATAGAGCAGCACGAACTTGCGCATGCCGCGCACCATCTCCCCCACCCAGGTGCGCACGTGGGCGCGCGTGGGGGCGGGGAGGCGGGCGAAGTCGGCGAACACCAGGTCGGTGTGGCGCGTGAGGGTGACGTGGGCCGGCTCGCCGGGGAGGGTGGCGACGCCGGCGGTGAAGCGGGCGAGCGCCGCGGGGTCGTCGAAGGCGGCGAGGAACTCGTCGAAGAGCGCGGCCTTGGCCTCGGGCGCGATGGCCGGGGCGTCCTCGACCGTGTCGGCAATGCGGCACAGCAGGTAGGCGTCCAGCACCGCCTGTCCGAGGGCGCCCGGGAGCACCTTGATCCCCAGCGCGAAGGTCCGCGACACCGCCGGGAGGATGGCGGCGCAGAAGCGGGGGGCGTCACGCCGCGCGAGGGCGTCGCCGACGGCGAGAGGCAGGGACATGCCGGATAAGCTACTCGCCGGCCGCCTCGGCCGTGGGAGGCGGGGCGGGCGGGGGTTGCCCACGCCCCCCGGGGCCGAGAGGTTGCGGGGATGGAGCCCCGCCTGCCCCCCGTGCCCCCGGCGTTTCGCGGGGTGCTGCGCACCGACCTGCCGGCGCGCGCGCTGTATGCGCAGGGGGCGGGGATTGCCCGGACGCTGCCGGCGGCGGTGGCGGTGCCGGTGGACGCCGCCGACGTGCAGCTGCTGGTGGCGTGGGCGCGCGCGACGGGGACGGCGCTGGTGCCGCGCGGGTCGGGGAGCGGCATGGCCGCGGGGGCGGTGGGCCCGGGGGTGGTGATGGACCTGAGCCGGCTGCGGACGCTGGAGCCGTTGGCGCCGGACGGCCGCGCCGTGACGGCGGGGGCCGGGGTGCTGCAGCGCGAGGTGGATGCCGCCGCGCGCCTGGCGGGGCGGCGCTTCCCGGTGGACCCCTCCAGCGGGGCCTTCTGCACCGTGGGCGGGATGGTGGCCACCAACGCCGCGGGGGCGCGGTCGCTGCGGTTTGGCGCCACACGGCCGTGGGTGCGCGCCCTGCAGGTGGTGTGGGAGGACGGCTCCTTGGCGTGGGTGCGGCGCGACGCGCCGTGGCCCCGCGAGGTGCCCGCGGTGGCGCGGCTGGCGGCGGTGCTGGCCGGGCTGCGGGACACCCCCGCCCCGCCGCCGTGGGTGCGCCCCGGGGTGCGCAAGGAGTCGTCGGGGTATGCGCTGGCCGACACGCTGGCCCCCGGCGGCCACCTGGTGGACCTGCTGGTGGGGAGCGAGGGGACGCTGGGGGTGTTCACGGCGGTGGAGCTGGCGCTGGCGCCGCTGCCGGGCGCCACGGCCACGGTGCTGGCGGCCTTTCCGTCGCTGGAGGGGGCCGCGGCGTGCGCCGTGGAGGCGCGGGACGCGGGGGCCAGCGCCTGCGAACTGCTGGACCGCACCTTCCTGGAGGTGGCGGCGTCCGCGGGGGCCACCGGGGTGCCCGTCGGCACCGAAGCGGTGCTGCTGACCGAGGGGGAGGGGGCGGATGCCGGCGAGGCCGCCGCCTGGGCCGATCGCTGGACGGCGCGCTGTCGCCGCCACGGGGCCACGCAGGTGGAAGCCGGGCTCACCCGCGAGGCGGAGCACCG
>JBILKP010000194.1:0-5293 GCA_044376625.1 Gemmatimonas sp. | reverse complement strand
CGCGCAGCCCGCTGGTGTGCGTGAGCAGGTGCCGGATGGTGAGCGGCCGGCCGTAGCGCGGCAGCTCGGGGATGAACCGCTGCACCTCGTCGTCCAGCGTGAGCGTGCCATCCTGCGCCAGCAGCAGCACCGCGGCGGCGGTGAACTGCTTGGCCACGCTCCCCGACTCGAGGATGGTGGCGGGGGTGATGGGGCGCCCGCCGGCCAGGTCGGCCATGCCGTAGCCGCGGGTAAGGCGCACCGTGCCCCCCTGGCTGATCCCCACGGCGCACCCGGGGGTGTGGGTGGAGTTCCAGGGGGCGAAGACCTTGTCGGCGATGGCGACCAGGTCGGCGGGGAGCGCGGCGGGCTGCGCGCCCAGCGCGAGGGGGGCGGCCAGGAGGGGAAGGAGGGCGCGGCGCATTGGTGGGCGGGTGCGGGGCGGGAGGGGGGACGGGGGGTGCGGATACAAGCATGCACCGCAAATCGGCGTCCTGCCGACGGTGCGCATGCGACACGCCCCATCACCAGCTCCGCGTCACCGCACCCGTGTCAGCGTCAGCCGTTGCACCCCGCGGGCGGTGAGGGTGACCAGGCCCTCGGTGGCCGGGGCGTCCGCGATGGTGAAGATCTCCTCCTCCAGCTGGTCGCCCCGGACCCGTACCTGGCTGGTCAGCAGGAGGGGCCCCACCTTGAACGCCGATACCAGCACGTCGCCCAGCAGCTGCACCGCCAGCCGAACCCCACCACCCTCATCCAGGTACAGGTCCCCGGCCCCGCTGCCGCGGCACAGGCGGTAGTCCTTCACCCCGCGCACGGTATCCCGTTCCGCGTAGGTGGTCCTCCAGGGGGTGCACTGCCCGTTGCCGGTGGGGAACGCCCCGATTTCCCTCGTGACCGACACCGTGGGCGCATTGGGGCGCACGGGCAGGTTCACCAGCGAGCCACGCCATGTGCCCGCGAGGTCCGGCACGGGTGGTGTCGTTTGCCCACGGGCCGTCCGTGGGGACAGTACAGACGCGGCCAGCAGCGCGGTGCCGCCCACGATTCTCCACCAGGGCATCCCACCTCCTCGCAGGGGAACAACGCCCGTGGCCGTCACGCGCCTTGCCGGGTCCTGTCTCATTCTAGCCCCTTGATCGGCCCAAGGGCCATCGCCTCCGCGGGGAAGCCTGGAGCCACGGGGCACCTTCCCCCGGCCGCGCAGGCGCGACAGTTTGGCGCAGCCTACCCCCGCCTCCCGTGCGGAGGCCCGTGCATGGCCGGCGCTCCTCCAGCCCCGGCGTGCGTCCCCGTTCCTCCGGCTTCCCCGTACCCCACCCGTAACCCACTCGTACCCCATGCAACGCCTTGCCCTGGCCGCGCTCGTCCTGCTTGGTGCCTGCCGCAGCGGGCTGCCCACGGTTTCCGCCACCCTTCCGCCTGCGCCGGGTGACGTGAAGACCTTGTACGCGGTCCGGTACGTCGACGTCGCAGTGGGCTCTGGCAAGGATGCCGCCGCCGATCACTGCCTGTACGCCCACTACACCGGTTGGCTTGCCAACGGCACGAAGTTCGACTCGTCGCGGGACACCATGCCAAACGGCCGGCCTCGCACGCCGCTGGTGTTCCGTCAGGGTGCGCGGCAGGTGATTGCCGGGTGGGATGCCGGCTTCGAGGGGATGAAGGTGGGTGGGCGTCGACGGCTGTTCCTGCCGTACCAGGCGGCGTACGGAGAGAACGGGCGCCCCCCGGTGATTCCCGCCCGGTCGATGCTGGTGTTTGATGTCGAGTTGGTGGATGTCACCGCCGCGCCCGCGGTGCCGTCAGGGACGCCGGCGGTGCAGGTGCGCTGCAAGCCGTGGGAGCAGCGGTAGGCGCCGGGGCGCGGCCGTCGGGCGCGGCCGTGCTAGATTGCTCCCCTCACCTTCACCCTGCAGGAGGGGATCCATGCCGACGTATGTGTATGAAACCATGGCGGCGGCCGGCGAGGTGGCCGAGCGGTTCGAGGTGCGCCAGGGGATGACCGAGGCGCCGCTGACGGCGCATCCGGCCAGTGGGGTGCCGGTGCGGCGCGTGGTGATGGGCGGGCTGGCCACCTTCACGGGGGGCAGTGCGTACGCCGGGTCCACCGGTGCGGGCTCCGCGCCCATGCCCATGGGCGGCTGCGGGAGCGGGTGCGGATGCGCGATGTGAAGGGGAAGGCGCCCGCGAAGAAGCCGCCGCAGTCGATGCCGTACGAGCAGGGGAAGTGGGCCGAGGTGTTTGCGCCGCGGGCGCCGGGGGAGCGGCGCCACTGGCTCATCAAGTCGGAGCCCGACGTCTTCGCCTATGACGACCTGGAGGCGGCGCCCGACCGCACCACCTGCTGGGACAGCGTGCGCAACACCGGCGCGCGGAACTTCCTGCGCGACGGGATGCAGGTGGGGGACCTGGCGTTCTACTACCACTCCAACGCGTCGCCCTCGGCGATCGTGGGGATCTGCCGCGTGGTGCGGGCGGGGTACCCCGACCACACGGCGTTCGATCCGTCGCACCCGTACTTCGACGCGGCGTCGGACCCGGCACACCCCACCTGGTACATGGTGGACGTGCAGGCGGTGGAGCGGCTGCCGCACCCGGTGCCGCTGGACGCGATCAAGGCCGCCCCGGCGCTGGCGGAGATGGCGCTGGTGCGCGTGGGGCGGCTGAGCGTGGTGCCGGTGCGCCCCGCCGAGTGGGACGCGGTGCTGGCGATGGCGCGCGGGTAGGGGGGCGTCGCGGGCGGCGGCTCAGTGGCCGCCGCCCGCCTGCGCGTGCGCGAGGTCGATCCCCACCAGCTGCACGGTGATGCCGCGGTTGCGCCCGTCCTCGACGAAGGTGGCGAGCACCTCCTTCACGTCGTGGTCGATGTACTCGCCGGTGCCGTCGATGACCACCGTGGCGCCGTCCTCGATGTCGTCCAGGGTGGACACGATCCCCGGCTTGGCGAGGAAGGTGCCGTCGCGGCGGAAGCGGAGCCGCCAGGTGCCGTCGGTGTCGCGGGTGGCCACCAGGGCGCGCCGGCTGTTCTCCACGAGCACGAAGCCGATGCCCACGATGATCCCCACGATGACCCCCTTGAGGAGGTCGAGGGCGAGCACGGCGGCGATGGTGACGGCGAACGGGAGGAACTGCGTGACGCCGAGGCGCTTCTGGGTGGTGAAGAGCGCGGGCTTGCAGAGGTTGAGGCCGACCTGGATGAGGACGGCAGCCAGCGCGGCGAGGGGGATGCGGTTGAGCAGCGGGCCGGCCACCAGGACCGCCACCAGGAGCAGGAGGCCGTGGACCAGGGCCGACATCCGCTCGCGCCCACCGGCGGCCACGTTGGCGCCGCTGCGCACGATGACGGCGGTGACGGGGAGCCCGCCCAGCAAGCCGGAGGCGGCGTTGGCGGCGCCCTGCGCCAGCAGCTCGCGGTCGGGAGGGCTGTAGCGCTTGAGGGGGTCCAGGCGATCCACGGCCTGCAGCGACAGCAGCGTCTCGATGGAGGCGACGATGGCCACGGTGATGGCGGCGGTCCAGACGGCGGGGGAGGTGACGCCACGCCAGTCGGGGCGCGGGAGTGCGTCCCACAGCGCCGTGGCGCCCCCCAGCGGGATGGCCACATAGTGCGCCTCGGTGAGCGCCCACAGCGGCGAGCCGGCGAGGGCGGCTGCCACGACGCTGGCCAGCACGACCACCACGAGCGCCGGCGAGAGCAGGGGGTAGCGCCCCAGCGGCGTCTTCTTCCAGCCGTACAGCACGGCCAGGGAGAGCAGCGCGATGAGCACGGGGCCCGGGCGGTGTCCGCTGACGAGGGTGCCCAGCCCGCCGCCCGAGCCCACGGCCACGGGGAGCTGCTTCATGATGATGGTGATGCCGATGGCCGCGAGCATCCCCTTGATGACGGCGGAGGGGACGAGGGCGGCAAAGCGCCCGCTCTTGAGGACGCCCAGCACCACCTGCAGCCCGCCCGCCAGGATGGTGGCGGTGAGGAACAGCTCCAGCGACCCCAGGCGCGACACCTCGGCCAGCACGATGGAGGTGAGCCCCGCCGCCGGGCCGGTGACGGAGAGGGGCGACTGGCTGATGAAGGGGACGACGAGCCCGCCGATGATCCCGGCCACGAGCCCCGACACGGGGGGCACGCCGCACGCGATGGCGATGCCGAGGCAGAGGGGCACCGCTACCAGGAACACCACGAGACCGGCGACGGCGTCGGCCTTGGGGTAGCGGAACATCGAGGGGTGCTGGTGCATGCGGAGGGCCGGGAGGTCAGGAGACGGGTGCGGCGCGGACGCGGAGAGAATAGCGCGCGGACCGGAGGGTGGGGCGGCGGCTGGCGGGGTTTTGGCTCGTTTCCTGTTTGGGGCGGCTGGTTCGGCTCGTTTGGCGGGCTTTTCCTGCTTGAGGCTGCGCTGAGGGGCCCTAGGTGAGAGGCAGAGGGTCGAGGCGATCGGGACGATGGGGGGCCCACATGGCACCTATGCCCTCGTATCGCTCCCTCCGACCTAGGGCCCCTCGGCGCAGCCTCGGGCGGTAACGGGCCGTCGCCCACGCGATCAGGGCCCCTCGGCGCAGCCTCGGGTGGTAACGGGCCGTCGCCCGCTACGGCCGTCCGCGCTGGTACGGCGCGGGCCACGGGCCCTCGGCGCCCAGCGCTGAGGCCGCCGCCAGCGGCCACCGCGGATTGCGCAGCAGTTCCCGCGCCAGGAACACGAGGTCCGCGTCCCCCTCCGTCACGATCGCCTCGGCCTGCGCCGGGTCGGTGATCATCCCCACCGCGGCGGTGGCGATCCCCGTGGCGCGCACGGCACGCGCGAACGGACGCTGGTAGCCGGGCCCCACGGCGATCTGCTGCCACGGCACCAGCCCCCCCGACGAGCAGTCCACCAGCTCCACGCCGCGGGCGCGCAGCAGCGGCACCAGGCGCACCGTGTCGTCCAGCGTCCACCCGCCGTCGGCCCAGTCGGTGCACGAGAGGCGCACCCACAGCGGCAGCTCGTCGGGCCACGCGGCGCGCACCGCGTCGGTCACCTCCAGCAGCAGCCGCACGCGGTGGTCGAAGGGGCCGCCGTAGCCGTCGGTGCGCTGATTGGTGAGCGGCGAGAGCGCGCTGTGCAGCAGGTAGCCATGCGCGGCGTGCAGCTCGATGATCCGGAACCCCGCCCGGTGCGCGCGCCGCGCCGCATCGGCAAAGCCGGCCACCACGCGGTCGATCCCCGCCGGGTCCAGCGCGGCGACCTCGGGGTAGCGGTCGCTGTAGCGCAGCGCCGACGGGGCCACCGGCGTCCACCCGCCCTGATCGGGGGGCACGGTGCCGTTCCCCTCCCAG
>JBILKP010000003.1:0-43775 GCA_044376625.1 Gemmatimonas sp. | reverse complement strand
GCGCCACCGAACACAGGGCATCCCGCTCCGCCGGGGGCACCACGCCGGCAGCGATGCCGGTCAGCAGCACGCACATCTGCGAGCAGTAGCTGCGGAGCGGCTCAAGGGGCGGATCGGAGAGGATGCGACGCATCGGCAGGCAGGGTGTGGCGTGGGTCACACAGTGCCCGTGTTCCTGAGCAAGCCCCGTGCCGCAGGCTCAGCCCGCCACCGCCCCCGACTTCGCGCCCGCCACCCAGCCAGGCCCCCCTCCTGGCGTGGTGGCCGGTCGACAGCCGTGGCGGCCACGCCACACCCCCGCGTCGCCCCGCCGGCTGGGCGACGCGGGGCGCCCTACTCCGCGTACAGCGTGAGATCAGTCCCGACGAAGTCGGCCAGCGCCTTGGTGGTTTCCCAGTCCGGGTGGCGGAGGGTGACATACCCATCGGACAGGAGCGTGCTCTTCCAGTCGCGGCGCGGCGCGCCGAGGGGCAGCAGATCCACCACGCACAGCGCGTCGCCACACCGGTCGCGGACGCGGTCGAGCCCCTCGATGCGACGAATGCGCCCCTGCCCAATGGCCCGCTTGGTGATGCACGCCACGTTGTACTTGCGCTCCACGGCCAGGGAAAAGGTCCCGAACAGCTCCGCCTCGGCCCATCCGCGGAAGAGGTCGATGTCACTGGCGTAGTTCATGAGGTCCACCGTGCGGGCGCCCGGCGGCCTCGCGGCGATCTCCCCGAAGACCACTTCCCCATCGGCCTTGCGGTACCACTCCATGTGGGTGAAGCCGGTGTCGAACCCCAGCACCCGGAGCACCGCCTCCCCCATCGCCCGCCCGCCAGCCACCCCGGGGTCATCCACGTGGCGGTAGCTGAGCGTCTGCGGCGAGATCCACTCGTTGGTGCGGGCGACCAATGGGCGCGGCCGGTAGACCCCCACATGGAAATACTTGAGGTCCCCCCCGGCACAGATGGTATCGAAGGTGAACTCGTCGCCGTCGATGAACTCCTCGACATCCATCACCGCGACGTGCCGCAACTGCAGAAGAGCCCGCGCAACCTCGTCCGGGGAGTCGCAGCGGAAGGTGTCCATGGAGCCGGCGCCGGCAATGGGCTTGATGATGAGGGGATAGCCGACCTGCTCCGCTGCCGCCCACACCTCGGCGTCGGTGCGCGCCACGGCATGGTGCGGCACCCGGACGCCCCCGGCCGCCAACGCCTGCTTCATGAGGTCCTTGTCGCGAAACCGCAGCGCCTGCTCGCGCGACTGGCCGGGGATGCCGAGCCCTTCGCGCAGCACCGCGGCCACCTCCACGCCGGGCTCCCAGAGGCAGCAGACGCGATCCACGGTCCGTCCCCGCAGCCACTGGCGCACCGGCTCGACGGCTGCGTCCGGGTCGGCATACAACGTCGGGACCGCCAGATAGTCGCTGAGGAAGGGGCGCACCTCCGCCGGCAGCTCCTGCCCCGGGCCATTCGAGCACCCCAGCACGGTGGCGCCCTGTTCCGCCAGCGCGCGGGTGAACAGCGGCATCTCCCCGGGATACCCCGGGGCCAGCATCAGTACAGTCATCCCCATCGGTCACTCCTGCCCCGCACGGGGCTCACGCCGCTGCCACCGGGGTCACCCCAGCCGCACACGGACCGTCGACACAATGTGCCGCAGCGCCTGCTCCACCACGGCAGTCTCCGGATGGCGCACCATCAGGAACCCCTCGCCCTCGTAGCTCCCCGTGGGCACCGTCCCCGGGCGCGGGATCCGGTGGTCGCACACCAGCGCCCCGAGCTCCCGACGCACGGCGTCGATCCCCTCCACCCCCTGCACCTGCCCGGCCCCCTGCCCGCGCAGGTAGGCCGTCCCCACCGCGTACTTGCGCACGGGCGGCTGGAAGGTGCCGTGCACCAGGAGGCGCACCCACGCCGCCACGAAGTCGGTGTCGGTGGCGCGGGAGATCATCGTGGTCATGTTGGCCCCGGGCGGGCGCGCGGCGACCTCGCTGATGGCCAGCGAGCCGTCGGGGCGCCGGAACCACTCGCAGTGCGTGACCCCGGTGTCCATGCCGAGCGCCGCCAGCGCCGCGCGGCCCACGGTCCGGATGTCCTCATAGGCGGGGGCGTCCACCTCGCGCGGCAGCACGACGGTCCACTGGATCCAGGGGTTTTCCAGCACCTCCAGCGGCGTGGGCGCATACCGCGTGATGGACTGCCACACCACGGTGCCATTCACGGACACCGACTCCAGCGAGTGTTCCGTGCCGTGCAGCATCTCCTCGGCCAGCCAGGGCGCCTGCGGCGACGGCGGCATTTCGGCGAGCAGCTGGGCCAGTTGCGCCGCGTCGGCCACCCGATGCGTGGCGCGCGCGCCGGCGCCGGCCGGCGGCTTGAGCACCAGCGGAAACCCCACCGCCGCCGCCGCCGCGGGCACGGCGTCCATGGTGGGGATGAGCGCGTGCCGGGCCACCGGCAGCCCTGCGGCGCGCAGGGCGTCCTTCATGACGGCCTTGTCACGAAACCGGTGGGCCGCCGCGCTGGGCAGTCCGGGAATCCCCAAGGCCTCGCGGACCAGCGCCAGCGGGTGCTGCAGCTGCTCGTAGGCCCCAAAGGCACGCGCGACCGGGCCATGCCGTTCCCCGAGGGCCGTGAGGGCCCCGCGGAGCTGGTCGGGGCGGGTGACGTCCGCCACCCGCCAGTGGCCCACCACCCGCGATGCCACCGCCGGCGCGAGGCGCTCCAGCGGTTCCTGCGCAATGACCCCGAGACGAACCCCCGGCTCCTCGACCGCGGCCGCCAGCATCTGCGTGGCGGCCGGGGAGAAGACGGGGGCGACGAACACGACGAACACCGGCCCCTCGGCGTCGAGACGGGTCCGAGGGGCGCCAGGGGTTACTGGCAGACCCAGGCGCCGCCTTCCACGCGCTGCGTGGCCTTGACCCCCGTGGCCGAATCGGCCGCGGTGAAGGTCACGGGCTCGTTCTGGGCGTCCTCCATGTTGTTGGTGGAGCACGGCGCGACCTTGCGCATCTGGAACTCCCCCTTGTCGTCCGCGTCGAACATGCCGAAGTCCTGCGGCTTGGTGGAGCCGGGCGCGCGGGTGGCCGTGATCTTGATGCGGGACTTGGCCGGCCAGTTCTTCCCCTTGAGGAGGAGCCGGGCCCCTTCAGGCTGGCGCGACGCCTCGATGGAGAGCTGCGGCTTGGGCTGGCCCACCACCGCCCCCGCCACGCTGGCGGACACGGCCAGCACCAGGAGCCCCGCGGCGGGAGCGACGAGACGGCGCACAACTGCCTGCATCGGGAAACCTCCGAAAGTGTGGGTGGGGGGCACCCGCCCCCCGGTGCCGGGAAATTGGCGTCCGTCCCCCGGGAACGCAAAGGGGGCGGCCTGACTCGCCTACCGTTCCAACCGGAAGCCCGGGTCCAGCGCGGGACGCCGGGGCGCGTTCCCCACGAACCAGCCGGTGAGGTACATCCACTGCGTCATGCGCGTGAGCTTGGGGTAGTCGATGGCCGAGGGCTTGTCACGCGGGGTGTGATAATCGGCGTGCAGGTTGGTGGAGTACATCAGCGCCGGCACGTTGAGGCGGGCGTAGGGCACGTGGTCGGAGCGGAAATACCAGCCCTCCGGATGGGTGGGGCGGTCCCAGATCGAGTCCAGCCGGAAGCGGCCCGTGAGCGCGTTGGCGCGCAGTGCCATCTCCACCAGCTGGGTGGAGTTCCGGTGGGGCGGCTGGACCCCCAGGAGTGACGCCGAGTCGGGGTGGTTGCGCCCGATCATGTCGCCGTTGAGGACCGCCACGATGCGATCCAGTGGCACCACCGGATTGGCGGCGTGCCAGCGGGAGCCCAGCAGCCCGCGCTCCTCCGCCCCGTGATACACGAACAGCACCGAGCGCCGGGGCGGCTGCCGCACCATGGCGCGCGCGATGGCCAGCAGGGCCACCGACACGGTGCCGTTGTCGTCGGCGCCGGCCCACACCGAATCGCCGTCGATGGTGAAGCGGACGCCGTCGTGGTCCTGATGCGAGCTGAACAGCACGTACTCCTCGCGCAGCGTCGGGTCGGTGCCCCGGATGACGCCTACGACGTTGGTGCTGGGGGTGTCGAAGCGCTCGATGCGGATGTCCACCTGGGCTGCCGCCCCGGGACGGCGCACCGCCGCGGCGGCACTGCCGCGCACCAGCAGCACCGGGGCGGCCGCAGGGACCGCGTTGGTGGCGGGGCCGCCCACCGGGGCGCCGGTGGCCTGGGTGGCAAAGCGGGGCGCCCCTCCGATGACGTCGTAGGTCCCGCGCGACCGGATGGCCGCCACCCCGTCAAAGGCGACCTCCGCGGTGGCGTCGGCCACCAGCAGCACCGCCGCCGCGCCGCGCCGCTGCCAGCGCGCGCCCGCGGTGCCCAGCGCACTGGTGGTGACGCGGTACTCGAAGGAGTTGGTGCCGTCGCGACGGATGGCCGTGGCGGGGGGCTGGAGGTCGGCCACCACCACCTTGCCGCGCACGTCGGTGGTGGAGTCGCGCGGGTCGGCGATGACCACCACCGGCGCACTGGCAGAGGCGGCCACCATGCCGTTGGGGACCACCTCCGTCCACAGGGCGAGCTCGCGGCCGTCCACGGTCACGCGACTGGCCGTGGTGGAGACGCGGGTGCGCCGCATGTTCCACCACTGGAAGTAGGTGCCGTCGGGGGCGCCCGGCTTGACGCCGATGGCGCGCAGCTGGTCGGCCACCCAGATGGAGGCGCGCATCTCGTCCACGGTGCCGGCCTCGCGGCCGCGCATGGCGTCGCCCGCCATGGCGTACAGGTCGCGCGTGAGGTCGGCCTCCCGGATGGCGGCCATGCCGGCGGGGATCTCCCGGCCGGCCGCCGAGCGCGGGGGCTGCTGGGCGTGGACGCCACTGGGGACCAGCAGCAGGGCGATGGTGCAACGCGCGAGTGCACGCATGGGAAGCTCCGGGCGGAGGGCCATGAGGTGGGGACGCCCCCAAGCTACGCCGCCGGCGCCGCCACCGTGCGCGGCGGCGCGCCATGGGGACACCCCGTGGACCGGGGCGATATCTTCCAGCGATCCCTGATTCCCTCCGGAGCCTCCCATGGCCACCTCCCCGCACGTGCGTGACATCACCACCGCCGAGTTCGCCGAGGCGGTGATCCAGCAGTCTCACACCACCCCGGTCCTGGTGGACTTCTGGGCGGCGTGGTGCGGCCCCTGCCGTGCGCTGGGGCCGGTGCTGGAGCGGCTGGCCGCCGAGTACGAGGGCGGCTTCCTGCTGGCCAAGGTGGACACCGACCGGGAGCAGGCGCTGGCGCAGCAGTTTCAGATCCGCTCCCTCCCCACCGTGATGCTGTTCCGGGACGGGCGCTCGCTGGCGGGGTTCCCCGGGGCGCTGCCAGAGGGACAACTGCGCCAGTTCCTGACGCAGCACGGGGTGGAGCCCGGCGCGCCGCAGGTGCTGGCGCTGCCTGACGAGCCGGTGGCCCGGCTGGAGGCGCTGCGGGGGGCCGTGGCCGCGCACCCCGGGCGCGCCTCGTTGCAGCTGGAGCTGGCGGTGCTGCTGGCCGTCCATGGCGAGGCCGACGAGGCGGCGCATGCCTTGGCGCACCTGCCGGGGGCGGTGTTTGGCGACCCGCGGGCCGAGCGGGCCCGGGCCCGCCTGACGCTGCGGGCAGTGGTGGCCGGGCGCGGGGAGGGTGATGTGCTGCGTGCGGGAGCCGAGCGCGTGCTAGCGGGAGACGCCGACGCGGGGGTGGCGCAGCTGCTGGAGGCGGTGCGGGCGACGCGGGGCGCGACCGAGCGGGAGGCGTTGCTGGCCGCGCTGGGGTGCGTGGAGGACGAGGCGCTGGTGCGCCAGGCCCGTCGACAGATGGCGTCGGCGCTGTTCTAGCGCGGCGGCCGGCCTCGCCGAAAACGGTCAGGCCGGCTGACGCGCTGGCGCCAAGCCGGCCTGACCCTACGGATGAGGGGGGATTCGAACCCCCGAGACGCTTTCGCGCCAACACGCTTTCCAGGCGTGCGCCTTAAACCACTCGGCCACCCATCCAGGAGGCGCGGGCGGAGGGCGCCCGGACCTGCGATGTTGCCAACCTGCGTGTTCCCAACACAGCGGACAGGGTGAGATTCGAACTCACGATACCGTTGCCGGTATGCCGGTTTTCGAGACCGGTGCCTTCAACCACTCGGCCACCTGTCCAAGCACCCGCCTACAGAGCGGCCCCGAGGCCCCTGAGAGGCGCCGGGAGCATGGATAAATAGGCGGGCCACCAAGGGGTGTCAACCGAACGACGACCGATCTGCGCGCCCCGCGGACGCCGTGACGGGTAGGGGGGGCGGGGCGTCCCTCGGGGGACAACGGTCCACCGGCGCGCGCGCCTCCCCGCCGCCGCATCTCCGTGCTGCCTCCGGTCGCCAGCCCCCGCATGCCCCTGACCACCAGACTCCCCGACGGCCACACGTTCGGCCCGTACCGCATCGGCCGACTGCTGGGGGTGGGGGGTTGGGGCGCCGTGTATCAGGCGACGCAGCTGGAGGACGGACGCGAGGTGGCGCTCAAGGTGCTGGCCCACGAAGTAGAGGGCGCGGCGTTCCAGGCGCGTTTTGCACGCGAGGGGCGGCTGGCGGCGAGCCTGTCGCACCCCAACGTGGTGTACGTGTTCGGCGCGGACACCATCGAGGGGCATCCCGCGATCGCCATGGAGCTGGTCGCCGGGGGCACCCTGGAGGAGCGGGTGGAGCGAGAGGGGCCGCTGCCGGTGGCGGAGGCGCTCCGCTGCATTCAACAGGTCATCGACGGGCTGGAGGCGGCCCACGCGCGGGGGATCCTGCATCGCGACGTGAAGCCCGCCAACTGCTACGTGAGCGCTGACGGCGTGGTGAAGATCGGCGACTTCGGGCTGGCGCGCCCGAAGGCGTCGGACGACCTCCAGCTCACGCAGGCTGGCATGTTCCTGGGGACCCCCGCCTTTGCCTCCCCCGAGCAGTTGCTGGGCGACCCCGTGGATGTGCGCAGTGACATCTTCTCGGTGGGCGCGTCCCTGCACTTCCTGCTCACGGGGAAGCCGCGCTACAGCGTGGACTCCGCGACCCGCCTGATCGCCATGGTCATGCGTGGCGCGGCGGAGGACCTGGAGCCCCTGCCGCCCACGGCGCCGGCCGGGCTCCAGGCGGTGCTCCATCGGTGCATCGCCCGCGATCCCGCCGCACGCTTCCAGGACTACGAGGGGCTGCGGGAGGCGCTGCGGGAATTCCAGCCCGCCCCCCAGCTGCACGCACCGCTGGCGCGCCGCCTGGTGGCCGGGGTCTTCGACTTCGTGGTGCTGATGCTGCTGGACATCCCGGTGACCATGCTGGCCAACGTGGCGTTGGGGCACGCCGTGGGGGCCTCCTCGCAGGCCCCGCTCGACCTGGCCGTCTCGATGGCCGCCAGCGTGGCGCTGGCCGTCGCGTACTTTGCCGTGCCGGAGGCCCGGTTCGGCACCTCCGCGGGCAAATGGCTGCTCCGGCTGCGCGTGGAGGGCGCGCGCGCGGGCCATCCGCCCACGCCGGCCGCCGCCGGGCTGCGTGCGCTGTGGTTCATGCTCCCCTTTCCCATCCTCCACGGCATCGGCCTGGCGCTGGGCGGTGCGCCGGAGAGCGGGCACATGCTGATCGTGCCCCTCGCCGCACAGCTGGCCGCCCTGTTCCTCCCCCGGGGGCGGCGAGGGAACGGCTGGCTGGCGGAACACGATCGGTGGTCGGGCACCCGCGTGGTGCGGGTCATGGGGCGCGCGCGGCGTGAGACGTTCTCCGCTGCCGTGTCGGCCGTGGTGACGGCCCGCTGGGACGGCGCCCCCCGGATTGGCCCCTTCGACGTGCGCGGGACCATCGACGCGGCGGCGCGGGTGGCGCTGGGGCATGATCCGGCGCTCGACCGGCCCGTCTGGATCGTCCTGCAGCCGGCTGGGGCCGCCCCGGTTCCCGCGAGCGACCGGCAGGCCATGCGGCCAGGGCACCTCCGCTGGATTGCCGGACAGCGCACCGACACCGGCGGCTGGGATGCCTACGCGGCGCTGCGCGGCTCCCCGCTGACCTCGCGCCTGCAGCAGCATGCCACGTGGAGCACCCTGCGCGGCTGGCTGACGGACCTGGCCGAGGAGGTGGTGGCGCGGGAGAGCGCTACCTCCGCTGGCGCTCCGGGGACGGCCCACCGGGAAGCCATCGCCCCCGCACGCGTCTGGATTGCCGACGATGGGCGCGCCGTGCTCCTACCCTTTGCGCTGCCGGCCGAGCCGGAGCCGCTGGCGGCAACGGGTGGCGCCCTGCAGGCCGTGGTGGACGCCACGCTGGCCGCGGAGGCGGACCGGGGGGGCCACCTGCGATGGCCCGCACGCGCGCTGCGCACGCTGGAGACGCTTCGCACCGCCACGCCACGCGCGGCGCTCCCGCTGCTGGAGGCGGATGCCGGGGAACCGGCCGTGCTGACCACGCAGCGTCGCCTCGTGGCCTGGGGAATCCCGGTGGCCTTCACGATGCTGCCGGCCTTCCTCATCGGCATGTCGGCGTGGACGGAGGTGCTCAGCGTGCACCCGGACACGCGCGCCCTGCTCCCCGTCCTGATGCACGTGGAGCATCGCCTGAACGAGGGGGGACTGACCACGCGCGAGGACACGCTGGCGGCCACGTACGTGGGCATGCGGTTGCCCGCGGCGCAGGCGCGCGCGGTGCGCGCGGCCCCGGGGTCCCTGGAGCATGACCTGCTGGTGAACGATTCGGCGCAGGCCGCCCCCCTGGTGGCGCTGGCCTCGGGCGCCTCGCCCGACCAGCACACTGCGGCGGTGGCGCTCGTCGAGGGGCAGTGGAAGGGTCAGCCCCCGGACGTCCCGCGGATGAGCCTGGCCGGGGTGTTCATCCTGGCGGTGCTGCTGCTCGTCGCCGCCGCGGGATCCATCGGGAGCGCCGTCACGGCCAAGCGTGCGCCGCTGCTGGCGATGCTGGGGCTGGCGGTGGTGGACCGCCAGGGCCGACGGGCGGGGCGCCTGCGGCTGCTGGCCCGGCAGCTGGCCACCTGGGGTCCCGGCGTGATCACCGCCCTCCTTATCACCGGGGGATCGGCGAGCGGCATGGCGAGTCGCGCGATGCTGGGCGGCGCCCTGCTGCTCGTGCTGTGCGTGGCCGCGCTCCTGGTACTGCTGCGCACGCCCCATCGCGGCATCGCCGACCGGCTGGCCGGCACGGTCGTCGTTCCCGACTGACGGGTCGGCTACCAGGTCCACGCCGGCGCCGCCGTGGCCGCGGCGGCGTTGCGACGTCAGCGCCGCCCGGCGAAGAACCCCTGCAGCAAGGCTGCCGACTCGGCCTCCAGGACCCCCCCCCGCACCTCCGGCCGGTGGTTGAGGCGGGTATGGCGCACCAGGTCCCCCACCGACCCGCACATCCCGGCCTTGGGGTCCCAGGCACCGAACAGCAGCTTGCCCACGCGGGAGAGCACGATGGCGCCGGCGCACATGGCACACGGCTCCAGCGTGACCACCAGGGTGCACTCCCCGAGGCGGGCATCGCCCACCGCGCGCGCCGCCTCCTGCAAGGCCAGCAGCTCGGCGTGCGCGGTGGCGTCCCCCAGTTCGCGCATGCGGTTGCGGGCGACCGCCACCAGCTGGCCGTCGCGCAGCACCACCGCGCCCACCGGCACCTCCCCCGCGTCGGCCGCAGCCCGCGCCTCCGCCAGCGCGCGGACCATGGCCGCCTGCTCGGCCGCCGTGAGGGGAGGGGCGGTCACGCCGTGGCGCCCGGCGGGGCCGGAGCCGCCTCGAGCGCGAACGACAACCCTTCCCCGCCCTCCCTCGCGTCGGCCACGATGGCGTCCCCCTCCTTGAAGCGCCCCTCGAGCACGGCCAGCGCCAGCGGATTCTGCAGCAGCCGCTGCACCGCCCGCTTGAGCGGCCGCGCCCCGAACACCGGGTCGTAGCCCGCCTCCCCCAACCGCCGCTTCGCGGCGTCAGTGAGGCGCAGCGTGAGCTTGCGCTCCGCCAGCAGCTTCATCAGCTGCCCCAGCTGCAGCTCCACGATGCGGTCCAGCTCACCACGCCCCAGGGGGTGAAACACGACGATGTCGTCGATGCGGTTGAGGAACTCCGGCTTGAACTGCCCGCGGAGCAGCTGCAGCACCTCCTGCTCCACTTCCCCCCAGGCGAGCCCCTCCTCGGCCGCGGCCAGGATGCGCGGGCTCCCCACGTTGGAGGTGAGGATCACCACCGTGTTGCGGAAGTCCACCGTGCGCCCCTGCGAGTCGGTCAGCCGCCCGTCGTCCAGCAGCTGCAGCAGGACGTTGAAGACATCCGGGTGCGCCTTCTCGATCTCGTCGAACAGGATGACGGCGTACGGGCGGCGGCGCACCGCCTCGGTGAGCTGTCCCCCCTCCTCGTAGCCCACATACCCCGGCGGGGCGCCGATGAGGCGGGCCACGGCGTGCTTCTCCATGTACTCGGACATGTCGATGCGCACCATCGCCTGCTCGTCATCGAAGAGGAACTCGGCCAGCGCCCGCGCCGTCTCCGTCTTCCCCACCCCGGTGGGGCCGAGGAAGATGAACGAGCCGATGGGGCGCCGCGGATCCTGCAGCCCGGCGCGCGACCGGCGGACGGCGTTGGCCACCGCCGCGACCGCCTCCCCCTGCCCGATCACGCGGGTCCCGAGCACCTCCTCCAGCCGGGTGAGGCGCTCGCGCTCCGACTCCATCATGCGCTGCACCGGAATGCCGGTCCAGCGCGCGACGATCTCGGCAATGTCATCGGCGCCCACCTCCTCCTTCAGGAACTGGGGGCGCCCCTCGCTGCTTCCCAGGCGGGCCTCGGCCGCCTTCATGTCGCGCTCGAGCTGCGGGATGCGGCCGTACGTGAGCTCCGCGGCCTTCGCCAGGTCGCCGGCGCGCGTGGCCTGCTCCGCCTCGATGCGGACGTGCTCGATCTCCTGCTTGAGCCGGCCGACGGCCCCCAGCCCCTCCTTCTCCTGCTGCCACTGGGCGCGCATGCCCCCCGCCTTCTCGCGCGCCTCGGCCAGCTCGCGGGCCAGCGCCGTGCGCCGCTCCACCGAGGCCGGATCGGTCTCCTTCTGCAGGGCGTGCAGCTCGATCTCCAGCTGGACGATGCGCCGCTCCACCTCGTCGATCTCCTGTGGCACCGAATCAATCTCGATGCGCAGGCGCGAGGCGGCCTCGTCGACCAGGTCAATGGCCTTGTCGGGGAGGAAGCGGTCGCCGATGTAGCGGTTGGAGAGCGTGGCGGCCGCGACCACCGCGCCGTCGGTGATGCGGACGCCGTGGTGCGATTCGTAGCGCTCCTTGAGGCCGCGGAGGATGGCGATCGTGCTCTCGACCGACGGCTCCCCCACGAACACCGGCTGGAAGCGGCGCTCGAGGGCGGGGTCCTTCTCCACGTGTTGCCGGTACTCGTCGAGCGTGGTGGCGCCCACCACGCGCAGCTCGCCGCGGGCGAGCATGGGCTTGAGCATGTTGCCGGCATCCATGCTCCCCTCGGCCTTGCCGGCGCCCACGAGCGTGTGCAGCTCGTCGATGAAGACGACGAACCGCCCCTCGGCGCTGGTGATCTCCTTGAGGACGGCCTTGAGGCGCTCCTCGAACTCGCCGCGGAACTTGGCGCCGGCGATGAGGGCGCCGAGGTCGAGGGAGACGAGGCGCTTTCCCTTGAGCCCCTCGGGGACGTCGCCGCTGACGATGCGCTGGGCGAGCCCCTCGGCGATGGCGGTCTTGCCCACGCCCGGCTCGCCAATGAGGACCGGGTTGTTCTTGGTGCGGCGCGAGAGGACCTGGATGACGCGGCGGATCTCCTCGTCCCGGCCGATGACGGGGTCGAGCTTGCCGTCCTGCGCCGCCTGCGTGAGGTCGCGGGTGAACTTCTCCAGCGCCTGGTACTGCTGCTCGGGCGACTGGTCGGTGACCTTGTGGGCGCCACGCACCAGCTTGAGGGCGTCGAGGAGCGCGGGGCGCGTGGCCCCGGCCGCCGTGAGCAACCGGAGGCTGTCGGTGCCCTTGGCGTCGGCGAGCGCGAGGAGCAGGTGCTCGGTGGAGACGTAGGCGTCGCCGAGGGCCTTGGCGTCGCGGTCGGCGGCGTCGAGGAGCTGGGTGAGCTCGCGGCTGAGGGAGGGCTGGGCGTCGGACTGGCGCGCGTAGCGGGCGGCCTCCTGCTCGGCGGCGGTCCGGAGCGCGGCCACCGCGGTGCCGGTGCGCTGGAGGAGGGGGACCACGATCCCCTCGTCCTGGGCCAGGAGCGCCAGCAGGAGGTGGACATCGTAGACGAGGGGATTGCCGGCCTTGCGCGCCAGGGCGAGGGCGGCGTTGAGCGCCTCGGCGCTCTTTACGGTCAGGCGGTCGGGATTGATCATGGCAGCCTGCAGGGCAATAGGGGTGCCGCGGCGAGCCTGCCAATCCAGCAGGGATGGCGGTGACCCGGGGGTGCCGACCGGGGGCGTCGCGTCAGGATGGCCGAGGGGGCGATGGGGCGCAACGCAAAATGGCGCGCCGGGTCCGTCCACCCGGTGCGCCACGTTGCGTTGTCCTTCGGGTCTCGTGGTGCTCGCCCATCCGAGTCGTTACGTCACGACTACTTCACCACGATCATCTTTTTCACCAGCGGCACGCCATCCACCTCGAGCCTGTAGAGGTACATGCCCGAGGCGGCTTCCCGCCCGGTTGACTGCACCTTGCCGTCCCAGTAGGCGATGTACTCGCCACACGGGACCTGCACCTTGTCCAACGGTTGACCGCCGGTCACCGAACTGGTGCCGCTTTGCAACACCGGGGTGGCCACTTCCTGCAGGAGCAGGTTGAAGACCTTGAGGCTGACCCGGTACTGCCGGCCGGAGTCGGTGCAAGTGGGCACATCGCCCACGCTGAACGGGATCTGGGTTGCCGGATTGAACGGATTCGGATAGTTCTGCCCGAGGCTCGCTCCGGCGCGGCGCTCCCGACCGTCTTTCGACTGGGCCGCCGCATCGCCTGGCATGAACACGCTGAGAGCGAGCACCAGACCCAGTGCTCCCCACACACGTTTCATGTTACTCCTCCGACTGACGAATCAGGTTCTGAGTCGAAGTCTCCCTTGAAGGTGAAGGTACGAAGCCTGCCTGTCAGGCCCGTCGGCGGGACCTTGTCGCTGGCATGCGCAAGCCGCCGTCATGACAAACTACGGCGTGCGGGGGGGGGCGTCAAGGAATGCCCCCTTGACCGGCGCCGTCCACGTCCCCTGCTCCCACGCCACCCAGGCCTTCAAGGGCCGACTGTCTGGCGCATGGGTGGCCACGAATTCGCGAAGCAGCCGCTGATGGGCGCGGAGCTCTTTTTCGGTCATTTCGACCGATTCCTCCCCCGCCGCCTTGCCCTCGGCGCCCTGCAGCCACCGGAAAATCGCCCCGCGAGCCGCTGACGGGAGCCGCCGGCCCCCCGGCACGTGAGCCCCGCAGCCGTCACACAGGCACCCTCCCGCCCCATGGTGAAAGCGCGCCTCCGCCTCGGTGGAGAGGGGAGCCCCACACTCCGCGCACCGATCGATGGCCGGCGCAAAGCCCACCGCCGCCACGACCCCCCAGAGGGCCCCCAGCGTCACCTCCGTGACGGCGTCCCCGGACGCCCCGGCGATGGCCTCCAACCCCGCCGCAACCCCGTCGTACGCCTGTGGCGCCGCCTCATCGTGCAGGAGGCGCAGCACGCACTCGGCCAGCGTGCTGGCCGACGCGAAGCGCCCCAGATCCGCCGCCAACCCCGGCCGCATCCGGAGCGCATCGAATCCCGTGAGCGTCTGCAGGTCGCGCCCGGGACGCCAGTCGAGATGCGCCTGCCCTTCCGCAAAGAGGTCCAGGGCGCTGCCGAAGCGCCGGCGGGAACTCCGCGCCCCCCGCGCCACCGCCGACTGCACCCCATGCTGCCGGGTGACCAGCCGCACCAACCGGGACGACTCGAGATAGTCGGCCACGTGCAGGACGATGGCATCCACGACGACGGGGGGCATGGCCGGAGGATAGCCACGGGCTCCGCGTGCGGCGACCGTCAGCGCAGCGCCAGCGCCACCCCCCCCTGCCCCGCGGCCACCCGGCGCACCTCCGCTCCGCCCGGCGTGAACACCAGCAGCGAGGTGGCGCTGGCGGTCCCGTTCTGCAGGCAGTGCACGCGCCCCAGGGCATCGGCCACGGCGCTCCCGCAGCTGACCTCGGCGCCCGCCGCCGAGCGCAGCGTCAGCCACGGGGTGGTGCCACCGGCAACCACGGTCAGGTCGTCGCCGCGCAACTTCACCACGCGGTTCGTGAAGCTGGCGAGGTCCTGATACAGGGAGACGTAGAGCGCGCCGTCGAGCCCCCGCTGCAGGCTGCCCCCGTAGCTGCCGGCCGGGAGCGGCCGCGTGACCAGCACCCGGCGGTTGCGCAGGTCCACCTTGGCCACCGCCCCCGGCGTGCGCAGCGTGTAGGGAAAGCGCGAGAAGTCGGCCTCGCCCCCCGCGCCCACGTACAGCACCTCGTTGACCAGGTGGGCGTCGGCACCCGAGCCCCGCACCCCGGTGAGCACCACCGTGTCACGCGCCGTGCCGGTGTCCGGCACCCGGATCAGCCGCACGTCCCCCTGCACCGCATAGTTGGTGCGGCAGCTGCTGTTGCTGTCCACGATCCACCACGCACCGTCAACGCGCACCATGTCGGTGGGGCAGGTGCCGGCGACGATGGTCCGCACGCGGGTGGGCGCCGTGCCGGCCGCGCCCAGCGCCAGCACCACGATGGCCCCGGAATCGCGCAGCGCCACGGCCACCGTGGGCTGCCCGCCGCTTCCCACGGCGAGCCGCGCCGAGGCCGGGTTGCTGTTGGCCGGCAGCTGCACGCGCCGCACGGTCCCGGTGGTCACCGACGCCACATACAGCAGGTTGCCAGCCCCCCGGCTGGAGGTGGCCAGCACCGTGTCCCGCTCCAGGGTGAAGCCACCGGCATCAAACTCGGTGGGCGGACCGAACGCCACGCGGGTGCTGGCCGTCCCGGTGTCGGCCAGCAGCGTGAGCCCGGGCTGGATGAACCCGTCCAGCACTACGATGCCACGCGGCGGCTGGGGCTCGACGACCACGGGCAGGTCGCTGCCACACGCCGTGACCAGCATGCCGGCGGACAGCGCCAGCAGGGCACCCAGTCGGGGCATGATGGCAGCATGCGCAGACCGGCGGACTTCCACAGCAAGCAGGTTCACAGGTTGTTGCCTTGCGTCAGGGGATGGGCGGTCCCTTCGGGGACCAGGAGACGGAGAGCGCGAGCGCGCGCCCCGGGGCGGGGTAGCCGCGCACCGGCTCCCACGCCTGGTTGGTGGCGTTGTCGAGCGCCACGGTCATCAGCAGATCCACTCCACCGGACCGCACCCACCGGGCCATGGCCAGGTCCAGCAGGGTGACCCCCGGCAGGTCGAACGCCGCCGCACGAGGACCGGCGGTGAAGGGGCGCCGCCCCAGGGCGCGAACGGTGGCCGTGAGGGTGATCCCCCGCGCCTGCCCCTGCAGCTGCCCTCCCCCCGCGTGCGACGCCACGTATGGCGTGGGGATCCGCAGGGCGCCGCTCCGCAGGCTGGCATCGTACCAGGTGCCCCACAGCGCCACGCGCGCCCGTCGATGGTGCACGTCCAGCGAGGCCTCGCCACCGCGGAGCGTTTCCGTCCCCACGTTCGCGGGCGACCAGCCGAAGTTCCCCGGGAACCACACGATCGCATCGCGCACCGTGCGCGCCACCGCGGATCCCGCCAGCGTCCACCGCCACGCGTTGCCCCCCGCGCTGGCGTGGACCCCGGCGGCGAGGTCCGCCCGCACGCGCTCCGGGGCCAGCGCGGCCACGGCCAAGCGCTGCGGCGCCGCGAAATACAGGTCGTACAGGGTGGGGGCGCGCATGGCCGTCGCCGCGCGGGCCGTGAGCGCCACCGTGGCGGCCGTCCCCGCGCCCCCCGCGCGCGTCCAGAGGCGATGGTGGGCCGCCACGGTCCCGCCGGGCACCACCCCGGCGCCGGTGATGGCATCGACCCGCGTTCCCAACTCCCAGTGGGTCCGCCCCGTATCCGGCGACTGCCAGCCCACCGCCACGCTCCCCCGCTGCCGGCGCTGGCGAATCGCCCCCGTGGCCACGAGGTGATCCGCGCCCCCGCCCAGCTGCCAGGTCAGCCCCCGCCGTCCGCCGCTCCACTCCACGTCGGAGGCGGCCGCGGAGGCCGCGCGATCCAGCACCGGCCGCACCGGATCCCGGTAGTCCAGCCCCATCCACCGGGTCCCGGCGACCAGGCGGGTGCGTCCGAGGTCGCGCCGCGCCCGCACCAGCAGGCGCTCGCTGCGCGCCCGATCGGCGTCGAAGGTTCGGACGTTGGCGGGGCCCACCATGCCGCGCTCGCGCCACCCGGCGAGCAGCGCCACCTGCCAGGTGCTGCCGATGGCCCCGCCGACCACCGTGGCCCGGGTCTCGTCGTTGTTGACGCGCCGCTCGCGCGCAGGCAGGGCGCCCGCCGCATTCACGAAGGCGAAGTCATTGCGCGCGGCGTGCCATCCCCCGGCCAGGTGCCACACGGCCCGCGGGCCGACCTGTCGCGCCATCCCCTCGACCTGCCGTTCGCCAAAGGCCCCTGCGCGCACCAGCAGCGCCGGTCGCGTCGCCGAGGTGATCGCCACCTCGCCGCCGATGGCCCCCGGGGCGCGCTGCGGGTCGGCTCCCAGCCGTGCGCTGACGGCGTCGACCACCACCAGCGGGAGCGCGTCCACGTCGGCCATGCCCGTGGCCGGATCGTTGAGGGGCAGGCCGTCCCACGTGACCAGCAGCTGCTCGCGCCGGGCGCCGCGCAGCGCCACGGCCGTCTCGCCGCGCGCCGCGCGCAGCTGTACCAGCGGCAGCTGCTGCAGCAGCCCGGCCATGCTGCCGGCACCGGCCTCGCGTGCCTCGGTGCCGCGCCGCGTCACCGTCGTGCGCCCCACGGTGGATGGCGCCTCCGGCAGGGCTGGCGCGTTCACCGCCACGGTGTCGAGGCAGCGCGCGCCCGCGGTGCACGGCGAGGCGGCGCGAGGCGGTGCGCCACCCTGCGCGTGCGCACGCGCCGCCGGCACGCCCAGCGTCATCGCCAACGTCATCATCAACGTCGTCACCCGCATCATCGCCCGCGCCCGCCACGCGCACGCCCCCCGCAGCGGGACGACAGGGCCGTGCCCCCGATCGCGCGTCACCACCCCTCCCCGCGGGGGCGCCCGCGCAGCGGGAGGAGTGCCAGGGCGCCCACCGCCGGGTCCCGGGTCACCACCAGCGGCCATCCGTACACCCGCTCGAGGATATCGCCGCGCATGACCTCGTCCACCGGGCCGCTGGCGGCCACCTGTCCGCGATCGAGGAGCACGAGCTGCCGCGCGAAGCGGGCCACGAGGTTGAGCTGATGGCTCACCAGCAGCACGGCGCGTCCCTCCCGTGCCAGCTCGTCCAGGAGCTCGAAGAGCGCCATCTCGTGCGCGATGTCGAGGAAGGTGGTCGGCTCGTCGCACACCAGCACGGGCGCCTCCTGGGCGAGCGCGCGCGCGATGCGCACGCGTTGCCATTCCCCACCGGAGAGGGTGTCGATGCGCCGCATCGCGGCCCAGGCCACACCGGCCCGGGCCATGGCGCGTCCCACGGCGTCCCGGTCGGCGGGCGCCAGGGCGCCAAAGGCGGACCGGCGCGGATGGCAGCCCAGCGCCACGAACTCCTCCACCAGCAGCGGCATGACGGGCTCCTCGCGCTGGGGCACCACCGCCACCTCGCGGGCCAGGGCGCGCGGGGTCCATGCCGCCAACGGGCGCCCCTGCACCGTGATGTCCCCGGCATCCAGCGGGACCCGTCGCAGGAGGGCGCGCACGAGGGTGCTCTTGCCACTGCCGTTGGGACCGACGACCGCCGTGACGGCACCGGCGGGGACGGCCATGGTCACCCCCTCCAGCGCGGGACGCGCCACGCCGGCATAGCGCACGGTGAGCGCCTGGCAGGCCAAGGCCGCGGGCGGCACGCTCATGCGGTCATCCGTCGCAGGCGGTGCAGGAAGAACGGAACGCCCACCAGCGCGGTGACGGCGCCCAGGGGCAGCTCCGCCGGGGCGCGGACCGTGCGGGCCGCCACGTCGGCGCTCACCAGCAAGGCGGCGCCCACCAGCGCCGAGAGCAGGAGGGCGGGACGCTGCAGGCGGGCGCCGCAGGCACGGGCGATGGCCGGGACGACGAGTCCCACGAACCCCACCAACCCTGCGGCCGCCACCGTGGCCGCGGCGAGCCAGGAGGCGGTGAGGAAGAGGCGGCGCGCCGTGCGATCCACGTCGACGCCCAGCGCGGCCGCGGGCTCCTCCCCCAGCGCCAGCACGTCCAGGTCGCGCGCCCACCAGACCAGCGCGCCCCCCAGCACGGCGAGCGCCGCGGCCGCGCGCGCCACCGCGCCCCACGTCGCGTCGGCCACCGAACCCATCATCCACCACAGGGCGCCGCGCAGCCGGTCGGGGGGGGCATCCGCCAGCGCCACCATGATGACCGCATTGGCAAAGGCCCCCACCACCACCCCGGCCATCACCAGGAGGCGCGTGTCGGTGCGCTGGCCGGCCACCCGGGCCAGGAGCGTGACCAGCAGCGTGGCCCCCGCCGCGCCCCCGAAGGCGGCGGCCGTCACCGTGGCCGGGTGCCCTGCGCCCCATGCCATGGCCAGCACCGCGCCGACAGCGGCACCGCCGGACACGCCCAGCAGATAGGGCTCGGCCAGGGGATTGCGCAGGGTGCCCTGCAACGCGCCGCCGCTCATGGCCAGCGCCGCGCCCACCACGGCGGCCAACAGGGCGCGCGGAGCCCGCAGGTCGCGCACCACGGCCACCGCCATCGCATCGCCTCGCCCCAGCAGCGCTGGCAGGAGGTCGTCCGGCGCCACCGGCACAGCACCGACGGCCAGCGCCACCAGCAGCGCCGCGCCCAACGCTGCGGCGGCCGCCATCCATGGCCACCGCTGGGCCCTCGCCAGAGGGGTCACGGCAGCGTGTCCGCCCGCCCCGGATGCAGCGCCCGCGCCAGCGCCACCGCGGCCATGCCCAGGTTGACCGAGGGACGGCCAACCACCGCATCGTCCACCCGCACGATTCGGCCCTCGCGTGCGGCCGTCACCACGCGCCAGGCAGGCGACGCCCGCAGGCGCCGGTCGCCCTGCTCGCTGCCCACGACCAGGACGTCCGGAGCACGGCGTGCCACCTCCTCCATCGAGACCGCCGGCGACGGGGCCGCCAGGTCGTGAAAGACATTGGTGCCGCCGGCCACCTCCAGCAGTTCGTCGAGGTAGCTCCCCTGCCCCACCACCAGCAGCGGCCGATCCCACAGGGGCCACACCACGCGCACGCGCGGCCACGCGCGCGTGCGGCGGTGCACGGCGTCGAGGGTGCGCTGGACCGAATCGGACACGGTCCGGGCCGCGGCCGTGTCTCCCAGCGCCACGCCCACGGTGCGCAGCAGGTGGTGGAACTCACGGATGCGGTCCACGCGGAGGGCCATGGTGCGCACGCCCGCCCGCGCCAAGGCATCGGCGGCGGCGCGGTTTTCGGCGGTGGCGTACAGGATGACCAGCGACGGGCGGACCGCCAGCACCGCCTCCACATTGGGACGAATGCCGTCGCCCACGGCGGGCACGCGGCGGGCCTCCGCGGGGAAGGTGTCCCACCGGGATCGCCCCACGAGCCGCCGCTGCGCACCGAGCGCAAAGATCGCCTCGGTGGCGGCCGGATTGAGGGACACCACCCGCGCCGCGTGGCGCGCGTCGGTGGGGAGCGGGGCCCCGAAGTGATCGGTGTCGGGAGGGGCGGGGAGGACGGACGGGCGGTCGGCAGCGGTCACCCCGTCGCGCGACGGGACCTCGGGCGACCGTCCACAGGCGGCGAGAAGCCCCAGCAGCAGGGCAGCGCACGGGGCGAGGCGCACGGTCGCGGCACGACGCGCCACCGTGGGCGCCACAGGATGCGCCGCCCGACGCACCAGACGATGCGCCACGCGTTGTCGCGCGGGGGGCACACCAACCGCAGGGGAACCTGATGACACGCGGGCGTCCTCGGTGACGAGACGACGCCCGGGCTGGCACGGCCCGGGCACCCCACCTGGTGCACGGACCCTGCAGCGCGAGCCCCCCCTCGAGGGTCTTCGTCGGAAAGCACGCGCGGGTCGTCTCCTGGCTCCGGGCGCTTCGCGCCGCCTTCCCGGTCCCATGGACCAGTGGCCTGCTGGCGCGAAGGGGCCCCCCGCACGACATCCGAGGGGCGTCCCGTTACAGTGGCGGGGCCGCGTCGGTGTTGCACCGACTTCCGTCTCCCGCGCGCGGACTTCAGTTGTGATCCTGCCGGCCGCGCGAGCACGCCGCCGTCCCGCACCTACGCTGCACGCTACCGCTGGCGGCCCCCCTCCGCAAGGGAATCCCCCTCCTCGCCGGTGGCGGGGGGCACCGCCGCGCCGGGCTGCCCCAGTGCGTCGGCGAGCGCCGCGGTCAGCTCGGCGCGGCGACGCTCGTACGCCCGTCGCACCGTCTCGGACGGCGCAGCCTCGCGCGCGAACCGCGCGTCCAGCGCCGCCACTTCCTGCGCCAGGCGGTCGGGGAGCGGCGGCGCCTCCGGGGCGGCCAGCGCCACCATCCGCTCGGCGCCACGACGGCGCATGGCGCGCGTGAGGGCCAGCAGCATGAGGCACCCGATGCCGGCCAGCAGCGCCGCAATGAACGCATTGCGCGAGGTCACGCCGCCGGCCGGCACCTCGATGACGAACGCATCGCCGGGGCGCACGTCCTGCGCCAGGAAGCGGCGGAAGTTGCGCCCCTCGAGCGAGACCGGAGCCACCGCGGCCAGGGCGGCCCCGGCCGCCGACGCCTGGGGGGCCTCCACCAGCACCTCCAGCACCACGGCGCCGTCCTCGGCCTGCAGCCGCAGCGGGAACCCCTCCGCGGGGATCCGGTACGAGAACGACAGCTGCTTGATCCCCGGCGCGATGGGCGCGTACACCACCACGCGTCCGTTCTCGGTGGCCAGCGCGTCGGGGGAGATCTCGCCATCCCCCACGCGCACGTCGCGCGCGCTGGCGGGGATGGCCACGCTCCACGTGGGCGCCGCACCGCCGGAGTCGGCGGCCACCCGCGTGGTGAGGGCGTCATTGGAGAGCTCGAACACCTCGATGACGGTGTGGGTGCGCGTGCTGTCCAGCGCTCCCACGATGACGTGCCGCCCCTTGATGGCGATGGGCAGGGGGCGCGAGGTGGTGTCGAAGACCGTGATCTCGGCCACGTCGCCGGTGGCGATCGCCTCCTTGAGCGGCGCCGTGAAGTAGGCGATGCCGCCGTAGGTGACCGAGGCGAAGTAGACCGCATCGGCCGCTCCGGTGGCGCGGTACCGGAGGCGATATCGCCCCGCCGCGTCGCTGCGCACCGAATCCAGCGGCCCGGCGCCGTCGCGGGCCACGCGGTGCAGCGTGACCCACTGCCCCGGCACGGGGCCCATGCCGGTGGTGTCCCCCCGCCGGGGGTCGGGGCGCCGGATGCGCCCATCCACGACCCGCGTGTCGGGTTGCTGCGCCGACGCGGCGAGTGGCAGGAGGAGCGCCAGCGCAAGGCCGCACACGGCGCGGGAACGCAGGGGATTCACGTACGCGGGGGTTAGGGAAGGAACCGCCCGAAGTCCTCGGGACGCAGGTTGGCAAGATACGCCTTGAGCTCGTCCGGGGTGAGCTCCGCCGGCGCCACCGCCTGCCCCCCCTCGTCCCCGTCCGCCTCGCCATCGGGTTCGGCCGCGTGGGCGTCGTCGCCCTCGGGTTCCACCAGCAGGGCGGCCGAGGCGAAGATGCCAGCGTGGCAGCGCAACGCGATGGCGATGCTGTCGGAGGGGCGGGCGTCCACGTGTGCGGGCCCGGCGGCTCCCCCCAGCTGGAGCTCGGCGAAATAGGTGTTGTTGTGGACGCGGGTGATGACCACGCGCCGCAGCGTCCCCCCGAGGGCGGCGATGAGGGCACGACAGAGGTCGTGCGTCATGGGCCGGTCTCGGCGCACGCGCCCCAGGTGCGCGGCGATGGACTCCGCTTCGCCCTGCCCGATCCAGATGGGGAGGAGGCGACGGCCGCCCCGCTCCCGCAGGATGACGACGTAGGAATTGGTGCCACTGTCGAGGCCCAGTCGGGCCACCGCGAGCTCAACCAGCATGGACTCCTCCGGACGCGCCGGGGGCGCGGCCCCGGCGCGTCGGCGACCCGCCCGTGCGGATCAGCGCAGCGCGCGCCGCAGGGCCGTGACCCGGTCCGTGCGTTCCCAGGTGAAGGTGGTGCGGGCACCCTTGCCCCGCCCGGACGCCTCGGGGGTGCGGCCGAAGTGGCCGTACGCCGCCGTCGCCTGGTAGATGGGCTTCCGCAGGTCGAGTGCCGTGATGATGCCCCGCGGGGTCAGGTCGAACACCTCGCGCACGGCCTTCTCGATCTGGCGGTCGGGGACGGCGCCGGTGCCGAAGCTCTGCACGTACACCGACACGGGTTCCGCCACGCCGATGGCGTACGCCACCTGGACCTCGCACCGACGGGCGAGCCCGGCCGCCACGATGTTCTTGGCCACCCAGCGGGCCGCGTAGCAGGCGGAGCGGTCCACCTTGGACGGATCCTTGCCGCTGAAGGCGCCGCCGCCGTGGCGCCCCATGCCACCGTAGGTGTCCACGATGATCTTGCGCCCCGTGAGCCCGGCGTCCCCCTGCGGACCGCCGACCACGAAGCGGCCGGTGGGGTTGATGTGCGTGCGCAGCCGCCGCCCGACGTACTGCTCGGGGATGGTGGCCATGATGACGTCATCCATGATCGCGCGGCGCAGGCGCGTGTTGCTGACCCGCTCGTCGTGCTGCGTGGAGACGACCACCGTGTCGACCGCGACCGGGACGTCCCCCTCGTACACCACGCTCACCTGCGCCTTGCCGTCGGGGCGCAGCCAGGGGAGCGTGCCGTCCTTGCGGAGGGCGGCGAGGCGGCGCGTGAGGGCATGCGCGAGCTGGATGGGGAGGGGCATCAGCTCGGGGGTCTCGTCGGTGGCATACCCGAACATCATCCCCTGGTCCCCGGCCCCGCCGGTGTCCACCCCCTGCGCAATGTCGGGGGACTGGCGGTCGATCGTGCTCATCACCGCGCAGGTCTTGCTGTCAAAGCCGTACGTGGCGTCGTCGTAGCCGATGCCGGCGATGGTGGAGCGCACCACCTCGGGGAGATGGACGTAGGCCGACGTGGTGATCTCGCCGGCGATCACGGCCAAGCCGGTGGTGACGAGCGTCTCGCACGCCACGCGCGCCGCCGGGTCCTCCGCCAGGATGGCGTCGAGCACCGCATCGGAGATCTGGTCGGCGATCTTGTCCGGGTGCCCTTCGGTGACGGATTCCGAGGTGAAGAGATGGCGGTCGGCCACGGATGACTCGCGGAGGTGGAAGTCAGGGGCGAGGCGCGCGGGGCGGAAGGGGCCGGTGCGCCCGGCGCCCCCGCCACGGGCTCTGCCGCGACGGGGGCGCCTCAAACACTGCTCGTACACTACCCCGCCCCTAGGGCAGGGGCAACCCGTCGGCCAGCGGGTCGGCGCCCTCCAGCTCCAGCCGGAGGCGCCGCCGCAGGAGGATCTCGACCTCGCGTGCCGTCCCGGCCCCCAGCGCAGCCTGCGCCACCTCGGCGGCGGCCTGCGCCCGCACCCCGCGGATCACGCGCTTGACGTGCGGGACCGCCCGGGGCGAGACGCTGAGCTCCCGGATGCCCAGTCCCAGCAGCGCAAAGGCGGCCAGCGGCTGCGAGGCCATCTCCCCACAGACGCACACCTCGATGCCGTGCGCCTGCGCGGTAGCCTGCACCTGGGCGATGAGGCGGAGCACCGCCGGGTGCAGGGGGGTGAAGCGGGGGGCCAGGTTCACGTTCCCGCGGTCGACCGCGAGCGTGTACTGCACGAGGTCGTTGGACCCGATGCTGAAGAAGTCCACGTCGCGCACGAGGGTGTCGCACGCCACCGCCGCCGCCGGGGTCTCCACCATGACCCCCAGCGGGATGTCCGCGCGGAAGGGCACGCGCCGCGCCGCCAGCTCGCGCGCCGCCTCCTGCAGCAGCTGGCGGGCCTCGCGCACCTCATCGACTGTGGTGACCAGCGGGAGCATGATGCGCAGGTCGCCATGCACGGCGGCACGCATGAGGGCGCGCAGCTGCACCCCGAACAGCTCGGGGAGGTCGAGGCACATGCGGATGGCCCGCCACCCCAGGAACGGGTTGTCCTCGGCGGGATAGCCGCCCACCGGAAGCTTGTCGCCCCCCACGTCGAAGGTGCGGATGGTCACCGTGGTGCGGGGGAAGTGCCCGAGGATGCGGCGATAGGTGCGCTCCTGCTCGTCCTCGTCGGGCATGGTGGACCGTCCCACCACGAGGAACTCGGTGCGCATGAGCCCCACCCCCTCGGCGCCCGACGTCGCCGCGGCCTCCGCCTCCTCGGCCAGGTCCACGTTGGCGCGGACCACCAGGCGCACGCCGTCCCGGGTGACCGGCTCGCTGAGGGCCAGCGGGCGCAGCACCTCGGCGCGACCCGCCTCCTCGGCCATGCGCGCCCGCGCCTCGTCGACCTCCTGCGGCGACGGCGAGGCCATGATCGTTCCTGCCGTCCCGTCGAGGACAACCTCCTCGCCCGCGCGCAGCGCGCCCAGCGCGGTGCGCAGCCCGACGACGGCCGGGATGCCCAGGGACCGCGCCAGGATGGCGACATGCGCGGTGTTGGTCCCCTCCTCGGTGGCCAGCGCCGCGATCCGCGACCGGTCGAGCTGCAGCGTGAGGGACGGGGTGAGGTCGTGGGTGACCAGCACCGCCCCGGCCCCCACCGGCACGTCCACGGGGTCGTGGTCGGGCAGGTCCATCAGCAGCGACAGGACGCGGATGTGGATGTCCGTGAGGTCGCCGACCTTTTCCCGGAGCATGGGGGAGGGGTGCCGTGCGAACCGCTGCCGCCAGTCGCCCAGCACCACGTCAACCGCCTTCTCGGCCCCCAGGTGCTGCCGGATGAGCGTCCCGGCGCTGGCGGCCAGCTCGGGGTCCTCCAGGATGGTGCGCTGCGCGATGAAGATCGCGGCCTCGGTGGACCCCACCTTTTCCTCGGCACGCTCCGCGAGGCGACTGAGGCGGTCGCGCGCGCGCGCGAGCGCCTCGTCCAGGCGCGCCAGCTCGCCCGGGATGGCGTCGTCGGCAATGACGCGCGGCGCGACCGCGGGGACCTCCCACCGGAGGATGTGGACGGGCCCCACGACGATGCCCGGCGAGGCCGGGATGCCGCGCAGCAGCGCCTGCACTACGCCTCCCCGAAGCGCGCGGCGACGAGGGCGGCCAGGGCCTCGAGGGCGGCCTCCGCGTCGGTGCCTTCAGCCCGAAGCGTGATGGTGGCCCCGAACTCGGCCGCCAGCATCATCACCCCCATGATGCTCTTGCCGTTGACCTCGAGGTCGTCACGCACGATGGTGATCTCGCTGGCAAAGCGGGAGGCCACCTTGACGACCTCCGCCGCCGGTCGCGCGTGCAAGCCATGCTTGTTGACGATCTGGACGGAGCGTTCCACCATCAGCGCACCACCGCGAAGAGGACGAGGAGCCCAAGCAGGACGAGAGCCGCGCGCCACCCGGCCACGCGCGCCTGCGACCACACCAACCCCCCCGCCAGCAGCGGGGTCACCACGGCGACGCCCACGGGGATGGGGGCCAGCGGGTCGCCCCCCCCAATGGCCCGGTGCACCGCCAATGGCAGCGCCAGCCCTCCGACCACGGCCGAGACGCGGCCCAGATAGCGCGGCGCATGCTGCAGCACCGGATGCCCCAGCGCGGTTGCCACCCGCATGCCGTACCGCCAGCCCGCCCGCAGGGCCCACAGGCGCAGCAGCAGGTGCGGCACGTTGTAGAGTATCAGAAAGCCCAAGGCGACACCACGCGGCGAGCCGCCCATCCCGAACAGCAGCAGCGCCACCAACGAGCACGCCGGGAGCCACGCCGCCCACACCAGCCGGTCACCCACGCTCCCCAACGGGCCGCACAGGGCGGTGCGAAACCGTTCGATGCGGGCCGCCGGCACGCCGTCACACTCCGCGCGCCCGAGCGCCCCCACGGCAAGCCCCGCGAGGTAGGGATGCGTGTTGAAGTAGACCGCCTGCCGCGCGAGCGCGGCGCGATACGGCGCCCCCTCGGTCCCTCCCGGCAGGCGGCGCAGCAACGGCTCCACGCAGAAGGCGATGCCGTTGCCCACCAGCAGCTCGTAGTTCCACGAGCCCTGAATGGCGAGGAGCCGGAGGAACACATCGGCCTGGACACGGGCCGGGAGTGGCGGCGGGACCGGCTCCGGTGCCGCGGCGGTCGGGGGCAACGGGTCAGGCGCCAAGGATCACCAGGGCCGTGCCCAGCGCGAGCGACAGCAGGAACAGGCGCCTCGTGCCACTGATGGCGTGGAAGTCCTTCCACACGGCGGCGGCGGCCACGGCAGCCACGGCCGTGACCACCAGGGCGCGCGAGAGCGGTTCCGGGAGCGTCCAGCGCTCCTCCACCAGGCCGGCCAGCCACCAGGCTGGGGAGGCGACCAGCAGGCCAAGGCCGGTGCCCCGGGCAAGATCGATGGTCATGCCCACCAGCTGGATGGCCACGACCGTGTCACGATCCCCTTCCGCAAGGCGGCCGATGCGCGGCCGCGCATACGCCGCGATCCGCTGCCGCTGCTTGACCACCGTCCACCCCGCCAGCCAGGCGGTGGCGATTCCCACCACGACGGCCACCGCAAAGGCCCCGGGGGAGGGCAAGGCCCCGTCGGCCACGCCACGTGTGGCCACGGCGCCGGCGACCACCGAGGCGCTTCCCCATTCCGGATACCGCGAGGCGCCTACGGGCAGCGACTCCAGTGCCAGGCACTCCAGCGCGGCCCCGGTGACCAACCCGGCAATGGCATCGCCGAGGAACGCCCCCCCCAGGGTTGCCGCCACGATGGGGCGGGAGACCATGGCCTGCGGAAAGCTCACCACATCGAGCCCCACCACGCCGGCGAGCAGCGCCAGCGCCAGCAGTTGCTCCACGGGCATGGGCGCTACACCTCGGCCGAGGAGGCGAGCAGCTCGTCCAGCGGCACCGGGCGCGCGCCAGGCACATCCTGCGCCGACACCGCCACGCCGCGCGCCGCCATGGCCCGCAACCCGGCCTCCTCGCCGGGGGTGAGGAACACGTATCGCAGGCGCGCCGTGCGCCCCGCGGCATGGTGCACGCCCCCCACGTTGACGGCCGCGATGGCGCCCGGACGCAGCTCCACCAGCCGCTGCATGGTGCCCACATCGGCGACCAGCACGATGCCGGGCTCGGGGCGCGCCTCCAGGGCGGGGAGCGCCTCGGCCGCCTCGACCACCGAGAGGAAGCGCACCGTCATCTCGGGGGGGACCGCCATGCGGTACAGCTCCTGCTCCCATTCACTGGCGGCCACCTCATCGTCCACCAGCACGATGAAGCGCAGCGACAGCGGCTGTCCCCATCCCACCACCACCTGACCATGGATCAGGCGGTCATCGATGCGGTGCAAGACGACCGGCATGGGGCTCAGCCTCCGGTGGCGGCCAGGGGGGGCGTGGCGTGCATCGCCTGGCGGCCCCGCTCGAGCGCGGCCCGCACCACCTCCGCCGGGTCGCCCCCGTCCGCCATGGCCACGTCGAGCAGCAGCGGCAGGTTGACGCCAGTGACCAGCAGCAGCCCCGGACGCCGGCGCTGCAGGCGGCGCGCGGCCAGGGAACAGCTCCCCGCGGGGAGGTCGGTGAAGATCACGCTGGCGCCGGCGGCCTCGACCAGCGCGGCCAGGCGCTCCTCCAGCTCCGCCCCCCCCTGCCCCTCGTTCGAGACGGCCACGAACCGGTCGCCCCGACCGGTGATCTGGTGCACGGCCGAGACGATCCCCGCGGCAAAGGTGCCATGCCCCGCCACCACATGATTCACTACTCGACGTCCTCTTGCAGGTACCGCCGGGCGTCGTCACGCCGGCTCATCCGGGCCATCAGCCGTTCGTTGAAGGCCGTGGCACTGTCCACCCCGCGATAGTAGCGCAGCAGATGGTTCATCGCGATGACCTCGGCGATGACCGTGATGTTCTTGCCGGGGTTGAGGTGCACGGTGATGCGGGGGATCTCGACGCCCAGGATGGTGGTGGTCTGCACGTCGAGCCCGGTGCGCTCCACATGGGCCGCGCCATCCCACTCCTCGAGCGTCACCACCACCTCGATGCGCTTCTGCTGCCGGACGGCGTGGATCCCGAAGATGGCGGGGACATCGATGAGCCCCACCCCCCGGATCTCCATGTGATGCCGCTGGAGCTCATGGCCCCGGCCGATGAGGATGTCGTTGCCCCGGCGGGCCACGAAGACGAGGTCGTCGGCCACCAGCCGGTGACCGCGCTCGACGAGATCCAGGACACACTCCGACTTGCCGATGCCGCTCTTGCCGGTGAAGAAGAGCCCAACCCCGTAGACGTCGGCGAGCGACCCGTGGAGGGTGGTGGTGGGCGCAAACTGCTCGGCCAGGTATGGCTTGATGAGCCGGTAGAACTCCGCGGTCTTGAGGCGGGACCGGACCACCGCCACCCCGGCCTCCTCGGCCAAGCGCAGGAACGGCGCCGGCGGATCGAGCGACTTGGTGATGAAGACGCAGGGGAGCGGAAAGCCGAAGAACTGCGCCAGGTTGGCGTCCCGCTGCGCCGGATCGAGCGCCTGCAGGTAGGTGATCTCGGTTTCCCCCAGCACCTGGATGCGCTGCCAGGGAAACCGGTTCACATAGCCGGCCAGCACGAGCCCCGGGCTGGAGGCCTCGGGGCTCGTCACCTCGCGGTCCAGCCCGACCGGGGGACCCAGGATCTCCAGGGCGAGCGGCTCGGCCATCCGCTCGACCAGCATCCCCACGGTCAGACGCTGGCTCACCGGGGGGGGTACCCCCGCAGCGCCCCGCGCCGCGGCCGCCGAGTGTGCGCCAACTGCGCCTCCACCCGGTCGAGGGCCACGGACAGGGCCGGCGCAAAGGCCGCCCCGTTGGCGGAGGCGAACAGCACCCGATGGTGGGCGCCATGCAGGACGATTTCCACGCGGCGCTGGGGGCCGTCCGCCACGAAGCGGACCAGGGCATTCACGAGGCGCCGCCGTCGCTCGCCCAGACGGCGCAGGGCGGCCATGGCGGCCGCGCGGACAGTGTCGGGCACTTCGGCGTGGTGTGCGTGCAGGACAATCTCCATCACCCACCTCCCGTGTGGCCCACCACCTCGCGGAGGTGGGCTTCGGTCGCATCGGCAGCGCCCGCCCAGGTGAAGCCCTCGGCGAACCGCCGTGCCGCACTCCCCAGGCGTTCGACGAGCGCCCGCTCGCCGCTGAGGAGCCGCATCCGCTCGGCCATCGCAGCGACCTGCCCGTGCGGGACGAGAAACCCGGTCTCGCCGTGCCGCACCGACTCGCGGATCCCCGGGGAATTCGACGCGATCACCGGGGTGCCGCTGGCCGCCGACTCCAGGTTCGTGATCCCCCATCCCTCCTTCGGTGATGCGAAGAGGGTGGCCCATGCCCGTCGCAGCAGGGCCACCTTGACCGACTCATCCACCCGTCCAAGAAATCGTACCCGCGACGCCACCCCCAAAGTTCCCGCCAGCCGTTCCAGCGCCGGCCGGTACTCCCCCGCCCCGGCCACCTCCAGCGTGGCCTCGGGAACCCCGCAGGCGGCAAAGGCCCGAATGACCAGGTCCACGCCCTTGTACTTCTTGAGCCGACCGATGTAGGCGAACAGCGGCTGGTCGGCCCGGGCGGCAGGATCGGGGGTGTACTGGGCGGTGTCGATCCCCGGGAAGATGACGCGCACGGCGCCCCGCGGGATACCGCGGGACGCCAGGTCGTCCCGGGTGCTCTCCGAGATGGCCTCGAACGGAACGCCACGGTAGACCAGCGGCAGGGGGCGCTCGGCCAGCCAGACGGCGGCAGCCAGCGGTGGCGCCAGTTCCCGGAAGGCCGTTCCCCCGAACAGATGCGGGACGAGCGCCAGCCGGCGCGGCCCGCGCCAGAGCGGGGTGAACAGGGGCACCTTGTTGATGTCCTCGACCAGCACGTCGAAGCCCAGCCCGAGCAGGTGCCGGTGCCAATAGCGCCGGGCGAGGAAGGGGAAGGAGTGCCGAGTCCCCACCCGATGGACGGCGATCCCGTCAAGCTCGGCGCGGGCAGGCGCCCCGGGCCACCCGCCACACAGCAGCGTGACCCCGTGTCCCCGGTCGGCCAAGCGCCCGAAGATCTCGTGCAGGTGGATCTCCGCCCCGCCAGCCTGCGGGTTCTCGCGGCACTGCCAATTGACCACCGCAATGCGCAGCGGCCGCGCCGGCGCCGCGCCGTGGGCGCTCACAGCCGGCCGATCCGCCGGGCGTAGGCGTCCAGGACGCCGTTGACGAAGCGCGCGCTCCGCGAGGTGCCGTAGCGTTCGGCGAGGTGCACGGCCTCCTGCAGGACGACACGCACCGGCGTCTCGCCCCGGGCCAGCTCGGCGGCCGCCAGACGCAGGACGCTGCGTTCCACGGCCCCCAACCGCTCCAGGCGCCAATTGGCCGTGACCTCCGAGAGCTCGGCATCCAGGCGCGGGCCATGCTCGGCGGCCGTGGCCACCAGGCGGGAGGCAAAGGCCCGCTCCGCCGGGTCGACCGCCAGGTCGTCAAACACCTGCATGGCAATGCGGCGCAGCTGGGTGAGGTCGCGCACGTCGGCGGCGTAGAGGGCCTGCAGGGCCCGCGCACGCGCGCGGGTCTCCAACCGTTCCTGGCGCGCCGCCTCCCGGCTGCCGCGCTGCCGCCGCCCGGTGCGCGGAAGCAGCGGCTCCTGGACCGGCGCACTCCAGAACGCCTCGTCACGCAGGTCGGTGCTCACGCGCCCTCTCCGGCGTCGCCCGGCACCGCCCGATCAAGCAGGTCCAGCAGTTCGAGGACCGCCAGCGCCGCATCCTCCCCCTTGTTGCCGTGCGCCCCACCCGCCCGGGCCTCGGCCTGCGCCAGCGTGTCCGTGGTCAGCAGCCCCAGCGTGACAGGCACCTCGTAGTCACGCATGGCCTCCATGAGACCGCGGGCCGCCTCCCCCGCCACCACATCGAAGTGCGGCGTCTCGCCCCGCACCACCGCCCCCACCGCCACCGCCGCGTCGTACCGCTCGGAGGCCAACGCCCGACGCACCGCCACCGGCAGCTCCCACGCCCCGGGGACCCACAGCACGTCGATATCCTCGAAGGCCACCCCCTGCCGGACCAGCGCCGCCACGGCCCCCTCGGCGAGGGGGAGCGTCACCCCCTCGTTGAAGCGGCTGGCAACAACCACGATGCGGCGGCCATCGCCGCGGGGGGAACCGGAAAACTCGGGCATGCGGATGGAGGTCAGGAGGCGAACAGGTGGCCCAGCTTGCTGCGCTTGGTCTCGAGGTAGGCGGCGTTCTCCTCGGTGGACGGGGCCTCGATGCGCACCCGGCCAGCCAGCGCCAACCCGTAGCCGTCGAGCCCCACGAGCTTGCGCGGATTGTTGGTGAGGACGCGGATGGAGCGGATCCCCAGGTCCAGCAGGATCTGGGCGCCGATGCCGTAGTTGCGCAGGTCGGCCTTGAAGCCGAGCTGCTCGTTGGCCTCGACCGTGTCGGCGCCGCGGTCCTGCAGCTCGTACGCCTTGAGCTTGTTGAGGAGGCCGATGCCGCGCCCCTCCTGGTCCAGGTACACCAGCACCCCGCGCCCCTCCGCGCGGATCATGCGCATGGCGGTGTCCAGCTGCCAGCCGCAGTCGCACCGCTGCGAGTGGAACACGTCGCCGGTGAGGCACTTGGAGTGCATGCGCACCAGCACCTCCTCGGCGCCCTCCACCGCGCCGTACACGAGGGCCAGATGCTCGCGGCTGTCCACGTCGTTGCGGTAGCCGACGATGCGCCACTCGCCATGCAGCGTGGGGAGGCGCGCCTCGGCCACGCGATGGACCAGCCGCTCGACCTTGAGGCGGTAGGCCACCAGCTGCGCCACGGTGATGAAGGTGAGCCCGTGGTCGCGCGCAAACGCCTCCAGCTGGGGGCGGCGCGCGGTGGTGCCGTCGCGGTTGAGGATCTCGCAGATGACGCCCGCCGGGCGCAAGCCGGCGAGGCGCGCCAGGTCGACCGCGGCCTCGGTGTGCCCCACCCGCTGGAGCACCCCGCCGTCGCGGGCACGGAGCGGATGGATGTGCCCGGGGACGCGCAGGTCGGCGCGAGTGGAGGCCGGGTCCACCGCGACACGAATGGTGGTGGCGCGATCCGCGGCGCTGATGCCGGTGGTCACCCCATGGTGCGCGGCGGCGTCGATGCTGACGGTGAACGCCGTCTGCATGGCCTCGGTGTTGTCGTCGGCCTGCATGGACAGGCCGAGGTGGTCCGCCCAGGCGTTGGTCATGGCGAGGCAGATCATCCCCTTGGCCTCGAGCATGAAGTTCACCATGGCGGGGGTGACCGCCTCCGCGGCGCAGATGAGGTCCCCCTCGTTCTCGCGGTCCTCGTCGTCGGCCACCACCACGAACTTGCCGGCGGCGATGTCGGCGAGCGCCTGCTCCACGGTGCCGAAGGCCATCTCCCCCTCCTCCGCGGGCGCGCTCATGCCGCCCACCCCGGCAGGCCGGCCGGCAACGCGGCGCCCAGCCGCGGCTCCAGCAGGCGCGCCACGTGCTTGGCCAGCATGTCGGCTTCCACGTGCACGGCGTCGCCGGGGCGCAGCGCCCCCAGGGTGGTGTGGCGACGCGTGTACTCGATGATGGACAGCTGCACCCCGGCGGGGCGCAGGGCGTTGACCGTGAGGCTCACGCCGTCGACGGTCACGGACCCCTTGTCCACCATGAGCGGCACCAGCGCCTGCGGCAGGTCGACCTCCACCAGCCACGCGTCGGCCGTGTCCGCCGTGGCCACCACGGTCCCCAGCGCATCCACGTGGCCGAGGACCAGATGCCCCCCCAGTCGGTCTCCCAGGCGCAGGGCCCGCTCCAGGTTGACCGCCTGTCCGTCCTGCCAGCGGCCGATGGTCGTGCGGGCCAGCGTGGTGTCGACGGCGGCGGTGGTGAACCACGGGCCCTCCTGGTCGCGCCCGTGCTCCCGCACCGTGAGGCAGGCGCCGTTGACGGCGATGCTCTCCCCGTCCTCCAGCCCGTCAAAGGGACAGGCCACCCGCAGCTCACGCCCGGCGGCCGTCTGCGCCACCCGGGTGACCGTCCCCATCGCTTTCACCAGTCCCGTGAACATCGTGCCGCTCAGCCTCCTCCCACCACGTAATGAGTCATCGCGTCACCCTCCAGCACCCGCCGCGCCAGCACGCGCAGGCGGGGGGCCGAGGCGGCGGCGCGAGCCGGCAGCGCCCCGAAGGGCGGCAGCAGGTCGCGCCCCAGGATGACCGGAGCCTGAAAGGTAATCAGGTGGTCCACCGTCCCTGCGGTCATGGCGGCTGAGGCCATGCCGGCGCCCCCCTCAAGCAGCAGGTGGCGGATGCCACGCCCCCGGAGCGCCACCAACGCGTCCCCCAGGTCGCCGGCCTCCACCACCATCACGCCCAGAGCCTCCAGCGCCGCCCGCCGCGCCGGGTCGGCCGAGGGCGACACCAGCAGGAGCACAGGCGCCTCCGCGGTGGTTTGCGCCAGACGGCTGTCCAGCGGGAGCCTCGCCTGCCGGTCGAACACCACCCGCACCGGCGCCACGCGGGGGGCGGGCACCAGGCGCACCGTGAGCGCGGGATCGTCGGCCAGGACCGTGCCGATACCCACCCCCACGGCGTCGGCATCGGCGCGCAGGGCATGCACCGCCTGTTGCGTGGCAGGGCCGGTGAGCCACCCCCGCTGCCGAGAGGCGTCCACCAGCCCGCCGTCGATGGAGAGCGCGAGCTTGAGGGTGACGAAAGGCCGGGAGGCGCCCCGTGCGGCCATCAGGAAGGGGGCGTTGAGCTCCCGCGCCTCGTCCTCCAGCACGCCGGCGATCACCGCCATCCCGGCCGCACGCAGGTACGCGTCACCGCCCGCCGCCACCGGGTTGGGATCGGCCACCGCGTACACCACCGCCGCCACCCCCGCGGCCACGAGCGCCTCGGTGCACGGGGGCGTCTTGCCGTGATGGTGGCAGGGTTCCAGCGAGACGTACGCGGTGGCCCCGCGTGCGCGGTCTCCGGCCATCCGGAGTGCCATCACCTCGGCATGGGGCCCGCCGAAGGTGGCGTGCCACCCCTCCCCCACCAGCACCCCGTCGCGCACCAGCACCGCCCCCACTTTCGGGTTGGGCGCCACCTGCCCCGCCCCGCGCTCGGCCAGCTGGAGCGCCCGCCGCATCCACCGGGCATGCACGGCGTCCGCCGGCCGCGGTGGCATCGGCGCGCCGGCGACGTGGCTCAGAAGCGCACCGCCAGGCCCACTGACCCATACCGCCCGGAGGCGTTGGCCGCCTTGCCACCGAAGCGGTTCACCGTGGCCAGCGGTCCCTGGCTGTCCGACCACCCGTACTCCGCCACCAGCCGGGCGATGAGCAGACTGAACGAGGCGCTGACAAACGCCGTGTTTCGCGTAACCGTGGGGCCGACCTCGGCCAGCGACACGCTGACGCGTTGGGGCGTACCGGCCACGGTCTCGTTGACCGTGGCGGCCAACGCAGCCGAGCCGCTGATCTGGTCGCGCCCCACGCCGGCGGACACCCCCACGAGGAACAGCCGCTTCCCGGCCACCAGGCGCGCCGAACGCACGGAGACCCGCGCGTCGGCCAGGCGCAGCGTGTCGTTGCCCGTGGCGTAGGTCAGGTCGAGCACGGGCGTGCGCCGGAGCATGTAGCTGGCGCTCAGCCCCGGGACAAAGGCCGATTCCTGCAGGAGGCCCACGCGCACGCCACCGCCCAGCCCCACGCCGCCGCTGCGCGGCGCGAAGGCCACCTCCCCCTTCTCGATGGTGGGGAGCCAGGTCCCCCCCACCAACAGGTCCACCCCGCCCACATTGGTGATGCCGAGCGACAGCCCCTTGAAGAGGCCGATGGCCGCGTCGACCGCCGGCATGGGGATGGGGGCACGGGTGGCGCCGAAGTCGCTGGCAACCGCCGCACCGGTGACGGCAATGGCGACCCCGTTGGCGGGCACGAAGCCGTCGGTGATACCCAGCCGGGCCGAGAGCGCCAGCTTCCCCAGCCCGCCCAGGGTCCCCGCCTCGCCCAGCACGGGGTTGCCGGCGCCCACGGCCACCCCCACCTGCGGGGCGATGAAGGAGAAGAGGTCGCGCGCCTTCTGGCAGGCGTCGGCGCCGCTGACGGTGGCGGGGGACACCGTGCACTGGGCGTGCGCCCAGGTTGGCCCCAGCGCAGTCAGGAGCGCCGCGAGGGCACCCTGCGCCACGCGCCTCACGCGGCCACCCCGTCCAGCTGCACGCGCCCGGTGCCCGGGACCACGCGCCCCAGCTCCCACGCGTCCACGCCCGCGCCCCGCAGGGCCGCCATCACGCCGCCGGCCTGGGCCGGTTCCACGATCGCCACCATCCCCACCCCCATGTTGAAGGCCCGGAACTGCTCGGCCAGCGGGACCTGTCCGGCATCCCCCAGCACGCGGAAGAGCGATGGCACCGTCCACGAGGCGGTATCGACCAGTGCGTCCAGCGTGGCCGGCAGCGCGCGGTTGAGGTTGCCCGGCAGCCCGCCGCCCGTGATGTGCGCCAGCGCGCGGCAGTGCGGCAGCAGCGGGCGCAGCGCGGGGAGGTACGACCGGTGGACCTGCAGCATGACATCCGCCACGGACGCGCCGCCCGCCTCGGGGAACGGGTCGTGCACGCCCAGGCGCAGGCGATCGGCCAGGATGCGCCGTGCCAGGGAATACCCGTTGGTGTGGAGCCCGTGGCTGGGGAGGCCAATGAGCACGTCCCCCTCGGCGACGCGGTGGCTTCCCAGCACCTCCGCCTCCTCCACAATCCCGACAATGAAGCCGGCGAGGTCGTAATCGGGGGGCGTGTACACCCCGGGCATCTCGGCGGTCTCACCGCCGATGAGGCTGCAGCCGTTCTCGCGGCATCCGGCGGCCACGCCGGCCACGACCGCCTCCACCACCGGCGGCTCCAGCTTGCCGAACGCCACGTAATCGAGGAAGAACAGCGGCTCGGCGCCCTGCACCAGGATGTCGTTGGTGCAGTGGTTGACGAGACAGTGGCCGATGGTGTCGTGGCGTCCGGCCTCGATGGCCAGCTTGATCTTGGTGCCCACGCCGTCGGCGCTGCTGACCAGCAGCGGGGCGGTGTACCCCTCGGGGACACGGAACATCCCGCCGAAGCCCCCGAAGGCGCCGCGCGCGCCGGCGGTGAGGGTGGACTGCACCAGCCTTGCGAGGCGGTGCTTGGCGTCGTCGGCGGCGTCAATGTCCACGCCGGCCGCGCGGTAGTCCAGCGCGCCGCTCACGCGGCGTCCCCGGCCGGCGCGTCGCCGTCGAGCTCCAGGTCGAAGGCCACCAGCTGGCGGAACTCGCGGATGCGCGCGTCGATGTCGGCCCGCGAGACCTCCATGAGCCGCGCATTGGAGAAGCGCTCCACCGCGAAGGAGCCCATGGCCGAGCCCACGACCACGGCGCGGCGCATCCCGCGCTCGCTCAGGTCGCCGGTGGCGGCCAGGTAGCCGATGAAGCCGCCCGCGAACGAATCGCCAGCGCCCGTGGGATCGAACACCGACTCCAGCGGGTAGGCGGGGGCGAAGAAGATGCTGTCGCGCGTGAACATGAAGGCGCCGTGCTCCCCCTTCTTGATGAGCACGAAGCGCGGGCCGCGGTCCAGGATCCAGCGGGCGGCCTGCACGAGGTTGGCGCGCTCGGTGAGCTGGCGGGCCTCGCCGTCGTTGAGGGTGACCAGGTCCACGCGCCCGAGGAGCTCGAGGAGCTCGGGGCGTCGCGACTCGATCCAGAAGTTCATGGTGTCGCACGCCACCAGCCGCGGGCGCTCGACCTGGTCCAGCACCTGCAGCTGGAGCCGCGGATCGATGTTGGCCAGGAAGACGAACGGGGCGGCGCGGAACGCGTCGGGGATCTTGGGGCGGAAGCTGGAGAAGACCCCCAGGTGCGTCTCCAGCGTTTCGGCCGAGTTGAGGTCGTGCCGATAGCGTCCGCGCCAGCGGAAGCTGCTGCCGGCGGCCTGCTCCAGCCCGCCCAGGTCGACGCCGCGGGCGGCGAGGGGGGCGAGCTGGGCGACCGGGTAATCCTCACCCACCACGCCCACCAGCTGGACCGGGGCGAAGTGGGAGGCGGAGGAGGAGAAGTAGGTGCCGGAGCCGCCCAGCGCCTCGTCGACCTTGCCGAAGGGGGTCTCGACCGAGTCGAGCGCCACGGAGCCGACCACGAGGACGGGGGCGGCGGCGGGGGGATGGTGGGCGGTCACATGCGCTCCGGCGCGGAGAGGCCGAGGATGCGGAGCCCGGCGGTGAGCCCCAGCTGGGTGGCGCGCGCCAGCACGAGGCGGGCGCGCGTGATGGCCTCGGGCTCGCCGAGGACATGGTGACGGTGGTACCAGGTGTGCGCGGCACGGGCGGTCTCCAGCAACCAGGCCGCGATGCGGTGCGGCTCCAGGGTGGCGGCGGCGCTGCGCACCAGCGGGGGGAAGTCGAGGAGTTGGCGGACCAGCTCCTGTTCGGCCGGCTCGGCGAGGCGCCCGAAGTCCACGTCCTCGCCGGTGATGGAGGCCGGATCGAGGTCGGCCACGCGGAAGATGCCGCACATGCGGGCGTGCGCCATCTGGATGTAGTAGACCGGGTTCTCCTCCGACTGGCTGCGCGCCAGGTCGACGTCGAACACCAGGTGGGAGTCGCCCTTGCGCATGAGGTAGAAGTACCGCACGGCGTCGCGCCCCACCTCGTCGATGAGGTCGCGCACGGTGACGTAGCTCCCGGCGCGCTTGGAGATCTTGACCTCGTCGCCCCCCTTGAGCACGGTGACCATCTGGTGGAGGACGTAGTCCGGATACCCCTCGGGGATCCCCACCCCCAGCGCCTGCAGCCCGGCGCGCACCCGCGTGGTGGTGCTGTGGTGGTCGGCGCCCTGCACGTTGACCGCCCGGCGGTAGCCGCGCTCCCACTTGGTGACGTGGTAGGCGACGTCGGGGACGAAGTAGGTGAAGTCGCCCCCCTTGACCGCGCTCTTGCGCATCACGCGGTCCTTGTCGTCGCCGAAGGTGGTGGTGCGCAGGAAGAGGGCCCCCTCCTCCTCGTAGGTGTGCCCCGAGGCCACCAGCGCGTCGACGGTGCGCGCCACGCGGCCGTCGGCGTAGAGGGAGCTCTCGAGGTAGTAGGTATCGAAGCGGACGCCGAACGCCTGGAGGTCGAGGTCCTGCTCGTGGCGCAGCGCGGCCACGGCGACCTGCCGCACCGCGTCCAGGTCGTCGCCGCGCGGATCGCCCGGATGGGCCTCGGCGTAGCGCTCGGCGATCTCGCGGATGTAGTCCCCGTGATATCCGCCCTCGGGGATGGCCAGCGGCTCACCGGCGCGGGCGCGCAGGCGCGCCTGGGTGCTGAGGGCCAGGTTGTGGATCTGCGTGCCCGCGTCGTTGTAGTAGAACTCGCGATCCACCTGCCAGCCGGTCCACTCGAGGAGCGTGCTGATGGCGTCGCCCAGCGCGGCCTGGCGGCCGTGGCCCACATGCAGGGGGCCGGTGGGGTTGGCGGAGACGAACTCCACGCACACCCGGGCGCCGTCCCCCACGTTGTGCCGCCCCCACTGCTCGGGGTGCGCCAGCAGCGCCAGCAGGCCGCGCGCCTGGAAGCCCGGATCCAGGCGGAAGTTGAGGAATCCCGGGCCGGCGATCTCGGCGTGCGCTACCCCCACGGCTGGGAGGTCCATGGCCGCCACCAGCGCCTCCGCGATGGCGCGCGGTGGGCGCCCCAGCGGCTTGGCCAGCGTCATGGCCAGGTTGGTGGCCCAATCGCCAAAGGCCGGGTCGCGCGGGCGCTCGAGCACCGGGGCCACCGGATCTGGGGCCCCCAGGGCGCGCGCGGCGCGGACGAGCTCCTGTTGAAGCGCCTCGGCGTGGGTCACGACGCCGCCGGGGTGCTGCCGGATGCCGACCCGCCGGAAGAGCTGCCGGAGGAGCTGCTGGAGGCGCCGCTCGAGGCGCTGCCAGAGGCGCTGGCCGCAGCCGCGCCGCCCCCGGTGGAGGCGCTGCCGGCGGCCCCGCTCTCCCCGCCCTTGGCGTCGCCCCCCTTGGCGTCGCCCCCCGGCGTGGCGCGCTGGTCCTTCTTCCCGTCCTTGCCGTAGTCGGTGATGTAGAAGCCGCTCCCCTTGAAGATCAGCCCGGCGCCCCCCGAAATGACGCGCACCGCCATGCCATCCCCGTTGGGAGAGGGGATGGCTTCGGGGACCTCGGAGATCTTGAAGACGCGCTCGACGATGGTGCCATCGGGGCAGCGAAACTCGTAAGTCGGCATGGCGACGAGACTTGGACCGGGACAAAAACAGGGACGGCCGAGGAGCCGCAACCCCCAAAGGTAGCGCTCCCGGATGGGGGGTTCAACCAGTAATGTCTCCGCATGCCCCCCTTCCCTTCCTGCCCTTCGATCGCCCCACGCCGGCCGCGTGGGCCTGCCGCGCGCGTCGACGGCGCGGCCCGCGCGCGGCCCGTAGTCCTCGCCCTTCTGGCGTGGGCATCGTCCGCCCTGTCGGCGCAACCCGCGCCGCCCCCCGGTGCGCCGGGAGGGCCGGCCCCGGACCCGTTGCGCCTGCCCGGCCCCGGGGTCTCGCTGGGGCTGGCCGAAGCGCGCCGCGCGCAGGTGGCCGACGTGCGCTATGACCTGTGGCTGGCGCTGACCGCCGGCGACACGGCGCAGGGCACCGTCACGGTCCGCTTCACCAAACGGGGCCGTGGCCCCGTGGTGCTGGATTTTCGCGGGCTCGGCGTGGGGGAAACCGCCGTGAACGGCCGACCGCTGGACGTAGCATGGGATGGCGCTCACCTGGTGCTGCCAGAGGCGGCACTGCGCCCGGGGGAAAACCGGGCGACCGTGGCCTTTCGCAGTCCCGTCGCGGCGGCCGGGGCGGCGGTGATCCGGACCGTGGACGCCACGGACGGACGCCCGTTCCTGTACACCCTCCTGGTGCCATCCGACGCCAACCTGCTCTTCCCCGTCTTCGACCAGCCCGACCTCAAGGCGCGCGTGACGCTGGCGCTGACCACGCCGGTGGGGTGGCGGGCGCTCGCCAACGGCGCGCTGCGCCGCACGGACTCTGCCGGAACCCGGTGGACCCACACCTTTGCCCCCACCGCGCCGATCAGCAGCTACCTCATCGCCTTTGCCGCCGGGCCTTGGCAGGTGGCCACACGCGCGGAGGTGATCCGCCCCGGCGAGGCGGCAGTGCCGGTGGAGCTGTGGATGCGCCCCTCGCGCGCGGCGGAGGTGGCGGCGGACTCGCTGATCGCCCTGAATGCCCGGGCGCTGCATTGGCTGGGCGACTGGTTCGGCGTGCCGTATCCCTTCGGCAAGTACGCGCTGCTGCTGGCACCAGCGTTCCCCTTTGGCGGGATGGAGCACCCCGGGGCGGTGTTCTACAACGAGGACAGCTTCACCGACCGCGAGCCCCCCACCCTGCCGCAGCAGCTGGGGCGGCAGGCCACCACGTTCCACGAGGTCGCGCATCAGTGGTTCGGCGACTACGTGACCATGCGATGGTTTGACGACCTCTGGCTCAAGGAGGGGTTTGCCACCTACATGGCCGCGCGGATGCAGGCGGAGGTGGCCCCGGCCTCGGATGCCTGGAAGGGCTTCTACCTGCGCAACAAGCCGACGGCCTACGCCACCGACGCCACGGCGGGGACGACGCCGGTGTGGCAGCGGCTGGGGAACCTGGACCAGGCCAAGAGCAACTACGGCCCCATCGTGTACAACAAGGCGCCGGCGCTGCTGCGGCAGCTGGAGTTCCTGGTGGGGGCGGCGGCGTTCCAGCGCGGGGTCCGATCGTTCCTGCAGGCCCACGCGTATGGCAATGCCACGTGGCAGGGGCTGCTGGGGCATATCGGGCGAGCCGGGGGGCGCGACCTGACCGCGTGGGGGCGCCAGTGGTTCCTGCGCCCCGGGATGCCGGTGGTGTCGCAGCGGCTTACCGTGCGCGACGGGCGCATCGCGCGGCTGGTGCTGGCCCAGCGCCCCGCGCAGCCCGCGCTGTCGGGGGCGGGGGGGTGGCCGCAGAAGCTGGAGGTGCTCTTGTACCGGGCGAACGGCCGCTCGGAACGGCTGCCGGTGGAGCTCCGGGGAGATTCCACCGAGGTGGCGACGGCGCGGGGGCGCCCGGCCCCGGACTTCGTGTTCGCCAACCACGGTGACTACGGCTACGCGCTGGTGCTCCCCGATTCGGCCAGTGTGCGGTGGCTGGAGCGAGGGGCGGGCACGATTCCCGATCCGTTCCTGCGGGCGATGGTGTGGGGGGCGCTGTGGGACCTGGTGCGGGAGGCACAGCTCCCCCCGGCGCGCTATGCCCGGATGGCGCTGGACGCGCTGCCGTTGGAGGAGGACGAGCAGGTGGCGGCGACGCTGGTGTCGCGGGTGGTGACGGCGGCCACGCGCTACACGACGGGGGCGGCGCGGGACACGCTGCTGCCGCGGCTGGAGGCGGCGCTGCTGGCGGGCGCCGAGGACGGCCGACGACCCTACGGTCTGCGCAAGGCCCACCTGGATGCCTACATTGGCCTGGCACGGAGCCCAGCGGCGCTGGAGCGGCTGGACGCGTGGCTGGACAGCAGTGCGTCCGCCGGGGTGCCGCTGCGGGCGCCCACGCGCTGGGCGCTGGTGACGCGGCTGGTGGGGCGTGGGGCCCCGCGGGCCGACGCGCGGCTGGCCGCGGAGCGCACGCGCGACCCGTCGCCCGACGGGGCGCGGCTGGCGTTCGTGGCAGAGGCGGCGCGCCCCGATTCGGCGGGGAAGGCAGCGCTGTTCCGGCGGTGGTTTGCGGACGCCGCGCTGAATGAGGAGTGGGTGACGTCCAGCCTGCGCGCGTTCCACGACCCCGAGCAGGCCCGGTGGACGGCGCCGCTGGTCCCCGCGGCACTGGACAGCCTGCCGTGGATCCAGCGCAACCGGCGGATCTTCTTCCTGGGGAGCTGGCTGGGGGCGACGCTGGGGGGTCAGGTAAGCCCCGAGGCGCTGGCGGCGGTGGACGGGTGGCTGGCGGCGCACCCGACCCTGGCGCCCGACCTACGGCAGAAGGTGCTGCAGGCCCGGGACGAGTTGGAGCGGACGGTGCGGATCCGTGCGGCGTGGGGGGCGGGGAACCCGCCGTGAGGGCCCGCCCTTCTCCGGATCCTTGATGAGACACGGCCCGGGCCGCCACAAGGCGACCCGGGCCGTCTGTCCTGCCACAGCGCCGTGCGTTACGGGCAGCCGGGCGCGCGCAGGGTCGCGGCCAGCCCGGTGCGGGCCAGGCATTCGGACTGCGGCACCGGCATCACGCGCGCACGGAAGTGCGTGGGGATGTCCAGCGGCAGGGTCAGCAGCCGGCCCCAGCGGCGCACGTCAAACCACCGGTGCCCCTCCCACAGGAGGGAGTACCGCTTCTCGTAGAGCAGCGCGTCGATGGCCGCGTCGCGCGTGTCGAGCGAGGTCAGGGGCGGGAGCAGACCGGCGTTCGTGCGGATGTAGTTGAGATCCGTGAGCGCCGTCGCGAACTGCCCGAGCCCGATGTTCGCCTCGGCCCGCAGGAGGATGAGCTCCTCGTTGCGGATGACCGGCAGCGGGGTGGTCTGCTCGGGATAGAGGGCGAAGCCGACGTCGGTGGGGATGCCCACCGCGATGCCGCCCGGCGCGTTGCGGGTGGCGATCGAGCGGATCTTGGTGACGAAGCGCTGGTCCCGGGTGCCATTGGCCTGCAACTGCGCGTCCGGGCGGATGCTGGGGTGCGCGAGCTGGTCGGGGGTCACCGGGATGGAGAGCGAGTTGAGCGCGTCGCCCGCCGCGGTGCTGAACGTGTGGTACACCCCGCGCCGCAGGTCGGCGCCGGCCGCCGCGCTCAGGAACGACTCCCCGAGTGCGGTGAGCGCCGCCGTGAAGCAGGCGGCCCCACAGTCGGTGGAGCCCCGGTACACGTGCACGCGGGCCGCCAGGGCGCGGTTGAACTGGCGGAAGGTGGCCGGCGTGGTGAACCCGGCGAAGCCGGGGGGGAGCGTGAACGGGAAGGCCGCCGAACCGGCCGCCGACAGCTGGGTCGCCGCGGAGTCGAGGATGCCGCTGATGAAGCGGTACGCCGAGTCCCGGGAGACGAAGGGCTGCGGCTGGTTGGTCTGGATGTCGATCGCGGTCGGAATGCCGATCGTATCCCGGGTGGCCAGCACGTAGAAGAAGTCGAGCGCGCGCATGGTGTTGGCGAATCCGCGCACCGCGTTCTTCTCGCCGTCGCTGAGGAAGGCGGCGCCGTTGGAGGCGCGCACCAGCTCGATGGCATTGCGGGCGTTGCGGAACCGCGGATCCCACTGGCCGTTCGTGAAGCCCGAGTTGTCGAGCGGGAACGTGCCGAGGAAGAGCGTGGTGTTGCGCGGCTCGGAGCTGGTGTAGAGGTAGCTCTCGCGGCCGAAGATGCCCACGTTCGAGACCAGGCCGACGAGGCCTCCCCGCTGTTCGGCGAGGATGCCCGAGGCCAGGTTCTGCAGGAGCGGGCGATCGACGGTCTGGTCGGAGCTCGCCTCGTTGTAGTTCGGGATGTTCAGGCGGTCGGCGCTGCAGCCGGCCAGGAGCACGGCGGCGGCGAGCGCGGCAAGTCGGCGGGTCATGCGGTCACTCCGCACGGGCGTAAGA
>JBILKP010000193.1:0-5331 GCA_044376625.1 Gemmatimonas sp. | reverse complement strand
GGAGCTGGGGTACCTCAGGGGGCTGCGCTACCTCAAGGCCGACTTCGTGGATTTCCTGCGGATCTTCCGGTTCCAGCGCGGGTTCATCGAGGCGCGCGCCGAGGGGGACCGGCTGGCGGTGGAGGTGGAGGGGCCGATGGTGCACGTGATGTTCTTCGAGCTGTTCGTGCTGGCCATCGTGAACGAGCTGTACTGCCGGCAGCTGGACGCGGCGGGGGTGTTCCCCGAGGGGCGGCGGCGGCTGGCGGCCAAGGTGGCCGAGCTGCGCGCCGGGGTGGCGGCCGCGCCGCGGCGGCATCCGTTCGCGTTCGTGGACTTCGGGTTGCGCCGGCGCTTCAGCGGGGCGTGGCAGCGCGAGGTGGTGGCCACGCTGCAGGCGGAGGCGTCGCCCTGGTTCCAGGGGACCTCCAACGTGGCGCTGGCGCGAGCGCTGGGGGTGCCGCCGGTGGGGACCATGGGGCACGAATACCTGCAGGCGTACCAGGCGCTGGGGGTGCGGCTGCGGGACTCCCAGACGGCTGCGCTGGAGGACTGGGTGAAGGAGTACCGGGGGGACCTGGGGATCGCGCTCACCGACGTGATCGGGATGGAGGCCTTCCTGGCGGACTTCGACCTGTACTTCGCCAAGCTGTTTGACGGGCTGCGGCACGACTCCGGCGACCCCGTGGCGTGGGGGGAGCAAGCGCTGTCGCACTACGCACGGCTGGGGGTGGACCCGCACACCAAGCGGCTGGTGTTCTCCGATGGGTTGGACATCACCCGGGCCCTGGGGCTGCACCGGCACTTTGCCGACCGGGTGCCGGTGGTGTTCGGGATCGGGACGCACCTGACCAACGACCTGGGTCCCGAGCCGCTGCAGGTGGTAATGAAGCTGGTGCGGGTGAACGGGCAGCCGGTGGCGAAGATCTCGGACAGCCCCGGGAAGACGCAGTGCGAGGACGCCACCTTCCTGGCGTACCTGCGGCAGGTGTTCGGCGTGCGGGGGGGATGACCGGGGGCGCCCCGTGACTCCGGCGTTCACCGCCTCGTCTCTCCGGCATGCCTTCCCCCGTCCGCCGCGGCTTCACGCTCATCGAACTGCTGGTCGTGGTGGTGATCATCGGCGTGCTGGCGGCGATCGCCATCCCGCGCTACAACGCGAGCAAGCGCAAGGCGTACGTGGCGGCGATGCGGCAGGTGCTGCGCCAGGGGGCGGTGGGGGCGGAGGCGTACCTGGCCGACAATGGGACCTACGCCGGGATGCCGGCGCCGACCGCGGCCATTGGCATCTCCGTCAGCATCCAGACCTCGGCGAGCCCCCCCGGCTACTGGATGACGGCCACGCATGCGCAGGCGGATGGGGCCCGCTGCGACCTGTTCGTGGGCGACGTCCCGCCGGTCGTGTCGGGCGTTCCCCTCACGTCCGGTGCGGTGGAGTGCCCGATTCCGTAGTGCGGTGTGCCGGGGGCGCGGCGTTGAACTCCCGCGGGCGGGCGGATTAGCTTTCCGGGTTGGGACCGGGTAGCTCAGTCGGTAGAGCAGCGGACTTTTAATCCGTAGGTCGTGGGTTCGATCCCCACCCCGGTCATTTCCCCGGTGATTGCCCCAGGTGATTTCCCAGGTGATTTCGCTGGCGATTGCGGGCAGGTCTTGCGATGGCGGGCGGGTGCTTGTGAAACATTTCACAAGGCCGGGGGGTTGACCGGGTAACCTCAGGAGACCCCATGACCCCCCAGCGCCCTACCGCCCTCTCCGTCACCGACGCCCACGCCATCGATCCGCGACCCCACGTCCTGATCGTTGGCGGCGGCTTTGCCGGGCTGGCGGCCGCCCGCGCGCTGGCCGATGCCCCCGTGCGCATCACCCTGGTGGACCGCACCAACCACCACCTCTTCCAGCCCCTCCTCTACCAGGTCGCCACCGCCGTGCTCAACCCGGCGGACATCAGCGTCCCCATCCGCTGGCTCCTCCGCGACCAGGCCAACGCCACCGTCATCATGGCCGAGGTGGACGCCATCGACGCCGCCGCGCGCCGGGTGTCCCTCGATAACGGCACCGTCCAGGTGGCCTTCGACTATCTGGTGCTCGCCGCCGGCGCCCGCCACGCCTACTTCGGGCACCCCGAGTGGGAGGCGCACGCCCCGGGGCTCAAGAGCCTCGAGGACGCCCTCGAGATGCGCCGCCGCTTCCTCCTCTCCTTCGAGGCCGCCGAGCGCGCCTCCGCCGCCGGCGAGCGCGAGGCGCTGCTCACCTTCGTCATCGTGGGCGGGGGGCCCACTGGCGTGGAACTGGCCGGCATGATCCCCGAGGTCACCCGCCACGCCCTCCATCGCGAGTTCCGCCGCATCGACCCCGCCTCCGCCCGCGTGCTCCTGCTGGAGGGGGGACCGCGCATCCTCCCCGCCTTCCCCCCGTCCCTCTCTGGCCGCGCGCAGCGCGACCTCGAGGCGCTGGGGGTTATCGTGCGCACCAACTGCACCGTCACCCGCGTGGATGCCGACGGCGTGATCGCCAACGGTGAACGGATCCCGGCGCACACCGTGTTCTGGGGCGCCGGCAATCAGGGCGCCCCCCTCGCGGCCACCGTGGGCGTCCCCCTGGACCGGGCGGGGCGCGTCCCCGTGGGCCCGGACCTCAGCGTCCCGGGGTACCCCCACATCTTCTGCGCCGGCGACCTGGCCGCGGTCGCCAATCCCGACGGCTCCCCGGTCCCCGCCGTGGCCCCGGCCGCCAACCAGATGGGGGCGCTGGTGGGCGCCAATATCCGCCGCGTACTGGACGGGACCCCCACGGTCCCGTTCCACTACTGGAACAAGGGCGACCTGGCCACCATCGGCCGGCACCGCGCCGTCGCGCGCATCGCCGGGCGCGAGCTCACGGGGTTCCTCGCGTGGCTCACCTGGCTGTTCGTCCACATCCTGTACCTCGTGGGGATCCGCAACCGGGTCACGGTCCTGGTCCAGTGGGCATTCCAGTACGCCACCTTCCAGCGCGGCGTGCGCCTCATCACGGGGGCCACGGTGCACCGCCTGCTGCGGGCCAGCCGCGCCGCCCACGAGCGACGACGCGCGGCATAGCCCGCGGAGGGGGGCACCGGTGACCGTCCCGCGCGGACATCGTCTTTCGCCCAGAGTCGAACGCCCCGCGCAACCCTTCCCTCGTGCCACTCCCCGGCAGTCGGCGCACCCTGATCGCTCACGGCTTCACCCTGATCGAACTGCTGATCGTGGTGGTCATCATCGGCGTGTTGGCGGCGGTGGCGGCTCCGCAGCTCCAGGCGGTCAAGCGGCGGGCGGCCGCGGCCACCCTGAAGCAGGAGATGCGCCGGGTGTCGCAGCAGGCCGAGGCGTACTTTGCCACCACCGGGTCGTACTTCGGCTTCGTGGCGCAGTCCATGGCGCCGCTGGGCTTCGGCTTCACCACCTCCAGCGCCGGTTACCTGCTGGTCGCCTGGAACAGCGACTACCCCGGGCTGCAGTGCCACCTGGGCGTCGGGGACCTTGTTCCGACGGGGCCGATGACCTTCGGGGATGGCACCCAGGGGGTGTTGCTGGAAGGGGTGATCGGGGGGAACACCTGCAAGTAGTCTTCGCGGCACCGCGGTAGCCCGCGAGGCCGGGGTGACCCCGGCGGGCTTGACCGCGTCTTCAGGCCATGAGCGCTCCCCACCGGCACGGCTTCACGCTGATCGAACTGCTGATCGTGGTGGTGATCATCGGCCTGCTGGCCGCGATCGCCATCCCCAAGTTCAACGAAAGCAAGCGCAAGGCGCAGGTGGCGGCGATGAAGGGGGCGCTGCGACGGGCCATGTCGGTGGCCGAGGCGCATTTTGCCGGCGCCAATACCTACGCGGGTGTGACCTTCCCCTCCTATGCGCCGGTGTTCGTGGGGGGAACCCAAGCCGGGGCGGACGCGATCATGATCGAGGCCACGCACCCCGCCGTGGCGGGGGCGACCTGCCGGGTCTACCTGGGGGCCACCGACGTGTGGACGTCGATGGACGACGGGTCCGTCTATCGGGAAGGGGTGATTGGCGGCACCACCTGCAAGTAGCCCTGGCCGCCAGCCGGCATCGGCTGGCGGCCGTTGATCACCCGTCTCGTCACCTACCGACCGGCGCCCTTCCGCATGGCCTCGCGCGCCGCCCGGAATTCGTTCCCCGGGCGCCACGTCGGCACGTGCACCGCGTTCCCCACGCGGTAGCCCATGGTCAGCAGCAGCTGCAGGTCCTGCACCCCCCCGCCCAGGTCCCAGTCGGGCCGGATCTCGTCCTGCGGCGCATGGTATCGCTGCGCGGTGTAGTCGTCCCGCTGGGCCATGCCATACCCGGCCGGCTTCCCCACCACCTCCACCCCCGCCTCGGCGTAGAACGCCGGCACCCCGGCCTTGGCGAAGTTGAAGTGGTCCGACCGGTAGTAGAACCCCTTCTCCGGCTCGGCGTCGGGGCGCAGCACCCGCCCCTGCTCGCGCGCCGCCGCCGCGGCGTAATCGTCCAGCTCGGAGCTCCCCAGCCCGATCACCGTGAGGTCGCGCGTGGGGCCCCACTGGCTGAGCACGTCCATGTTGAGATTGGCCACGGCGTCGGCTAGCGGATACAGCGGCTGCATGGCGTAGTAGGCGGCGCCCAGGAGCCCCTGCTCCTCGGCGGTCACCGCCAGGAAAAGCGCGGACCGCTTCGGCTTCACGGGCATGGCGGCATACGCCTTGGCCATGGCCAGCAGCCCCGCGGTGCCGGAGGCGTTGTCGGCGGCGCCGTTGTAGATGGAATCCCCCCGCACCGGCACGCCCACGCCGAAGTGGTCCCAGTGCGCGGTGTAGATGACGTGTTCGTGCGCCAGCGCCGAGTCGCTGCCGGCCACCCGCGCCACGAAGTTGCGGGACGCCACCTCGCGCAGCCGGTTCTGCAGCGTGACGCTGGCCGTCACCCCCAGGGGCACCGGACGGAAGTCGTCGCGCGCCGCCCGCGCCTTGAGCGAGTCCAGCGACTGCCCCGCCATCGAGAACAGCGCCGTCGCCTGGTCCAGCGTGATCCACCCCTCCACCGCCGCGCGCGACAGGTTGCGGTCGGGAGCCACCAGGTCGAACTGCTCCGCCGTCTTCCCCTGCACCACGCTGAACGGATAGCCGGCGGGGCCCGTCTCGTGCACCAGCAGCACGCCGGCGGCCTGGTGCCGCATCCCCTGCTCGTACTTGTACGTCCAGCGGCCGTAGTAGGTCATGCGCGCGCCGCCAAAGCGCGCGGTGTCGGCCAGCGGCGGGTCGTTCACCAGCATCACCAGCACCTTCCCCTTCACATCGGCACCCTTGAAGTCATCCCAGTTGAACTCGGGCGCCTCGGTGCCGTACCCCACA
>JBILKP010000192.1:0-5333 GCA_044376625.1 Gemmatimonas sp. | reverse complement strand
CCAGCACCACCGCGCGGTAGGCAAACAGCTCCGCGCGGGTGGCCGGGAACCCGCCCAGCAGCTCCAGCGAGTCGCGCACCCCCAGGCGGAGGAACTTCCCCTTCGCGGTGCGCAGCACCGCCGTGAGCGCCAGCGCACTGTCGGGGAGGAGGGCGCGCCGCAGGAAGGCAAACTCGGGGCGCGGCTCCCCCTCCAGCAGCAGCACGCGGTCGGGGCCCGGGCGCACCGCCACCGCGCTGCTCCACGCGTTGTCCTGCGTCACCGCCTCGCCGCGCAACGCCGGCACGCGCACCGTCACCCGGTGCACGCCCGCCGCCATCGGCGGCAGCCGCAGGCGGGCCAGCGCCGCCCCGTCGCCGCGCGGGCGCACGGTGTCCGTGGCCACCACGCGGCCGTCCGCCTCGGCTACCACCGGCACCGCGCGCCCGTCGCCCGTGCGCACGCGCACGCTCGCCTCCGCCAGCAGCGCCCCGCCCGCCAGGGGCGCCGGCGGCAGCCGCACCGCGGTGACCGCGGCGTCGGGGCCCGGCGGACGCGCGCCCACATCCACCGTGTGCACCGGCACGCCCCGCGCGCGCAGCGCGTCCAGCGCCTCCCCCAGCGCGCTCCCCGCATTGTCGCCGCCGTCGGACACCACCACCACCCCCGCCAGCGGCGCCCCCTGCACCGCCTCGGGGACATCGCGCAGCCACTGCGCCAGGTCGGTGCGCGTCCCCGCGCCGCGCAGCCCCGCCAGCGCGGGCACCGACGTCGCGGATGCCGCGCCCGCAAAGCGCCGCACCACGAAGCGCGCCGCCAGCCCCCGCATGAGCGCCCCGCTGTCGGCCAGCAGCCCCTGCGCCACCGCCAGCCGCGACGGCGCGTCCGGGGCGGCGGCGCGCATGCTGCGCGAGTCGTCCACCACCACCGCCAGCACGTTGCGCTGCGGCACCGCCGCGGCCACCACCACCGCCGGCCGGAGCAGCAGCGCCAGCACCAGCAGCAGCGCGGCGGCACGCAGCAGCGCCAGCAGCGCGCGCGTGCGCGGCGGCACCGCGGTGACGCGCGCGTACAACCACGCCACCACTGCCGCGCCCGCCACGGCCAGCAGCGCCAGGAGCGCTGCCGGCACCACGGGTGCCACCGTGAGCGTCCCTTCCGCCCACGCCCGTGGCGGGAGCTTCACCAGCCACTGCAGCAGCGCGTCCAGCGATGGGGGCACGGGGGCGGCGGGAGGGGGACGACCAGGGGGGCGGGTTGCGCGGGCCCAGCGGCCACCCCGGAGGATACCTCTGGTGACGCAGCGGCGGGGGGTTCCGTTGATGGCGGGGCGATGCGTCCAATGCGACCGGGTGGCATGGCCGGTGCGCCTGCGTGGCGGGGCCGTACCGGCCGCGCCGTACCGGCCGCGCCTTAACGGCGGCGCGCTGGCGGCGTCCACCGGAACAGAAGCGCCGGCGACGTGGCCATCCGGGCGACCGCGGCGCCTCCCGTGTCACCACATTGCACCATGGCGTGATGCGGCCGACTCCCTGCCGGCCCTCACGCCTCACCCGAGGAACCAATCCATGCGAGCACTCCCGATGTTCCTGACCCTGGCGGCGTCGGCCGCGCTGGGGATGAGCGCCACCGCCGACGCGCAGGCCGGCGCGGGGCGTGGTCGTGGCGGCCCCCCGCGCGCCGGTGGGCAGCCCGGCGCGCCCGGCACCCCGGCGGCGGCGCCCCGCGCCCAGCGTCCCCGCGCGACCGGATGGGGACCGGCGGCGCTGTTCCTGCGCCAGCGCGACCGGCTGCAGCTCACCGACGAGCAGGTGCGGCGGTTGGAGGCGCTGGCCAACGCCCCGCGGCCCCGCGGCACCGCGTCCGACCTGCTGCGTGCTCGCGCCGACCTCATGGACGCCATGCAGGGGGACGGCAACCTGACCGCGGCCAAGGCCGCGATGGACCGCATGGCCTCGGTGCGCACTGCGCGGGCCCTGGACGGCATGAAGCGGCTGCAGGAGGCGCGCGCCGTGCTCACGCCGGCGCAGCGGGCCCAGGTGGAGCAGGCGCGGCGCGGGCTCCGCGGGGAGCGGATGCAGCGTGGGCGCGGGGGGCGCGGCCCCGGCATGGGACGCGGGGGGATGGGTGGCCCCGGCATGGGGCGCGGTATGGGCCCCGGCATGGGGCGCGGTATGGGCCCCGGGATGGGGCGGAGCATGGGCCCCGGCATGGGGCGGGGGATGGGACGCGGCGTCGGTCCGGGCGCCGAGCGCCCCGCGCCCGGTCAGTTCCCCATGCTGGACCGGCTCCGCGAGCGGCGCGGGATGCCGCCCCTGGCCCCGCTGCCGCCAGAGGCGCCGGTCGCCCCAGAGGCGCCGGTGGCGCCGTCCCCCTCGGCTACGCGGCCGCCCGCCACGCCCTGATCGCCGCGGCGATCCGCGGCGCATAGCACGCCCCCAGCGAGGCGTACACCGCGCTCTCCACCCGGAGCGCCGTGTGCGCCTCGTCTGGCGTCAGCGTCCCTGCGTCCAGCGTGGCGCGCGTCACCCGCTCCACCAACGGCAGCCCCGGGTGCGGCAGGGCCGAGGCCGTGGCGCCGTCCAGCAGCGCCGTGACCTCCTCCAGCGACAGCGTGCCGCCGGCGCCCGCGCATGCCAAGGCGGCGTCGGTCCCCGCGCCGTCCACCAGGCGGTACCGATAGGGGCGGCCGGCGCGCGCGCGCCGCGCCCGCAGGCTGAACACGTCGGGGACCATGGCGTCCACCACCAGCCGCGCGATTTCCACTTCCCCCGCGAGGAAATCGGGGAGCGGCACCTCCCCGTGGGCGGGCGCCAGCACGGGGGGCATCCACTGCGGCGCCCAGTACGAGCGAGGGCGCGGCGGGGCAGCCACGGGGGCCACGGCGGCAAGCGGGGTCATCGAGATCCTCCCGGTGCGCCGACGCACGAACGCCGGCGACGTGGAGTCGCCGGCGGGTCCAGCGACTTAGACGGTGACGCCGGACGCGCGGTCCGGTGGTGCGGCCCGCCAAGTCGGGAAAACGCCGCACCCCTGCATCATCGGCACGCCGGGACGGGAAATCAAGCGGTGGCGCACCGGCGGTGAGGAACGGTCCGCCCGCCTCGGGGTAACCCCGGAGTCCGTTCAACCGTCTTGCCATGGTCGTCCGGAACCCGCGCCTGCGCGGCGCCCCCGCGTCCACGCCCCGCCCCATCCCCATGTCTATCCGCCTGCGTCCCGCGCTGCTGGCCAGCGCCCTGCTGGCCGCCATGTCCCCGCTCCCCGCCCAAACACGCCTCGATGACGCGGCGGTGGACCGCTACATCAAGGCGCGCACCGCCGACCCCGCCGTGGCCAAGGCGCGTGAGGCCCAGCGCAAGGAGCTCGAGGCCAAGATTGACGGCTTCCGGAAGTGCGCCGAACCGCTGGGGATGGCGGCCGACGCGGCGGGAGGCGGCGCCAAGGTGGGGCTGGCGGCGCGCATGGCGATCCGCGCGAAGTGCGGGGCCACCAGCGAGGAGGCGTGGCAGAAGGAGCTGGCGAAGCTGGACGAGGGTGACGGCGTGGATCCCGCGGTGGAGGACCGTCTCCTCACCTACTTCACCGACTCCACGCAGCTGGACGGGCGCGAGCGCCGCGCCGCCGGGAAGCGGCGCCCCGAGCTGGAGGCGCTGCTCAAGGAGTCCATCGCCGCGCAGGCCGACGCCGCGCGCATCCTGGCGGCCGGGCGGGGGGGCGCGTCGGCGGACGACGACACCCGCGGCGAGGCCCGCGCGATGGCCAACGCCGCCGAGGGGCTGCTGCGCGGCCTGGGGGCGGGGGGCGGCGCCTCGTTGCTGGGGATCAACGGCGGCTGGGGGTACATCGACTACCTGTATGCGTTCACCTACGGCTCCGGGGCGTCGCTCTTCGAGACCCCGTACCCCGAGGGCGGCTGGACGCGCTGGCAGCTGGTGGATTCGGCCGTCGCCGACGAGGCGGTGCAGATGGAGCGCGCCCTGCTGGCGCGCCTCGCCGACGGCAGCGAGTGGTGGCGCACCAAGTCCATCATCAGCCGGCCGGCGCGGGGGAAGGCCAAGGCCACGGCCGACACCGTGGTGCTGGAAGCGCTGCTCAAGGCGGAGGGGGGGCTGTCGCGGCGCGTGGTGCGCATGCGGGCCCGCCTCCCCGGCACCGGCGAGGCGCGGGAGATGCTCCCGCCGGCGGGGTCCGGGGTGCTGGGGACGGAGCTGTTCCCCGTCCGCCCCACGCCGGAGAGCGTGGCGGCGGCCACGGTGGGCACCGAGCTGGTGGCGGGCGTGCAGGCGCGCCATGTCCGCTTCGGGGCGGGCGACGGCGGCACGCTGGACTGGTGGCTCTCGGACGCCGTCCCCGGGGGGTGGGTCAAGTTCGTCGGGCGGGAGCCCGGCATGGCCGGGCTCCCGGGGCTCGCGGAGAAGCCCGCCAGCTGGAGCCTGGTGCTGGTGGCCAATGGGCTGGGGGCCACCAGCGAGCTGGGCGTGGTGGTGCGCTGAGCGCGCCCGCCACGCCCCGCCCGTCCGGTCGTTACTTCTCGTCGGCGCTGGGGCCGTACATCCCCGGCATCGGCACGTCCAGCAGCCGGTAGTACATCGTCAGCTGCGCGCGGTGGTGGATCATGTGGTTCACCACCATCCCGCGCAGCATGGCCAGCCGCGGCATGGCCATCACCACGTGCGTCCCCATGGTGGCGGTCCACTGCGCCCCCAGCTGCGGCTCGGTGGCCGCGGCCAGCTCCTGCTCGAAGGCCGCCACCCGCGCGTCCCACTGCGCCAGGAAGCCGTCGCGGGTGGCCGGGTGCGGCGGGCGCGGCGGCATGGCCGCAAAGTCCAGCGTGGCGGTGGTCAGCGTGGTGGTGCCGTAGAACGGCATGTCGGTGAGGTGGTCGGCCAGCTGCCCCAGCGTGAACGACTTGGCGTGCGGGCGCCAGTCGAGCCGGTCGTCGGGGAGCCGCTCCAGCATGCGGCGCGTGCTGGCCAGTTCGTGCGCCAGGTCGGCCAGCGCCAGCTGCAGCATGGGAATCATGACGGAGGTCTCGGAGGGAGGTGAGGGTGCGGCGCGGCGGCGCCACGCCGCCACCGCCTCGGGGGTGTCCAGGTCGTCGTCCCCGTCCACCAAGGGGACAATGGCCACGTCGGGGCCGTGGAGCAATGCGCGCGCGCCCACCTCGCCGGCCAGCGCCTGCAGCGCCGGCCAGTCGCGGCGCAGCAGCACCGCCGGGATGCCGCGGGCACCATCGGCGTACCCCGACGCCACCCGCCACATCCCCGCGCCGCTGGCCTCCACCAACCACGCCAGGTGCGCCGCCGTGGCGCCGGGCATGTCGCAGGGGGCCACCAGCAGGGCCCCGGCGT
>JBILKP010000191.1:0-5346 GCA_044376625.1 Gemmatimonas sp. | reverse complement strand
CGCGCACGCTGGATCCGGCGGAACGGCTGTCGCCGGGGCAGGCCGAGGCGATCGCCGCCGTGGCGGCGCAGCACCCCGAGCTGGTGGACGACGCCTTCGTGGCCGCGCACCGCGACGACTGGCTGCGGTGACCGCGGGCGGGGTCGTGTGGGCGGTCGCCGCGGGCGCTAGTGGCGCTGGGCGTCCAGCCACCCCTGCAGCATCAGCACGATCCACAGCTTGTGCTGCCAGTTGCGCACCCCCGACTGGTGCTCATCCCAGGCGCGGCGCACGAGGCGCACGTCCAGTAGCCCCTCCAGCGCCAGCCGCTCCTGGGACAGCTGTGCATCGGCCCAGTCGCGCAGCGGGCCGCGCAACCAATCGGCCAGCGGCACGCTGAACCCCATCTTGGGGCGGTCCAGCAGCGCGCGGGGCACGAACCGGTGGGCCAGCTGCCGCAGCGGCCACTTGGTCTCGCCGTCGCGCCGCTTGAGCGCCAGCGGCAGCCGCCACGCAAACTCCACCACGCGATGGTCCAGCAGCGGCGCGCGCGTCTCCAGGCTGGCCGCCATGGCCGCGCGGTCCAGCTTGACGAGGTTGTCGTCGGGGAGGTAGCTGACCAGGTCCATCGCCATCAGGTCGTGCGGGACGCTGTCCGTGCGCACCTGACGCGACGGATCGGTGAAGACGGTGAGCGGCTCCTCCCCCTCGTGCACCAGCGCCGCCGGGTGCTGCCAGGCGCTCAACAGCCCGCGATACAGCTCGGTGGTGGTGCGCGAGGTCAGCAGGGCGGCCCCTTTGAGCAGCTGGTCGCCGGCGCCCACCTGCGGTCCCCACCCGGCGGCCCGGCGCGCAAGGCGTCCCAGCACCCGGTCCCAGGCCGAGGCGGAGACCTGCCCGATGGCCGCGGCCATCACCCGGCGTACCGGCTGCGGCACCGCCCGCAGCAGCGCGGCCAGCCGGTCCCCCTGCCAGTAGCGGTTGTAGCCGCCAAACAGCTCGTCCCCACCATCCCCGGCCAGCGCCACGGCGACTGACCGGCGCGCCAGCATCGCCACCAGCGCGGTGGGCAGCTGGGAGGCGTCAGCAAAGGGCTCATCGTAGATGGTCGCCAGCCGCGGAATCATCTCCAGCGCATCGGTCGCCGTCACGGTGAGAGTAGTGTGGTTGGTGCCCAGGTGGCGCGCCACCGCCGCCGCGTGGTCGGCCTCGTTGAAGGCCGGGACATCAAAGCCCACGGCAAAGGTGGGGACCGGCGCCGTGGCGTGTCGCTGCATGAGCGCCGCTACCACGGTTGAATCGATCCCCCCCGAGAGGAACGCCCCCACCGGCACGTCGGCCCGCATCTGCCCCCGCACCACGTCGTCCAGCAGCGCCCCCAGCGCGTCCACCGCCGCCTCCGGGGTGCCCACCCACGGATGCGCCTGTCCGACATCCACCACCCGCTGGGCTGACCAGTAGGGCACCGGCTCCGCCGTCGCGTCGCCCGGACGCACGGTGAGCATTGTGCCCGGGAGCAGCTTGCGCACCCCCCGATAGATGGTCCACGGCGCGGGGATGTGATTGAGCCGCAACAGGGCGGTCACCGCCTGGCGGTCGAGATCCGCGCGAAAGGCGGGGTGCGCCCGCAAGGCCGGCAGCTCGGAGCCAAACAGGAACTGCCCGTCCATCCACGCGTAATAGAGAGGCTTCTCCCCCACCCGATCGCGCACCAGCGTGAGCTCGCGGCGCTGGCGGTCCCAAAGCGCTACGGCGAACATCCCCTGGAGTCGCGGCAGCGTGCCGGCAATCCCCCAGCACTCGAAGGCGGCCAGGAGCGTCTCCGTGTCGGAGCCCCCCTGCCACCCGGCGGCGGGCGCGGCCCCGGCCTGCTCAAGCTCGCGCCGGAGCGGTCGGTGGTTGTACACCTCGCCGTTGAACACCAGGTAGTAGCGCCCAGTGGCCGAGGGCATGGGTTGGGCGCCGGCGGCGGAGACGTCCTGGATGGAGAGCCGCGCATGCGCCAACCCCACGGCGCGGCTGGGATCCACCCACACGCCCTGTCCGTCGGGGCCCCGGTGCCGGATGCTGCTGATCATCCGGTACAGCACCGTCTCGCTGCCACGCTCCATGGGCATGGCGCCTGCCAGTCCGCACATCGTGCCACGCCTGCCAAGGAGGTCAACCGCCGGCGCCCCCCCGCCATCGGGGAACCGCGTTGTTTGGCGCCCGCGCGGGGCGCACCCGTCGGGATCGGTCCCCTGATGAGGCACCGGCATTCCCGAGCGATTCACTCCGGGACGCGCCATCCGGCTGGCGCGTCACACCTGCGGCGGGTTAGGGCGTGCGCCCCAGCTCGAAGCGCAGCATGGCGTCCAGGGTGGGGAACCGGAAGCAGAAGCCGTGGGCCACCAGCACGCCGGGCACCACCCGCTGGCTGGCCAGCACCGTCTCCTCCGCCATCTCGCGCCCCATGGCCAGCCGCATGGCCCACGCCGGCACCGCCGCCAGCGCCGGACGCCGCAGCACCCGCGCCAGCGTCTGCGTGTACTGCGCATTGGTCACGGGCGCGGGGCCCACCAGGTTCACGGGCCCGGCAATCCGCGGGTCCATCAGGCAGTGGTGGATGGCTCCCACCTCATCGTCCAGCGCGATGGGGCTGAGCCACTGCCCCCCGTGACCGATGCGCCCTCCCACCCCCAGCTGGAAGAGCGGCGCCTGCACCGCCAGCGCGCCCCCGGCCGCCCCCTGCACGATCCCGGTGCGCAGCAGCACCACGCGGATCCCCGCCGCCGCCGCGGGCGCGGTGGCCGCCTCCCACTGGGCGCCCACCTCCGCCAGGAACCCCGTCCCCACCGGCGCCCGCTCGTCCAGCACGGCATCCCCCTGACTGCCGTACACGCCGATGGCCGACCCGCTGAGCAGCGCCGCCGGGGGGCGGTCCATGCGGGCCAGTACGTCGGCCAGCAGGCGGGTCCCCTGCACGCGACTGTCGCGGATGGCCGTGCGATGGGCCGCGGTCCACCGGCGAGCGATTGGCGCCCCGGCCAGGTGCACCACGGCATCCACCCCCGCCAGCGCCGCCGGGTCCAGCACGCCGCGCGCCGGGTCCCACGACACATCGACCACGCCGGGGCGCACCGGACCGCGCCCGATGCGCACCACGGCGTGCCCGCCGGTGGACAGGAAAGCCGCCAGCGCCGATCCCACGAACCCGGTGGCCCCGGTGATCGCCACGCGCAGGCGGGGGCGGTCGGCAAAGGCCGCATGGCGCGCCAGGTCGCCGGCGGTCACGGCGTGCCGGTAGCGGAACACCCGCGCGAGCGTCCGCTCGGTGAAGCGCCCGGCCACGAGGGCGCCCAGCGCGCCGCCCGGGAGCCGGTAGTCGATGCGGTCCTCCAACTCGCTCCCCAGCGGATGCGGCTGCATGGCGTGGACGTGGCGCCACGCCGCAAAGGGGCCCCGGCGCATGACGTCGCAGAACTGCCGCCCGGCGACGTACCCCTCGTGCTCGATCTCCCAGGTGGTGCGCACGGGGCCGGTCTGCACCGACAGCCGCACCCGCGCCCCATCGCGAATGCCCCCCTCGGCCAGCAGCACGCGGGGGCGGTCCCACGGAGGGGACAGCCGTGCAAAGGCCCCGGGGCGCTCATGCCAGGCAAAGAGCTGCTCCACGGGGACGGGGACCACGAGGCGGCGGGAGAAGGTCACCGCGGAAAGCTAACCCCGGCCGCCCGGAGGGCAGCCGGTGACGGGGTCCTACCGCAGCGCCCCGACCGGCTCGTCGGCGAGGACGGGAAATAGCAGGTCGGACGCGGCACGACCCGGCAGTCGCAGCGCTTCCGGCACCTGGATGGTGAAGGTGGTGCCCACCCCCGGCACCGACTGGATGCTGATGTGCCCGTTGAGCGCCTCGATCCGTTCGCGCACCACGTCCATCCCCACCCCGCGCCCCGAAAGCGTGGTGAGCGCCGACGCCGTGGAGAACCCCGGGGCGAAGATCAGGGCGTAGGCGTCGGCGTCGGACAGCTCGGTGTGGGGTGGGACCAGCCCGCGCCGCCGCCCCTCGGCCACCAGGCGGTCCCGCTGCAACCCGCGCCCGTCGTCGCGCAGCACCACGGTGAGCACATCCCCCACCAGCGAGGCCGACAGCCGCACGCCCCCGGCGGCGGGCTTCCCGGCCACCACCCGCTCCGCGGCCGATTCGATGCCGTGGTCGATGGCATTGCGCACCATGTGCAGCAGCGGATCCCCCAGCTGCTCCACGATGGCGCGGTCCACCTCCACGCCGCCCCCCTCGGTGTGGAACTCCACCGCCTTCCCGAGGTGGGTGGCGGTGTCGCGCGCCAGGCGCCCGAGCTTGCGGAAGGTGCCGTGGAAGGGGACCATGCGCATCCCCTGCGCCATCTGCTGCAGCTCGGCCACCACGACGCCGGCCTGCTCCAGGATCCACGCATCCATCGCCTCCCCCCGTCCGTGCGCCTGCGCCAGGCGGGCATGCAGGCGCCCCAGCAGCTCCACGCGCCCCACCATGGCGTCCATGCGGTGGGTGGGGATGCGCAGGGTGAGTTCGGCAAAGCTGTCGGCCGGCAGCTGCGCATGCCCCGCCGGGTGTGGCGCCCCCACGGCGGGGGAGGCCGACGGCGGCGCCAGCAGCGCCTCGATCAGCGGGCGGTACCCCGCCGGGATGACCATCGGCGTACCGTGATCCAGCGCGACCATGAGGGCGCCCAGCAGCCCGGCCAGCCCGTCCAACCCGGTGCGCAGCAGCAGCGTCAGCTGGGGGGTGCGGGCATGCCGCCCCTCCCGCACGCCGTCGCACACGGTCTCCAGCTCGTGGGCCAGCGTCACCACGTGCGGCAGCGACAGGAACGACGCGGTGCCCTTGATGGTGTGCAGGTCGCGCAGGACCCCCTGCATGGCCTCGGTATCGGCGGCCGGCCCCATGGCCTGCCCCAGCAACCCGTCCAACCGCTCCAGCAGCTCCGAGGCCTCGGCCACGAACGACTGCAGGAGGTCGCGGTCGGCGTCCTCGGGCAGCGGGTGGTGGGTCAGGGCATGGGCCATGTCGGCGCGCCGTGGCGCGTCACGCCGCGGGGTGCGCGTGGGCCGTGAAGAGGGCGTCGGCCAGCTCCTGCCGTCCCTCCATCACCTCGAAGGAGGCGTCGGGGTCGTAGCACCCCGCGGGCGGGCGATGGCCGGGGGCGGGGGCGGGGTACTCCTCGACGGCCAGGTCGAACAGCGCCGACACCTCCTGCAGGCGGCGCTCCATGTCGTCGAGAATGCCCACGCACTGGGCCAGCTGCTGCCGGGCGATGTCCTGGAACTGGAGCGCGCCGATCATGCGGTACAGCTCCTCGCGCAGGGCGCCGCGGGTGGCGGCGTCCT
>JBILKP010000190.1:0-5353 GCA_044376625.1 Gemmatimonas sp. | reverse complement strand
AACCAGGCCTTGATGGAGCTGGGGGCGCTGGTGTGCACGGCGCGGGCGCCCAAGTGCGGCGGGTGCCCGGTGCGGGCGGGGTGCCGGAGCGTGGACGCGGTGGCGCGGGGTGCCGCGGGAGACCGGGGGGCTACGCCGCCGCCAGCTGGTGGCCGCAGCCGCCGCAGAAGCGGCTCCCCACCAGCGTGACGTCCGCGCCGCAGGCGGCGCAGGCTCCCGGGAGGTAGCGCCCGCAGCTGGCGCAGTAGAGGGCGTCGGGTTGGTCGCAGGGGCCGCACACCGCGCACTCGCGCTGGTTGGCGCGGGCGCGACGGATGGCGGCTTCCACCGGATCGAGCTGGAGCACCGGCGCGTCCGGGCCCGCCGCCGTGGCGGTGGGCCCGGGCGCGGAGACGCCCGCGGCGCGTGCCGCCGTGCGCCCATCGGCCTCACGCAGTTCGTCGAGCGCCGCGCGGGTGTAGCGGGCCTTGAGGTCGGCGTAGTCGGCGTCGGACAGCTTGCCAGTGGCGCGATCGAATTCGATTTCGCGCAGCGCCGCCACGGCGCTGGCGGCGTCGGGGGTGCCCACGGGGGGCTCCAGGGGAGCCGGAGGGGGGGTGGATGCCCCGCTCTCCTCGATGAGGGGGGCGAGCACCAGCGTGAGGGCGCCCAGCGCCAGCCCCGTGCCCACCAGGAGGGGCACGGCGCCGTCGGGGAGCGCGATCACGGCCGCCATCACCGGTCGTCCCGCAGCGCGGCCTCGAGGCGGGCCAGCTCTTCGGGGGTGGCGCCGGCATCGGCCACCCCGCCCCCCGCCGGAGTCGCGGGGGCGGCCTCAGGGCGCCGCCAGCGGCGCAGCAGCATGCCGATGCCGACGGCGCCGCCCACCACCGCCGCCGCCGGGGCGATCCACGCCAGCAGGTTGAACCCCTGCTTGCGCGGCGACATGAGGATGAAGTCGCCGTAGGTGTCGAGGAGCGCGGCCATGATCTCGTCGGCGGTGTGGCCGCCGTCCACGAGGCGCTGGATGTCGCCGTGCACCGCGGGAGAGATGGAGCAGGTGAAGTCGGTGGTGCGGCAGGTGTAGATGTCCAGCGTGCAGGGGCACGGGCACGCCAGGGTGCGCTCGAGCGTCTCCACCTGCGTGGCATCCAGCTGACGCACGGCGTTGGGCTTGGGGGGGCGCTGCACCGGCTTGTAGTCGCTCTCGGGCATGTCCACGCCGCCAGCCACGCTTTGCGTGGGGGGCGCCGCGGCGCCCTGCGCCAGCGCCCGCGCGGCGGCCGGGGCAAGCGCGGGCGCCACCGCCAACAGCGCCACGCCGCGCCCCGCCTGCCGCAGGAAGGCGCGGCGGGGCGGTGCGCCCCCGCCGTTGCCCCCGCTGTTGCCCCCGCCGATGCTCACGCCCGCGCCCCGGCCAGCGCGCCGGCGTCCGCCTCGGGCGCCTGCGCCGGCAGCTGTGCCACGTAGCCGCCCTCGCGCGGGTCGCGCCGCGCCTGCGGCCACATCACGATCAGGCCGCCGATCGCCATCACGATGCCGCCGAACCACACCCACCACACCAGCGGGTTGAAGTTGATGTGGATGGCCGCGGTCTCGCGGTCGATGGCGCCGGTGAACACCAGGTACACGTCCTGGCGCAGCGACTCGAGGATCCCCACCTCGGTGGAGGGCTCGAAGGTGGGCTCCCCCAGGCTGTTCACGTGCTGCCGCTTCTCGCTGGAGAGGATCCCCACCCGCTTGCCGTCGCGGGTGACGTCGAGGCTCACCCCCATCACGGTGCGGTTGAGCTGCTTGAAGGAGGAGATCCCCTGGCTGGTGAAGGTCCAGCGGTGCCCGTAGGCGTCGGTGGCGGCCACCGACTCACCGGCCTTGAGGGTGGCGGTGACGTCGGTGCGGAACATGAGCCCGGCGAAGGCGGCGAACAGCACCACCACGCCGACGTGCACGATGTAGCCGCCGTAGCGACGCCGGTTGCGGGCCACCAGGCGCACCGCGGCCACGCCGAGCCCCTCGGCGTACATCCGCCGGCGCGCGCCGATCCCCTTGGCAAACTCCTGCACGATGGTGGCGAAGACGAAGCCCGCCAGCAGGTACGACACCAGCGCGTACGCGTCCCGCATCCCCAGCGCCAGCAGGGTGGCGAACACCGCCACCCCGGCAGCCACGGGGATCGTGAACTGCCGGCGCAGGTTGGCCAGCGAGGCGCGCCGCCACGCGATGAGCGGCCCCACCCCGGTGAGGGCCAGCAGCAGCAGCCCCAGCGGCCCGTTCACCTCGTTGAACCAGGGCGCCCCCACCTCGATCTTGTCCCCCTGCACCCACTCGGTGAGGATGGGGAACAGCGTCCCCCAGAGCGTGGCGAAGCAGATCCCCACCAGCACCAGGTTGTTGTACAGGAACGCCGCCTCGCGGCTCACCATGCTCTCCAGCTCCACCGGCGCCTGCAGGTCGGTGAGGCGCGTGGCCACCAGCCACGCCGAGGCGGCGGTGGCCAGGATGAGGAAGCCCAGGAACCAGTTCCCCACCTCCGACTGCGCGAAGGCGTGGACGGAGTTGATGATGCCGCTGCGGGTGATGAAGGTGCCGAGGATGGAGAGGAGGAACGTGAGGATCACCAGCGTCACGTTCCACTTGCGCAGCATCCCGCGCTTCTCCTGGATCATGATGCTGTGCAGGAACGCGGTGCCGGTGAGCCAGGGGAGGAACGACGAGTTCTCCACCGCGTCCCACGCCCAGTAGCCGGCCCACCCCAGCTCCACGTACGCCCACCACATCCCCAGCACGATGCCGATGGTGAGGAAGAACCAGGAGAGCAGCGCCCACTTGCGCACCGCCCCCAGCCACGCCGTGTCGAAGCGCCGGGTGACCAGCGCGCCGATGGCGAAGGCGAAGGGGACCGCCGTGGCGACCAGCCCCAGGTAGAGCATGGGCGGGTGCGCCGCCATCCCCGGGTTCTGCAGCTGCGGGTTCATCCCGCGCCCGTCGGGGGGGACCCAGTCGAGGCGCTCGAAGGGGTTGGCCCCGAACGCCATGGTCATGAGGAAGAACAGCGCGCACACCGCCAGCGTCCCCGTCACCCACGGCATGAGCGCGCGGTTGCGGTGGCGATTGGTGAACACCGCCACGGCGGCGTAGAGCGTGAGGATGAGCGCCCAGAACAGCATCGACCCCGCCTGCCCCGCCCAGAAGGCGGTGAACAGGTACACCGTGGGGAGGTTGGCGCTGGTGTACGACGCGACGAACTTGATGGAGAAGTCGTGCGTGAAGAGGGCGGTCCACAGCCCCAGCGACGCCACCAGCGTGAAGCCGAAGGTGGCGTACACCGCGCGTTCGCCGCTGCGCACGAGGTCGGCGCGCCCCTGGGCGCCGCCGGCAAACGAGACCGTGGCGGCCCAGGCGGCCATCAGGAGGGCCACCCAGAGCGCCAGTTCACCCGCGAGTATCATGTGGCCTCAGGCGCGTGGCGCCGACGTCCCCTGCTGGTATCCCGGGGTCTGCTGGTACTTGTCGGGGGCGTTCTCGTAGCGCGACGCGCACTTGGCCAGCAGCGTGGTGGCCTGGAAGGTGCCATTGCGGTCGAGGCGCCCCTCCACCACGACGTCCACGCCGTCGGTGAAGGTGTCGGGCGCCACGCCGCGATACAGCACCGCGTAGGTCTGCGCGCCGTCGGTCATGCGGAAGGTGAGCGACCGGCCGGAGGGATCGCGCACGATGGTCCCCGACACGACGCGGGCCCCCACCTTGACCCCGGTGTTCCGGAAGCGCGGGTTGGACGCCACCTTCCCCGCCAGCTCGGTGGGGGTGAGGTAGTACGTGGCGGTGTCCTCGATGGAACTGGCCATGAGGTACCCGGCCGTCCCCAGCACGAGGAGGCCGCCAAACAGGAACTTGGTGCGAGCTTTCACGGGAAGCCGTCCGGGTCCGTGGCGATTCCGAGGAGGTTACTCGGGGAAATCTACCGCGCGCCGGCCGCTCAGGGGAGGGCGTCCTCGTCATCCCGCGCCCAGGCCAGCGCGGCGCGCACCGCCCGCCGCCACCCCCGATAGGCCGGGTCGATGACCGACCGCTCGCCGGCCGGGACGAAGGTCCGCGTGTCCTGGGACGACAGGAACGCCGAGGCCGACGGCCACACCCCCACCGCCAGCCCGGCGAGCCCGGCGGCCCCCAGCGCCGTCGTCTCCACCATCCCCGGCCGCTCCACGGGCACCCCCAGCACGTCGGCCTGGAACTGCATCAGCCAGTCGTTGGCGCTGGCCCCCCCGTCCACCCGCAGGCGGTCGAAGGGGACGCCCCCCTGCGCGCGCATCGCCCCCAGCACGTCCCGCGTGGCGTACGCCATCGCCTCCAGCGCCGCCCGCACCAGGTGCGCCCGCGTGGTGCCGCGGGTGAGCCCCACGATGGTCCCCCGGGCGTTCGGCTCCCAGTCGGGGGCCCCGAGCCCCACCAATGCGGGCACGAAGTACACCCCGTCGTTCCACGGCAGCGACCGCGCCAGCGCCTCCGACTCCCGGGCGTCCGCCAGCACCCCCAGCCCATCGCGCAACCACTGCACCGCCGCCCCGGCGATGAAGATGGACGCCTCCAGCGCGTACACCGGCGCCCCGCGGTCGTCGCAGGCGATGGTGGTCAGCAGCCCCTCCCCAGCCCCGGGGCGGTGCGGCCCCGTGTTGAGCAGGAGGAAGGCCCCGGTCCCGTACGTGTTCTTCCCGCCGCCCGGCGCCCACCCGCCCTGTCCGAACAGCGCGGCCTGCTGGTCGCCGGCGATGCCGGCGATGGGGAGCGCCACCCCCAGCGCCTCGGGAACCGTGGTCCCCACCACCCCGCTGGAGGGGACCACCGCGGGGAGCACCCCCATCGGCACCCGCAGGCGCTCGCACAGCGCGGGGCTCCACGCCCGGGCCTCCAGGTCGTACAGCATGGTGCGCGAGGCGTTGGTGTGGTCGGTGGCATGCACCGCCCCGCCGGTGAGGTGCCACACCAGCCAGCTGTCAATCGTCCCCGCCGCCAGCTCCCCCCGCTCGGCCCGCGCCCGCAGCCCGGGCAAATCCAGCAGCCACTCCAGCTTGGTGCCGCTGAAGTACGGATCGGTCACCAGGCCGGTCCGCTCGCGGATCCACGCCGCGTCCCCCGCCAGGGTGGCGCACCGCTCGGCCGTGCGCCGATCCTGCCACACGATGGCGCGGTGCACCGCCTCCCCCGTGCGGCGGTCCCACAGCACCACCGTCTCGCGCTGGTTGGTGATCCCCACCGCCACGGGGGTCGTCCCGGCCGCCGCGATCGCCTCGCGCGCGGCGTCCAGCACGCCGGCCAGCAGCTCGTGCGGGTCATGCTCCACCCATCCCGGGCGCGGGTAGTGCTGCGTGAGCTCTCT
>JBILKP010000189.1:0-5482 GCA_044376625.1 Gemmatimonas sp. | reverse complement strand
TCGTAGTAGTGCGCGCGCCCGCGCCCCCCCTCCTTGGCCGCGTACAGCGCCTGGTCGGCGTCGCGCAGCAGCGCCTCGGGCTCGCCCCCCGCCGACGACACCACCCGCACCCCGATGCTCCCGGTGAGCGTCACCTGCACCCCGTCGCCGATGGCGAACGGGGCCGCAAGGCACCCCAGCAGGCGGTCCACCAGCATCTCGCACTCCCCCATCGACTGCAGCCCGGGGAGCAGCACGACGAATTCATCCCCGCCCAGGCGCGCCACCGTGTCGTCGGCGCGCAGCGCCGCGGTCAGCCGGCGCGCCATCTCCACCAGCAGCCGGTCCCCCGCCTCGTGGCCGTACGTGTCGTTGACGGGCTTGAAGTGGTCCAGGTCCATGTAGCACACGGCCAGCAGCCGCCCCGTGCGCCGCCCCTGCGCCAGCGCCTGCTGCAGGCGGTCGGCCAGCAGCACGCGGTTGGGGAGCTTGGTGAGCGCGTCGTGGTAGGCCATCTGCTCCAGCCGCTCCGCCTGCTCGCGCAGCCGCGTCACGTCGGAGAACACCCCCACGTACTGCGGCACCCCCGGCGCGCCGCTGCGCACCGCCGACAGCGTGACGCGCAGCAGCCGCACGTCGCCGTCCCGCCGGCGGTGCCACAGCTCGCCGCGCCAGAAGCCGTGCTGCGCCACCCCCTCCCACATGGACTCCAGCACCGACGGGTCGTGCCGCTCGGACACCAGCTGGGCAAACGGCAGCCCCCGCACCTCCCCGATGGCCAGCCCGGTCACCGTCGAGAACGTGGGGTTGGCGTCCACCAGGCGGCGCTCGCGGTCCACCACGAAGATCGCCTCCTGCGCGTTCTGGAACACCGTGGCCGCCATCTGCAGCGTGGCGTCCAGGCGGCGGCGCTCGAACGCCTGCGCGAACGAGCTCACGACGAGGCGCAGCACCCCCACCTCCTCGTCGCTCCACCGGTGGGGCCAGCGCACGTGCTCCACCCCCACGAAGCCGTCCAGGCGCCCGCGCCACGCCAGCGGCACCACCAGCAGCGACCGCACCCCCCGCGGCTCCAGCAGCGCCCGCTCGGCGGTGGCCCCCGAGGGGAGGTCATCCAGCGACGCCAGGTTGATGGCCCGCCCCGCCCGCAGCTCGGCCATCCACCAGGGGAACATCGCCAGCGGGATCTCCTGCAGCGACGCGCGCTGCGCGGCCGCCCCGGGGGCGCACCACTCGTGCGTCGTGCTCGCGCTCCCCAGCCCCTCGTCCAGCTCGAACACGTAGCAGCGGTGCGCGTCGAACAGCTCGCCAATGGCCTGCAGCGTGCGGTCGATGGTGTGCCCCACCTGCGTGGTGGGCTGCGCGATGAACTCGCTGGCGGTGCGCGCCAGCAGGGCAAACAGGTCCCCCCGCAGCGGCGGCGAGGTGGGGGTGGGGACGGCCACGGTCATGCCGACCTCACGCGGACGCGGGCACCGGCGCGTCGGCCAGCAGCGCGTGCGTGGCGGCCAGCAGGTACGCCATCCCCTGCCCCAGCGACGCCTCGTCCACCTGGAAGCGCGGGTGATGGTGCGGATGGTCGGCGCCCACCGCCGCGTTCCCCGCCCCCACGAAGGCGAACACCCCGGGGGCGCGCTGCTGGTAGGCGGAGAAATCCTCCCCGCCCATGGACGGGCGCATCGCGGCCAGCACCCCCTCTCCCAGCACCTCGCGCACCACCCCCGCCAGCCGCGCGGTGAGCGCGGGATCGTTCACCACGGGGCGGTACCCCGGCGTGTGGCGCACCACGCCGCGCGCGCCATGCGCCGCGCAGGTCCCCTGCACCAGCCGGTCGATGAGCTGCGGCACCCGCGCGCGCAGCGCGGCGTCGAAGGTGCGCACCGTGCCCCCCAGCACCGCCCGGTTGGGGATGACGTTGGAGGCGGTCCCGGCGTGGAACTGGGTCACCGACACCACCACCGGCTCCAGCGGATCGACCATGCGCGCGGCGATGTGCTGCAACCCGGTCACGACCAGCGCGCCAATGGCCACCGGATCGATAGTGTCCTGCGGGATGGCCGCGTGCCCGCCCTGCCCCTCGATCGTGATCTCGAAGGTGTCGGGCGCCGCCATCGCCGGCCCGGGGATGAGCGCCAGGCGCCCCACGGGGAGGGAGGACCAGAGGTGCACCCCCAGCACGGCCTCCACGCCGTCCATGACGCCCCGCTGCACCAGCGCCTCGGCGCCCCCCGGGGACACCTCCTCGGCGTGCTGGAAGATGAAGCGCACCTCGCCGGCCAGCCGCGCGCGGTGCCGCACCAGCACGGTGGCCACCCCCAGCAGCATGGCCGTGTGCCCGTCATGCCCGCAGGCGTGCATCACGCCGTCGTGGAGGGAGCGGTACGCGACGTCGTTCTCCTCGTGAATGGGGAGCGCGTCGATGTCGGCGCGCAACGCCAGCACGGGGCCGGGACGCCCGGTGCGCAGCACGGCCAGCACGCTGGTGTCGGTGGGGCGGCTCACCTCGAGCCCCCCCAGCGCGGTCAGCTGCTCGCGGAGGAAGCGGGCGGTCTCGTGTTCGTGGAACCCCACTTCGGGGCGCTGGTGCAGCGCCCGGCGCCACGCCACCACCTGGTCATACAGGGCTTCCGCCTCGGCAAGCAACACGTCACGCGACATCCCCTACCATTGCCCGTTTCAGGCCATTCGGCAAGCGTCACAGCCCCGGCACGGGGCGCCGGAGGGATCAAGCCCCCCCGGCGCCCCCGGGATCCCCCCCGGATCAGCCCCCGATCACACCGGGAACAGCATCTCGCGGTAGCGCGGGAGCGGCCAGTGGTCGTTCCCGACCGTCACCTCCAGCGCGTCGCACCCCTGGCGCACCGCCTCCATGGCTGCGCACCCCGTCCCGGTCACGAACTCCGCCTGGGCCACCAGGTCGTCATGCAGCTGCTCCGCCTTGGCCGTGGCCGCCGCCAGCTCGGCCCGCGCCCCCTGCAGCGCCGCCGCCAGCTTGGTCACCGCGTTGGCCGCGTCCACCAGCGGGGCCATGTTGATCCCCGCCGCCTGCCCCTGCCCCGCCGCCGCCGCCAGCTGCCCCACGTACGCGAAGGCCGCCGGCAGCACCATCGTGTCCACCAGCTGCAGCTGCGTGTGCATCTCGATGAGGATGTCCTTCACGTACCGCTCCAGGCGCACGTGATAGCGGCTCTCCAGCTCCACCGCCGTCAGGATCCCCGTCCCCTGGAACAGCGCCTGCGACGAGGGGGTGACCAGCTGCGCCAGCGCCTCGGGGGTGCGCCGGTAGTTGGGGAGCCCGCGACGGGCCGCCTCCACCACCCACTCGTCGCTGTAGTTGTTCCCCTCGAACCGCACCGGCGTGGTCTCCCGGAACACCTGGCGCACCACGGTGAACACCGCGTCGTCCACGCTCTTGGTCCCCGCCAGCTCCGCGCGCACCTGCGCGGTGAGCCCCGCGATCGCCTCGGCCACCGCCGCCTGCAGCAGCATCACCGGGAACGCCGTGTTCTGCGACCCGCCCACCGCGCGGAACTCGAACTTGGCCCCCGTGAACGCGAACGGCGACGTGCGGTTGCGGTCGGTGTTGTCCTGCTCCACCTCGGGCAGCTTGGCCACCCCCAGCTTGAGCATCGCCTGCTCCGCGTTCGCCGGCGACGTCTTCCCGGCGGCGATGTCCTCCACCACCTGCGTCAGCCCCTTCCCCAGGAACACCGACAGGATCGCCGGCGGCGCCTCGTTGGCCCCCAGCCGGTGCTCGTTGCCGCTGGTGGCCACGCCGGCGCGGATCATCCCGCCGTGCGTGTGCACCCCCTTCAGCACCGCCGCCAGGAACAGCAGGAAGCGCACGTTCTGGTGCGGCGTCTTCCCCGGCTTGAGCAGGTTGGTGCCGTCCAGCGCGTTGTCCGACGTGATCGCCATCGACCAGTTGCAGTGCTTCCCCGAGCCGTTGATGCCGGCAAACGGCTTCTCGTGCACGATCGCCTGCAGCCCGTGGCGCAGCGCCACCTTGCGGAGCACCGCCATCACCAGGTGGTTGTGGTCCACCGAGATGTCGCTGTCGGTGAAGTACGGGGCCATCTCGAACTGCGACGGCGCCACCTCGTTGTGCCGCGTGGTGATGGGCACCCCCAGCTTGTACAGCTCCAGCTCCACCTCGCTGATGCACGCCTGCACCCGCTCGGGGATCCCGCCGAAGTAGTGGTCCTCCAGCTGCTGCCCGCGCGGCGGCGGCGCGCCCACCAGCGACCGGTTGGCCATCACCAGGTCGGGGCGCAGCGCGAAGTGCGCGCGGTCCACCAGGAAGAACTCCTGCTCGATCCCCAGCGTGGTGTGCACGCGCAGCACGCCGCTGTCGCCGATCAGCTCCAGCAGCTCCATGGCGCGGTGCGAGAGCACCTCGGAGCTGCGCAGCAGCGGCGTCATCTCGTCCAGCGCCTCGCCGTTGTACCCGATGAACACCGAGGGGATGCACAGGTACTTCACCCCGCCGGTCTCGCTGATGAACACGGGCGACGCCGGGTTCCACGCCGTGTACCCGCGCGCCTCCCACGTGGCGCGCAGCCCGCCGGAGGGGAACGACGACGCGTCGGGCTCGGACTGGATGAGCTGCTCCCCGGAGAACTGCTCCATGGGGCGCCCGGCCTCGTCAAACGCCAGGAAGGCGTCATGCTTCTCGGCGGTCAGCCCGGTCTGCGGCTGGAACCAGTGGGTGAAGTGCGTCACCCCGCGCGAGATCGCCCACTCCTTGATGGTCTGCGCCACCACGGGGGCCACGGCCGCGTCCAGCTTCTTGCCCAGCCGCACCGACGCGGCCAGCGACTTGTACACGTCCTTCGGCAGCTTGGCGCGCATCTGGCGCAGCCCGAAGGTGTTCATGCCGAACCACGCCGAGGTGGGCACCTGCACCCCGTTCTCCTCGGGGCGGGGGACAATGCGGACCGGACGCTGCGTGACTTCGCGCGTCGCCTGCTCACGAGCGGAGGCGGAAGGAGCCATGGGAACGATGGGTCAAGGTGGTGAGATCCGGCGCCGTCAGCCGTTTCGTGCCGGATACGCAGGAATTTCACGACATTTGGCAGGAAATGCCACCCCGATCGCCACTATCGGGGCGTGAATTCGCATAGGACGCCGATTTTGTGGAACACCGGGAGTTTTCGCCCGCTGTACCGAATACACACCGAAAAGACCGGGGACGCCACCCGCTCAAGCCCCCCACGCCAACCCCAACGGCATCCGTCCCCCAGATTCATGGAGCCCCGGTCACCACTTCAGCCCAGCGCCCCGCATGCCGCACCCCGCCCGCCGCCGCCCCGCCCTCGCCAGCGCCCTCGCCGGCACCCTCGCCGGCACCCTCGCCGCGGTCGCCCTCGCCGCGGCCTGCTCCTCCTCCACCCAGGACCCCCGCGACACCCGCAACGCCACCACCGCCGCCCTCCCCCCCGTCTCCAGGCCGCCCACCCCCTCCGACTCCACCTGCCCCCGCGACGGACGCTGGCGCCCCTGC
>JBILKP010000188.1:0-5485 GCA_044376625.1 Gemmatimonas sp. | reverse complement strand
GGGGGCGCGCATAGCCGGCGAAGAAGCGGCTGATCGGCGTGCCGAGGGTGAGTTTCCCCTCGTCAACCAGCATGAGGATGGCGGCACTGGTCAGCGCCTTGGTCTGCGACGCGATGCGGAAGATGGCGTCGGGGACCATGGCGCGCCCCGCCTCGCGGTCGCGCCATCCCACGGCGCGCTGGTACACCACCTGGTCGTCGCGCAGCACCAGCGCCACCGCCCCGCCGATCTGGCGGGTCCGCGCGGCCTCGGCCAGCAGGGTATCGATGCGGGCCAGCCGCGCGGGGCTGAAGCCGGCGCGCGAGGCGGCCGGGGTGGGTTGGGCCGCCAGCGGGAGGGCGGCCACCGCCAGCGCTGGCAGGAGGCGGGGGAGGAGGGCGGGCGCACCACGCATGGCGAGGCAGGGCGGAGGGCGGGGGGATGACCTACCGGACGGGGCTGCTGCCGGCGAAGCTACGAGATGCACCTGCGACTGGCTACCATGGCGCGCCGCGCCCTTCCCCTGCCGCTCCTGCTCTGGGCGATGGCGTGCGCCACCGGCGGGGAGCCGGTCACCGGCCCGGTGACCCCGCCCCCGCCGGCCCCCCCGACGCCCCCGTCTCCCCCAACCCCCACGCCATTCACCGTGCCCGCGATCACCCGCGAGTTCCGCGGCGTGTGGATCGCCACGGTAGGGAACATCGACTGGCCCTCCCGCGCGGGGCTCTCGGCGGGGCAGCAGCAGGCGGAGATCGCCGCCCTCCTGGACGCCGTGCAGGCGGCGGGCGCCAACGCGGTCCTCCTCCAGGTGCGGTCGGTGGGAGATGCGCTGTACCAGTCCGCGCTGGAGCCGTGGGCCCGGGTGCTCACCGGGACGCCCGGAGGCGACCCGGGATACGACCCGCTGGCGTACATCAGCGAGATGGCGCGGTCGCGCGGGTTGGAGCTGCATGCCTGGTTCAACCCCTTCCGTGCGGGGAACCTGTCGGACAGCCTGACCTTTGCGCCGCAGCACTTCGCGCGGCGGCGCCCGGACCTGCTGCGCCGCGCCTGCACCAGCTGGTGGTTTGACCCCGGGGAAGAGGCGGTGCAGCAGCAGGCGCTGGCCGTGGTGGCCGACGTGGCGCGGCGCTATGCCATCGACGCCGTGCACCTGGACGACTTCTTCTACCCCTACCCTGACACGCGCTGCCCCACGTTCGACTTCCCCGACAGCGCGGGGTACGCCGCCTACCGGGCCGGCGGCGGAACCCTGGCGCGCGCCGACTGGCGGCGCGACCACATCAACCGCTTCGTGGAGCGGCTGCAGGGGACGGTGCGGGGGGTGAGCCCCACCATGCGCGTGGGGATCAGCCCCTTCGGCATCTGGCGCCCCGGCAACCCGGCCGGCGTGACGGGGCTGGACGCCTACGCCTCCATCTACGCCGACTCGCGGCTGTGGCTGCAGCGCGGGTGGGTGGACTACCTGGCGCCGCAGCTGTACTGGTCGCTGGCCTCGTCTGGGCAGCCCTTTGCCGGGTTGCTGGGGTGGTGGGCGCAGCAGAACACCCTGAAGCGCCATCTGTGGCCCGGCATGGCCGCGTACCGCGTGGCCGACGGCAGCAGCAGCCCCTATGCGGCCACGGAAATCGCCAACCAGGTGCTGGCCACGCGGAGCGCGACGCTGGCCGGCACCGGGGTCACCGGCGGGCTGCTGTACAACGCCACGGCGGTGCGCACCGACCGCGGGGGACTCACCACGCTGCTGGGGGGCGGCGTGTACGCCACCCCCGCCATCCCGCCGGCCACGCCGTGGCTGGACGCGGCGCCCCCGCCGGCGCCCACCCTGGCGGTGACCACCAGCGGCACGGCGCTCACCGTGGCCATCACCCCGGGCGCGGGGGAGGGGGCCTACCGGTGGCTGGTGCGCTGGCGCGACGGCACCACGTGGCGCCAGCGCGTCTATCCGGCCACGCAGCGGTCGGTGGCGCTGACCGCGCCGGCCGGGGTGTCCGCCGTGGACGGCATCGTGGTGAACGCGCTGGACGCGGTGTGGAACGCCAGCGCCGATGCCGTGTGGCGCCCGGGGAGCTGACGGGTCCTCGGGCTGGACGCCCCGCTAGTCGCGCAGGTGCCCCAGGTCGCGCGTCTCGGGCATGGTGGCGTACACCAGCAGCGACGCGGCAATGCAGGCGGTGACGTAGCCGTAGAACCACGGCTCGTGCCCCGCGCGCTTGAACCAGAGGGCCACGTACTCGGCGGTGCCCGCCAGGAGTGACACCGTAACCGCGTACGGCAGCCCCACCCCCAGCGCCCGCACCCCCGCGGGGAACAGCTCCGCCTTGACCACGGCGTTGATCGCCGTGTAGCCGCTGAGCGCGGTGAGCGCCAGCACCAGCAGCCCCAGCGCCGCCCCGAAGGTGCGGGCCTGCTCCAGCGCCAGGAACAGCGGATAGGTGCCCAGCGTCCCCAGCACGCCGAACGCCATCAGCACCGGGCGCCGCCCCACGCGGTCCGACAGCGCCCCCACCAGCGGCTGCAGGCACATGTACACGAACAGCGAGGCCGCGTTGATGCGCGTGGCGTCCACCTTGGAGAAGCCCACGGTGTTGACCAGGAACTTCTGCGCATAGGTGGTGAAGGTGTAGAAGGCCACCGTGCCCCCGGCGGTGAGCCCCACCACCGTGAGCACGGCGCGCGGGTGGGCCAGCAGCGCCCGCACCGAGGCGCGCGCCGGCGCGCCCCCCGCCGCCGCCTCGGCCGAGGCGCGGTGGAAGTCGGCCGTCTCCTCCAGGCCGCGGCGCATGGACACGGCCACCACCGCCGCGGCGGCCCCGATGAGGAACGGGATGCGCCACCCCCACGCCTGGAGCTGCGCCTCGGTGAGCCACTGCTGCAGCACCAGCAGCACCGCCAGCGCCAGCAGCTGCCCCATGATGAGGGTGACGTACTGGAAGCTGGACCAGAAGCCGCGGTGCCGCTGGCCGGCCATCTCGCTCAGGTAGGTGGCACTGGCCCCGTACTCCCCGCCCACGCTGAGCCCCTGGAGCAGGCGCGCCAGCACCAGCAGTGCGGGGGCCCCCACGCCAATGCGGTCGTACCCCGGGGTGCAGGCGATGAGCAGCGACCCGCCGCACATGAGCAGCACCGACACCGTGAGCGCCGACTTCCGCCCGTGGCGGTCGGCGTGCCGCCCCAGCAGCCACCCGCCGACGGGGCGCATGAGGAAACCCACCGCGAACACCGCCGCGGCGCTCAGCAGCTGGCTGGTGGGGTCCTCCGCGGGGAAGAAGGTCCCGGCGAAGTACAGCGAAAAGGCGGAGTAGACGTACCAGTCGTACCACTCCACCAGGTTGCCCACGGTACCCCCCACGATGGAGCGGAGGCGCGACCCCGGGGACAGCGCGGGCGCGGCGGCGGCATCGGGGGCCGTGCTCATCGCCGTGCTCATCGCCGCGCCTCCAGGTGCGGGGCCAGCCGCTCCAGCAGCGCGCCCTCCGAGGTGATGCCCGCCACCTCGTCCATCTCCAGCACCACGCCATGGCGCTGCGCGATGGCCTCGTACAACGGCACGCGGTGCGCCAGCAGCTGCGCGAATCCCCACACGGCGAATTCCTCCGGAACCACGGCGTCGTCCTCCTCCACCCCCTGCCGCGCCTTGAACTCCCGCCAGGTGGCGTCCAGGAAGCCGGGATTGTAGTACATGGGCTTGGGGTGCTGCCGGAACCGCTCCACCAGCATCGCCTCGTGCGCAGGGGTCCCGCGCAGGTACACCAGCAGCGTGTGCTCCGCCAGGCAGGCCAGCACCGGGTCGCGCGGGTCGGCGGGGTCGACCACCTCGCACAGGCTCCCGCCGGCGTCGCACACGAAGTGCCGGTAGCCGTAGATGTCCCGGGCGCGACCGATGAACTCCGGCACGTCCAGCAGCGCCCGGACCTCCGCGGCGCGGTGCTCCGCCTGCCGCCGCCGGTACTCGCCGATGGACAGCCCCCCCAGCGCCGGGTTCCCCGGGGTCCCCAGGTACGTGGAGAGGGGGCTCAGGTTCTCGAAGGTGATGTTGGAGCGGATGTAGATGGAGTCCGACCGCAGCAGCGCGCGCAGGAAGGGGACCTTCATCGCCTCGCGCTTGAAGTTGTCCACGATATGCTCGCCCATGTACCGCGTGCCGATGCGGTAGTCCGCGGAGTAGTGGAACCAGTCGTGGCGCTGCAGCATGCGCGCCAGCGTGGTCTTCCCCACCCCCGACATGCCGAAGAAGGTGATGGCGTGCGCGGGCGCGGCGCGGCGCGCGGGGGAGGGGGGCTGGGGCATGGCGATAACTTCCGGGACGTGCGCCCGGGCCACAACCCCCGCGCCCCCACCCCGGTCCCCTTGCCCCGCCCGTGCGCCAGTTCACCCTCCCCCTCGCCATCCAGCCGGCCGACATCGACGGCAACGACCACGTGAACCACGTGGTCTACCTGCGCTGGATCAACGACGTCGCCGTGGCCCACTGGCACGCGTACGCCCCGCCCGACATGCTGGCGGGGTACGCCTGGTTCGCCACGCGGCACGAGATCGACTACCGGCAGCAGGCGCGGCTGGGGGAGGGGGTGGAGGCGCGCACGTGGATCGGCACGGTGGACTCGCGCCGGATGGAGCGGCTCACCGTCATCGTGCGCCCCGCCGACGGCACCGTGCTGGCGCGCGGGCGCACGCTGTGGACGCTGGTGGACCGCGCCAGCGGGAAGGTGACGCGGATCCCCGACGCGATGGCGGCGATGTTCGCGGACTACCGCGCGGCGCCGGCGTGAGCTCGGCCGGCGCCGCGCGGCGCCACCGCTAGGGCACGGGCGCGGCGGCGGGCTTTGCCCCCTTCACGTGCGTGTCCATCCACGCCACCCACCGCGCCCACAGGTCCAGGTCGCTGGCGTAGGTGGCCACGCTGTGGTCCTCGTAGGGGTACTGGTACAGCGCCGCCACCTTCCCCAGCCCCTGCAGCGCCAGGAACATCCGCTGCGACGACAGCGGTGCGGTGCCGGTGTTCTGGTCCTCCAGCGCATGGTACAGCAGCAGCGCCCCGCTGAGGCGGTCGGCGCGGAGGAACGGCGACATGTCCAGGTAGGTGGCCTGCGCCTGGTAGAAGTTCCGCCGCTCGCTCTGGAAGCCGAAGGGGGTGAGGGTGCGGTTGTACATGCCGTCCCCCGCGATGCCGGCCTTGAAGTTGGGCATGAGCGACATGGCGTTCACCGTGCTGAAGGCGCCGTAGCTGTGCCCGCCGATCCCCATCCGGTGGCGGTCCACCCACCCCGAGTCCACCACGGCGTCGATCACCGCGTCCAGGTTCTCCTTGAGGTCGCGGGTGTAGTTGTCGTTCATCCGCCCCGCCTCGCCGAAGATGGGGATGTCGGGCTCGATGAGCACGTATCCCTGCGACACCCACAGCTTGGTGCTGGAGGCCGGGCGCGCCGAGGGGACGCTGGGGAAGCGGTTGATGTTGGTGGCGTGGCGCGACCGGTCGTATTCGGCGGCGGTGCTGTACTCGCGC
>JBILKP010000043.1:0-16097 GCA_044376625.1 Gemmatimonas sp. | reverse complement strand
GGCACTGGGAGGCCGTGCGCCCGCACGCCACCGCATGGGCCGTGTATCCCGCGGGGAGCGCCCGCCCGGCCAGCACGCTCACGTGGGGGGCGTGGGCGCGGGCGGTGGATGCCGCAGCCGCCGCACTGGACGCCCAGGGGATCGGTGACGGCGATCGCGTGGCGGTGTTTGCCGGGAATCGCCCCCTGTGGCCGGTGCTCGACCTGGCGCTGCAGCAGGTGGGGGCCATCGGGGTGGGCGTGTACCCCTCCAACACGGCGGTGCAGGTGGCGCAGCTTGTGTCCGACTGCACGCCGGCGCTGGTGATCGTGGACAGCGCGGCGCGGCTGGCGCTGGTGCAGGAGGCGCTGCGCATCAGCGGACACCGGGTGGAGGTGCTGGCCGACCTGTCGGCCGCCGAACTGACGACGGGGGCGTCCTCCCCCGCCCTGCGCCCCTGGGCCGCGTGGCTGGCCGGCGGCGAGGCGGCGCTGGCGGCTGACGAGACGCTGGCGCCGCGGCTGCGGGCGCGCGCCGCGGCGACGGATCCCGAGGGCGTGGCGGCGCTCATCTATACGTCGGGGTCCACCGGCGTCCCCAAGGGGGCGATGATTGCGCACCGCTGCCTGGCCGCCACGGCGGCCTCGGTGACGGCGGCACTGCGGCTGTCGGCGGACGACCGCACGGTGTCGTTCCTGCCCTTCTCGCACGCGGCGGAGCGGATGTTCGGGCAGGGCGCCCGGCTGGCGGCGGGGATGGCCACGGCCCTTGTGGAGGATCCGGCGGACCTCTTTGCGGTGTGCGCGGACTTCGCCCCCACGCTGGTGGGGGCGTTGCCGCGCATCTTCGAGCGGGTGTACGAGGCGGCCGAGGTGGCGCGGCGCACGGGGGGGGATCCGCGCGCGGCGTTGGCGGCCCGGCTGGGGGCGCGGGTGCGGCTGGCCACGTCCGGCGGGGCGCCACTGCCGTCCACGGTGGCCGAGGCGCTGGCGGCCCTGGGGTGCCCTATCGTGGGGGCGTACGGGCAGACGGAGCAGCTGTGCGTGGCGATGAACGCCCCCGACGCGCCGCGCACCGACGTGGTGGGCCCCCCCATGCCCGGCGCCGCCGTGCGGGTGGCCGAGGACGGCGAGCTGCTGGTGCGGCGTGGGCCGCTCACCTTCAGCGGCTACTGGGGGCGCCCCGACGAGACCGCCGCGGCGTTCACCGCCGACGGCGCGTGGGTCCGCACCGGCGACCTCGCCGCGCTGGACGCCACCGGGGCGCTGCGCATCACGGGGCGCATCAAGGAGCTCATCGCGCTCTCCACCGGGCGCAAGGTGGCGCCGCTTCCCCTGGAGGCGGCGCTGGCCGAGTCGCCCTTCATTGCCCACGCCGTGGTGCACGGCGAGGGGTGCAAGTTTCTCGTGGCGTTGCTGGCGCTGCGGCGTCCGGTGGTGGAGCAGTGGGCGCGCGAGCACGGCCTGCCGCTGCCGTGGGACGGGCTGCTGCGGCACCCCGCCGTGTGCGCCCAGGTGGACGGGGCGGTGGCGGCGGTGAATGCCGTGCTGCCGCGCACCGATCGCGTGGTGGCGTGGGCGGTGGTGGACGGCGAGTGGTCGGTGGCCACCGGCGAGCTCACCCCCACGCTCAAGGTGGTTCGTTCCGTGGTCGAGGCGCGCCATGCCGCGCTTCTGGCCTCCCTGCATGCCCCGCACTCCTCGGTCGCCTGATGCCGCATCCGCCTCCCGCTCTCCACGCGCCCGTCCCCGCCCCCGGGGCGCGCCTCCGCGCCGCGGCGCTGTGGGGCACGGCGGTGGGCACCCTGGGGATCGCGGTGGCCTACCTTTCGGCGTTCGCGCCCCCGCCGGTGGCCGCCTGGGGCCCCTGGCTCATGGCGGTGGCGCTGCCGGTGACCATGGTGGCCATCATGGTGCTGGGGGTGGCGCGCGACGACCGGCGCCTGGGGCGCCTGGCGGCGCCCATCGGGGTGGTGCTGCTCCTGGTGGCCGGCGGCTTCCTGTTGGCGCTGGGGCTCCCCGCCGACCGAGCCGACGGCCCCCTGTGGCTGGGGCTGCCCCCGCGGGCGGCGGTGATCCTGTACGGGGTGGGGCTGCTGCCGCTGTTCATCCTGCCGGTGGCGTATGCCATGACCTTTGACGCCCTCACGCTGGACGACGCCGACCTGGCCCGCGTGCGGGCCGCGCGCGAGCCCGAGGGGCGGTCATGATCCCCGCGCTGCTGCAGGCGCAGGCGATGGCGCTCCCCGAGAACGCCCGGCCGGTCATCGGCGGGGTGGCGCTGGGGTACTTTCTCGTGGTGGGCGTGATCGGATGGGTGGCCGCCCGGCGCACCCGCTCGGCGGCCGACTTCTTCGTGGCCGGGCAGGGGATCGGGCTGCTCACGCTGGCCATCGCGGCCATGGCCGCCACGCTGTCGGGGTTCGCCTTCATCGGCGGCCCCGGGCTGGTGTACTCCCTGGGGCTGGGGGCGGTGTTCATCGTGCTCCCCGCCGCGCTCACCAACACCATGGGGGCGTGGGTGCTGGCCAAGCGGCTGCGGCTGCTGGCCGAGGTGCGCGAGATGATCACCATCCCCGACGCCATCGGTGCGCGCTACGGCTCGCCGGCGGCGCAGGGGCTGGCGGCGGTGGCCATCGTGCTGGCGGTGGTGGGGTACATGGGGACCAACCTGCTGGCGCTGGGGATCGTCATCGACGCGATCTTCGGCACCGGCATCGCCCCGGGGATCTGGATCGGCACGGCGATCATCCTGGCGTACTCGGTGTCGGGGGGGATCCTGGCCGGGATCTACAACGACGTGTTCCAGGGGCTGCTCATGGCGGTCGCCTCGGTGCTGGTGTTCCGGGCGGCGCTGGACAGCGGCGGCGGGCTGTCGGGCATCAGCCGCACGCTGCTGGCGCACGACCCGGCCATCCTGGCCCCCTTCGGCAGGCTCACGCCGCTGGCGGCGCTGTCGTTCTTCTTCGTGTTCGGGGTGGGGTCGCTGGGGCAGCCGCACGTGGTGCACAAGTTCTTCATGCTGCGCGATCCGCGGAAGCTGCGCTGGTTTCCGCTGCTGATGACGTGCGCGCTGTTCCTCACGCTGCTGCTGTTCGTGGGGGTGGGGATCGCCATGAAGGCGCTGGTGGTGTCGGGGCAGGCGCCCGCGCTGCGCACGCCGGACGACGCCACCCCGGCGTTCCTGCTGCGCGTGGTGCCGCTGCCGCTGGCGGCGGTGGTGTTCTCGGCCGTGGCCGCGGCCATCATGAGCACGGTGAACTCGTTCATGAGCATCGGGGCGGCCGCGCTCACCCACGACCTGCCGGTGGCGTTCGGCCGGCGCGTGGGGGACGAGCTGTTCTGGGGGCGGGCGTGGACGGTGGCGCTTACCGTGCTGGCGGCCGGGGTGGCGCAGGCCTCGGGGACGCTGGTGGCGTTCCTGGGGATCTTCGGCTGGGGGCTCTTCGCCTCCACGCTGGTGCCGGCGCTGGCGCTGGGGCTCAACTGGCGCGGGGCCACCCGGGCCGGGGCCATCGCCTCCATTGCCACGGGGCTGGCGGTCACCCTGCTGCTGGAGACGCTGGCGTACCTCAAGTGGTTCAGCTTCCCCGCCGGGGTGACGGCCACGGCGATCGCGCTGGTGGCGTCGCTGCTGGTGTTCCTTGGCGTGTCGGTGCTCACCCGCGGCAGCGACCCGCCGCTTCCCGCCGACGTCCGCGCCGTGATGGAGGCCTGACGGCGTGCTCCCCCTGGCCAACCCGCCACCGCGCCGTCCCGTGACGGCGTCCCCTGTTCGCAGTGTCCTTCCTTCCTCCCTCCTTCCTGGAGCATTCATGTCCTCTCGCGTTCCCCGGATCGCCCGCCTTGGGCGCCGAGCGTTCGCCCTCCTGGCCCTGGTGCCGCTGCTCGCGCTGCCGCGCCTCGCGGCCGCGCAGGGCGGCACGCTGGCCGGCACCGTCACCGACAGCGCCAAGGCGCCCCTCCCCGGCGCACAGGTGACCGTGGTGGGCACCCGCTTTGCGGGCACCTCGGGCACCGACGGCCGCTACCGCCTGGTGGGCGTCCCCGCCGGCAGCTACACCGTGCGCGTGCAGCGGCTGGGCACCGCCGCCCGGAACTTTGACAACGTGGTCATCACCGCCGGCGCCGAGGCGCGGCTGGACGTGACGCTGTCGGTCACCGCCCTGCAGCTGGGGGGCTACGTGGTGTCCGCGTCGCGGCGCGTGGAGAAGATCACCGAGGCGCCCGCCACGGTCACCCGCATCGACGCCGAGCAGATCAAGTACAGCGTCGGGAACTCGTTCACGGCCGCGCTCAAGGACGTGAAGGGGGTGGACTTCTTCCAGACCGGCATCGCCGCCGCCGGCATCAACGCCCGCGGCTTCAACAGCGCGTTCAACAACCGCATGCTGCAGATGGAGGACGGGCGCATCGCGGTCCTCCCCGAGAACGGGCTGCCGGTGGGCGTGTTCACCACCATCCCCAAGATCGACATCGCCGGGGTGGAGGTGCTGGTGGGGCCGGGCGCCGCGCTGTACGGCCCCGACGCCTCCAACGGCGTGGTGACGCTGCAGTCCAAGGACCCGCGGCAGTACCGCGGGCTCACCATGGAGGCCTCGGCGGGGACCAATAACTCGCGCCTGGGGCGCTTCATGCAGGACGTGCCGGGCGCGGTGAGCACCACCGACTTCCAGATCCGCTACGCCAACGTGAAGGGGCGGCTGGGGTACAAGGTCACCGGCGAGGCGCTGCAGGGGTACGACTGGCGCAACAGCAACAACTACGCGGCGGTGGCGCCGCGCACCGTGCCGTCCCCCGAGGTCGGCGCCGACTGGTACACCAGCTACCGTCGTGCCGGCGGCGCGCTGGTGTACTACTTCGACAACGGCGCCCGGCTGGAGTACCAGGGCGGCGCCAGCGTGAGCAACGGCGTGGGCGTCACCAGCGCCGGCCGCAACCAGCTGCGCAACTGGGGCTACTGGAACCAGCAGGTGCGGCTCACCACCGACCGCTGGTTCGCCCAGGCGTACGCCACGCGGTCGCTGTCGGGGCAGACCTTCGCGCTCAACGGCTTCTCCACCAACCGCCTGTCGCCGCGCTTCGCGGCGCTCAGCGACGACTCGGTGCGGGCGCTCTCCGGGTTCCCCGCCGACGGCCACATCTATGCCGGTGAAGTGCAGTACAACCGCACGCTGCCGGCGCTGCTCAACACGCGCGTGGTCACCGGCGCGCAGGTGCGCCGCGACGTGGTCAGCTCCAAGCGGGTGTGGCTGGAGGACGCCGTCACCGGCGAGGACCTCACGCTGCAGCAGCTGGGCGTGTACGCGCAGACCGAGACGCCGCTGAACGCGATCACCAAGCTGGTGCTGGGCGGCCGCTACGACGACCCCGAGTTCTACGACCCGCAGTTCAGCCCCAAGGCCGCCCTCCTGGTCTCGCCCGACGAGAACTCGACCTTCCGGCTGACCTTCAACCGGGCCTTCAAGTCGCCCACGATCCTGCAGACGAGCTTCTACTTCCGCGACTTCTCCCCGGGCGTGGGGGTGTTCGGCAACCGGGACGGCATCACGGTGAAGAACGCGGCGGGGACGGTGCTGCGCACGCTGGCGCCGGTGGTCCCCGAGGTGAACAACACCTTCGAGCTGGGCTACAAGGGCGTCCTGAAGGAAAAGCTGTACGTGGACGTGGCCGGCTACGTGGCGCGCTACAAGGCGTTCCTGAGCCCGCTGGTGGTGGTGGCCAACCCGTTCGGCGGCGCGGCGGCCTCGTTTGCCTACAACAGCCGCACGGGCACCAAGTACGCCAACGCGGCGGGGGGCGAGCAGATCGCGCTCACCTACTTCAACCTGGGCGAGGCCACGCTGTCCGGGGTGGACGCCGGGGTGCGCTACCTGCTCAGCCCGCGCGTGACCGTCTCGGGGACGATGAGCCTCATGCGCCTGGACTCGATCGTCGCCAAGCCCGGCGATCCGCCCGAGGCCACGGCACTCAACAGCCCGACCTTCAAGGCCACCGCCGGGCTCGACCTGCGCGACGGCCCGTGGGGGACCTTCGGCGGCTTCACCATCCGCCACTTCAAGGACTACCAGTTCCTCTCCGGGGTGCACAACGGCCGGATCCCGGGCTTCGCCGGGCTGGACTTCAACATCGGGCGCCGCCTCAACAGCACCACGGTGCTCAACGTGCAGGTCCAGAACGCCTTCGTCTGCACCAGCGGCACCAGCGTCCCGCCGGCCTTCCTGAACGCGGCGCTCCCCGCGTCGTACGCCCGCGGGTGGGGGTGCGGGCTGGGGCGCCGGCACATCGAGCTGCTGAACATGCCGGCGATCGGCTCGATGATGTTCGTCGGGCTGCGCGTCGACCGCTGAGGCGCGTGCGCCCGGGGCGCGTGCGCCGGTGTTGGTCCGCCGTCGTGGCCGGGGTGGGGGGGCTGTGCCTCTCCATCCCGGCCACGGCCGCGTCATCCCTCCCTCCTGCCATGACCCTGTCCTCCGATTCGTCCTCCGCGCCGGCTGGCCAGGTGGTGGAGGGGCGCTACACCGGTCCTGAGGGGACCCGCGCCTGGCGGCTGTACGTGCCTGGGGGGGCGGCGCCCGCCCGGGCGCGCCCGCTACTCGTGCTGCTCCACGGCTGCCTGCAGGATCCCGCGGACCTGGCCCGCGGCACCCGCATGGACGCGGCCGCCGAGGCCGGCGGCTTCCTGGTGCTCTCCCCCGAGCAGCCGGCTTCCGCCAATCCGCGGCGCTGCTGGAACTGGTTTGAGGCGGCGCACCAGGGGCAGGGGGGGGAGCCTGCGCTGCTGCGCGCGCTGGTGGCCGACGTGGTGCGCCAGCACGGGGCCGACCCGCAGCGCGTGCACCTGGCCGGCATCTCGGCGGGTGGGGCCATGGCCACGTTGCTGGCGGTGGCCTACCCCGAGCTGGTGGCGTCACTCACCACCATGGCCGGGATTCCGTGGAAGGGCGCCACCTCGCTGCAGCAGGCACTGCCGGTGATGCAGCGCGGCGCGGGGGCGGCGTTGCCCCTGGGGGAGGCGCTGTTGGCGGCCATGGGGGAGGGCGGCCGTCGGTTTCCGGTGCTGGTGGTGCACGGCGACCAGGACCAGGTGGTGGCCCCCGTCAACGGCGAGGAGACGGCGCACCAGTTTGCCGCGTGGCATGCGCTGCGCCTGGCCCGCAGCGGGGCACCCCCGCTGGCGCCCCTGCCGGAGCTCACGGGGGAAGCGGGGGGACGCCCCTGGCGGGAAACCCGGTGGGTGGATGGCGCCGGCACGCCCTGGGTGCGGCTGGTGCGCCTCGCCGGGACGGGGCACGCATGGAGCGGCGGCTCCCCCGATGGCAGCTTCACCGATGCCGTCGGGTTGTCGCTCACCGCCCTGGTGGCGGCCATGGTCACCGGCGCACCGCCGTCGTTGCCATGAGGGGGCGCGGCATGCGGGCGACGCCATGACCGTGGTGGCGCCGGTCCCCGCGCGCTTCGATCCCGTGGCCTGGTGGAGCCAGGTGGACGGGGCGCGCACGGCCCTGGTGGACGGTGGCACCGGGGAGGCCACCAGCTACCGGGCGTTGGACGGCGAGGCCGCGCGATGGCTGGCGCTGTTGCGCGCGCACGGTGTGGCTCCCGGTGACCGGGTGGCCATCCTGGCGCAGAATCGTCCCGCCTTCCTGCCGCTGTTCTTCGCCTGCGTGCGGGCGGGGGCGGCGCTGGTGCCCCTCAATTGGCGGCTGGCCGCTCCCGAGCTGGGGCGCGTGCTGGCCGATGCCGCCCCGCGCCTGCTGCTGGGCGAGGAGGCCTTTCGCGCCACCGCGGAACAGGCGCTGGCGCTGGCCGACACGCTGGGGGACCACGGGGCGTCGCTGCCGCCGGTGACGTGGCTGGCGCTGGACCAGGAGGTGCCGGCACAGCTGGCCCGGTTGGCGCCCGATGGGCGGGTGGCCCCGGGCGGGTCGGCCGAGGACGCGGCCATGCTGCTGTACACCTCGGGGAGCACCGGGGCGCCCAAGGGGGTGGTGCTCCCCCACCGCCAGCTGTTGTGGAACGCCATCGCCACCACCACGGCATGGCAGCTGGGCCCCGACGATGTCGGGCCTTCGGCCACCCCCTTCTTTCACACGGGCGGGTGGAACGTGTTCACCACCCCGTTGCTGTATCGGGGGGGGACGGTGCTGCTCACGCCGGCCTTCGACCCGGCGGCGTTCCTGGCGCTGCTGGACACGCATGGCGTGACGGTCACGTTCGGGGTGCCCACGCAGCTGGCCATGCTGGTCGAGTCGCCGGCGTGGGGGCGCCCGCTGCCGCGCCTGCGCCACTTCATTGCCGGCGGCGCCCCGTGCCCGTCGCGGCTCAAGGCGGCGGTGTGGGAGGCCGGCTACGCCATGCGCGAGGGCTACGGGCTCACCGAATGCGGCCCCAACTGCTTTGCCACCACGGACGACACGGCCCGGGCCAAGCCCGCCTCGGTGGGGTGGCCGGTGACGGCGCTGTCGGCGCGCCTCCGGCGCGACGATGGGGCGCTGTGTGGTGCCGACGAGGTGGGGGAGCTGGAGCTGAGCGGTCCCCAGCTGTTTGGCGGCTATTTCCGCAACCCGGCCCAGACGGCGGCCGTGCTCACCCCCGACGGGTGGCTGCGCACCGGCGACCTGGCCAGCCGCGATGGCGACGGCGTCTACGCCATTCGGGGGCGGCGCAAGGAGATGTTCATCTCCGGGGGAGAGAACGTCTTTCCCGGCGAGGTGGAGGCGGCGCTGCTGGAGCACCCCGGGGTGCTGGAGGTGGCGGTGCTGGGGGTGCCCGACGCGCACTGGGGCGAGGTGGGGTGTGCCTGCGTCGTGCGCCGCACGCCCGTGCTGGAGGCCGACGCGCTGCTGGCCGACGCGCGCACCCGGCTGGCCCGGTACAAGGTGCCGCGGCAGGTGCGGTTCGTGGAGGCGCTGCCGCGGCTGGGGAGCGGCAAGGTGGACCGGGCGACGCTGGCGGCGTGGTGCGCCCACCCCTCGGGGACCTCGTGAGCCAAGGGGGGGCGGCGCGCGGCGGCAGCGGGCCCCAGCGCGCCAAGGGGTCCACGGCGCGCAGCACGTTGGCCTCCCTGGAGCGCCTGGTGGGCTCCGCGGCGGTGGAGGCGCTGCTGGAGTCGCTCCCCGAGGCGGTGCGGCAGGCGGTGCGCCAGGTCACCGCCACCGAGGACCTCCCCTATGCGGCGCTCGTGGCGCTCTGGGAGGCGGCCGATGGCGTGGTGCGCGCCCTCCCCCCGCAGGACCTCCCGTGGGAGGAACGGGCCGGCGAGGAGGCCATCCGCTCCGCCGGGATGCAGCTGTACGGTGGCATCCTGCGCAAGGCCACCCCGCACGCCTTCCTCACGCAGAGCGTCTCGCTGTTCCAGCTGTTCTATGCCCCGGGGGACATGGAGGTGGTGGCGGAGGACGGCACGCGGGCGGTGTTGCGCCTGGTGGGGTTTGACCCGCAGACGGTGCGTTTCTGCGGCCGGCTTACGGGGGGGCTGCGCGAGTCCATCCGGCAGGCAGGGGGGCAGCAGGCGCAGGTGGCCCATGTGCGGTGCACGCTGGCCGGCGACGCCTTCTGCGAATGGGCGCTGCAGTGGGAGTCGGCGACCGACGAGGAGGCGCTAGCGCGCCACGCGTGACTTGGCGAGGATTCCGGGAGCCCCGTTCCCGACCTCGCTCCGGTTCCATGCCCCCTCGCGCACGCGTTCCCCGCGGCTCCCCTGCCGCCGACACCCCGCAGATGGACCTGTTCCCGGTCCGTCCCGAGGTGGAGGTGCTGGAGGCGCGCGCCCTGGTGGGGCCGCGCACCGCGGTGGAGCACCTGGTGCGCGTGCGCTGGCACCCCGCCGAGGGGCCGCACCTGGTGTTTCACGACCGCCATGGGTGGTATTGCGAGGAGCACGGCCCCGGGTGCCGGGCGGTGCGGCTGGCGCAGGAGGCGGTGGCGTGACGGGGCACCCTGCGCCGGAGGCGCCGCTGTGGACGCCCACGCCCGCCCGTGCGGCGGCCACCCGCGTGATGGGGTTCCTGCGCGACCTGCAGGCCCGTGGCGTGGTCCCGGCGGAGGTGCGCGACCTGCATGCGTTCCAGCGGTGGTCGGTGGGGCACCCCGAGGCGTTCTGGCAGGGCGTGTGGGAGGCGGCCGGGGTGGTGGCTGACGGCCCCGGCCCCCGCGAGGCGCCCTGGGAGGCGGTGCTGGTGGGGGCGGGACGCATGGCCCCCCCCGACCCCGTGCTGGGGCCGCGGTGGTTCACGGGGACGCGCCTCAATTACGCCGAGCAGCTGCTGCGGCGGCGGGACGACGGGGTGGCGCTGGTGACCTGGACCGAGGCGGGCCCCGGCCGCCGGGTGACGTATGCCGAGCTGGCGGGGCAGGTGGCGCGCACGGCGGCGGCGTTGCGCGCGCTGGGGGTGACCGCCGGTGATCGGGTGGTGGGGTACCTCCCCAATGGCGTCGAGGCGGTGGTGGCCATGCTGGCGGCTGCGTCGCTGGGGGCGCTCTGGTCCTCCTGCTCCCCGGATTTCGGCGTGCGCGGCGTGGTGGACCGGTTCGGGCAGGTGGCGCCGGTGGTGCTGGTGGCTGCCGACGGCTACACCTATGCCGGCAAGCGCATCGACCTGCGTGCGCGCGTGCGCGAGGTGGTGGCGGCCCTCCCCACCGTGCGGGCCACCTGGCTGGTCCCCGTGCTGGGGGGCGGAGGGGACGCGGGCGACGTGGCGGGCCTCCCCGGCGGCCGCTGGTTCCCCGACGTGCTGGCGGCGCATGCCGCCGACGCCGAGCCCCGCTTCACGCGCCTGCCCTTCGATCATCCGCTGGCCATCCTGTATTCGTCCGGGACCACCGGCCTCCCCAAGTGCCTGGTGCACGGTGCCGGCGGCACGCTGCTGCAGCACTGGAAGGAGCTGGCGCTGCACACCGACGTGCGCCCCGGCGACGTGCTGTTCTACTTCACCACCTGCGGGTGGATGATGTGGAACTGGCTGGTGTCCGGGCTGGCGGTGGGGGCCACGCTGGTGCTGTATGACGGCGCGCCGCTGGCCCCCGACCCGGCGCAGCTGTGGCGCATGGCGGAGGCGGAGCGGGTGACGGTGTTCGGCACCAGCGCCAAGTACCTGGCGGTGCTGGAAAAGGAGGGGGTGCGCCCTGGCGCGCACTTCGACCTGGGGGCGCTGCGCACGATCCTGTCCACCGGGAGCCCGCTGGCGGCGCACAGCTTCGACTTCGTCCACCGCGACATCAAGGCGGACGTGCACCTGGCCAGCATCTCCGGGGGGACCGACATCGTCAGCTGCTTCGCCCTGGGCGACCCCACCGGTCCCGTGCATCGCGGCGCGCTGCAGGTGCGGGGGCTGGGGATGGCGGTGGATGTCACCGATGGCGAGGGGCGTCCGGTGCGCGGGGAGGCCGGCGAGCTGGTGTGCAGGCGCCCCTTCCCCAGCATGCCGGTGGCGTTCTGGAACGACCCCGACGGGCGGCTGTACCGCGAGGCCTACTTCACGCAGATCCCCGGGGTGTGGCGGCACGGCGACTGGGCCGAGGTGACCGCGGAGGACGGGCTCATCATCCACGGGCGCAGCGACGCCACGCTCAACCCGGGCGGGGTGCGGATCGGCACCGCCGAGATCTACCGGCAGGTGGAGCAGGTGCCGGAGGTGCTGGAGGCGCTGGTGATCGAGCAGCGGAGCGCCGCGATGCCCGGGGAGTCGCGGGTGGTGCTGTTCGTGCGGCTCCGCCCCGGCGTGGCGCTGGATGCCCCCCTGCAGGACGCGATCCGCCGGCGCATCCGCGAGCACGCCAGCCCGCACCATGTCCCGCGCGTGATCGTGGCGGTGCCGGACCTCCCGCGCACCCTCAGCGGCAAGATCACCGAACTGGCGGTGCGCGACACCGTCCACGGGCGCCCCGTGCGCAACACCGACGCGCTCGCCAACCCGGAGGCGCTGGCGTGCTTCGCCGCCGTGCCCGAGCTTCGCGGGTACTGACGCCGAGGCCGGCAGGGCGCCCCCGCCCCCGCGCCGCTGTAGATTTCCCACCCATGGGCATCACGCACTCGGCCGTCACGGGGGACCAGCGGCAGCGCGCCTGGATCGGCGCGCTGCCGCGCTCGCACATCTGAGGGGGAAGGGGCCTTTCGTCCACCCATTTCCCTTTCCCTTGCCGCGAGGTTCCCATGGCCACCCTGCTCACCCCTGAGCACGACACCGCGCACGACGCCTTTCCCATCAACGGCACCGACTACGTCGAGTTCTTCGTCGGCAACGCCAAGCAGGCCTCCCACTACTACCGCGCGGCCTTCGGCTACCAGCTGGTGGCCTACCGCGGCCCCGAGACCGGGGTGCGCGACCGCGCCAGCTACCTGATGCAACAGGGGCGCATCCGGCTGGTGCTCACCACGCCGCTGTCCCCCGACTCCGCCATCGCGGCGCACGTGCACCGGCACGGCGACGGCGTGCGCGACTACGCGCTGTGGGTGGAGGACGCCCGCGCGGCCTACGCCATCGCGGTGGAGCGCGGGGCCATCCCCGTGCACCCCCCCGAGGTGCACCGTGATGGCCACGGCGAGGTGGTGATCGCCGCCATCGGCACCTACGGCGACACCATCCACTCGCTGGTGGAGCGGCGGAACTACCATGGCCCCTTCCTCCCCGGCTTCGTCCCGGTGACCCCGCGCTACCAGCCCCCCGAGGTGGGACTCAAGTTCGTGGACCACTGCGTGGGGAACGTCGAGCTGGGGCAGATGAACCGCTGGGTCGACTACTACGCCCGCGTGATGGGCTTCCGCAACCTCATCACCTTCGACGACAGCGACATCAGCACCGAGTACTCGTCGCTGATGTCCAAGGTCATGGCCAACGGGAACGACCGCATCAAGTTCCCCATCAACGAGCCGGCGTCGGGGAAGAAGAAGTCGCAGATCGAGGAGTACCTGGACTTCTACGGCGGGCCCGGGGCGCAGCACCTGGCGCTGGCCACCGACGACATCCTGCACACGGTCACCGCGCTGCGCGACCGGGGCGTGGAGTTCCTCTCGGTGCCCACCACGTACTACGCCGAGCTGGAGGCGCGCGTGGGGACGATTGACGAGCCCATCCACGCGCTGGCCGAGCTGGGGATCCTGGTGGACCGCGACCCCGACGGCTACCTGCTGCAGATCTTCACCAAGCCGGTGGAGGACCGCCCCACCCTCTTCTTCGAGATCATCCAGCGGAAGGGGGCGACGAGCTTCGGGAAGGGGAACTTCCGGGCGCTGTTCGAGTCCATCGAGCGGGAGCAGGCGCTCCGCGGCAACCTCTGAGGCCGCCATGCCCTTCTACCACCGCCTGGGGGCGATCCCCCGCAAGCGCCACACGGTGTTCCGCCGCCCCGACGGGGGGCTGTACGCCGAGGAGCTGATGGGGCACGAGGGGTTCGTGGGCACTTCCGCGCTCCTCTACCACATCCATCCGCCCACCACCGTCCTGTCGGCGCGCGCGCTGGGGAAGGCGGTGTGGGAGGCCGACGAGGAGACCTCGCTCCGCCATCGGCACTTCCTCACCGGCCGCCTTGCGCCCGGCGGCTCCCCCACCCTGGGGCGCACGCCGCTGCTGTTCAACCGCGACATCGCCATGCTGTACGTCGAGCCCGACGTGCAGGACGCGCACTTCTACCGCAACTCGCAGGCGGACGAGGTGGTGTACGTGGTGGAGGGCGAGGGCGTGCTGGAGACGGTCTTCGGCCCGCTCCCGTACCGCGCGGGCGACTACGTGGTGCTCCACCGCAACATCACGCACCGCTGGCGGCTGGACCCCGCGCGCGGGCGCACCCGGCTGGTGGTGTTCGAGAGCGCCGGCCACGTGCGCACCCCCAAGCGCTACCGCAACGAGTTCGGGCAGCTGCTGGAGGGCGCGCCGTACTGCGAGCGCGACATCCGCCGCCCCGAGGCGGTGGAGCCGCACGATGAGCGCGGCGAGTTCCCCGTCGTCGTCAAGCAGCACGGCGCCTGGCACGAGCTGGTGCTGGACCACCATCCCTGTGACGTGGTGGGGTGGGACGGCTACTTCTACCCGTGGATCTTCAACATCCACGACTTCGAGCCGATCGTGGGGCGCATCCACCAGCCGCCGCCGGTGCACCAGACCTTCCAGGGGGACGGCTTCGTCATCTGCTCCTTCTGCCCGCGCCCGTACGACTTCGACCCGCAGGCGGTCCCGGCCCCCTACAACCACAGCAACGTGGACTCCGACGAGGTGCTGTTCTACGCCTCCAGCGAGTTCATGAGCCGCAAGGGGATCGAGTACGGCTCCATCACGCACCACCCCGACGGCCTCCCGCACGGGCCGCACCCGGGGCGCGCGGAGGCCAGCATCGGCGCCACGCACACCAACGAGCTGGCGGTCATGATGGACAGCTTCCGTCCGCTGCAGGTGGCCCGGGCGGCGCTCCCCATCGAGGATCCGGCGTACCACCGCAGCTGGATCGACGCGCAGCACGCCCCCTTCAACCCGCCCACCAGCTGATGCCGCGCCTCTCGGCCCGCATGGCGGGGCTCCCCGCCTACCCGCTGGCGCACATCCCCGGGCGGAAGGCGGCGCTCCTGGCCGCGGGGGTGGATGTGATCGACCTGGGCGCGGGGGATGCGGACCTGCCCCCGCCCCCTGCCGCCGTGGCGGCGCTGCAGCGGGCGGCCGAGGTGCCCGCGCTGCAGCGCTACGGCTTCGGGTTGGGGTACCGCCCCTTCCGCGACGCGGTGGCGGGCTGGATGCACCGCCGCTTCGGGCAGGTGGTGGACCCGCTCACCGAGGTGGTCCCGTTGCTGGGGAGCAAGGAGGGGCTGGCGCACGTGGCCTTCGCCTTCTGCGGCCCCGGCGACGTGGCGGTCATCCCCGAGCCCGCCTACCAGGCGTACCTGGGGGGCGTGCTGCTGAGCGACGCCACGCCGCACGTGGTGCCGCTGCGCGAGGACCAGGGCTTCCTGCTGGAGCTGGAGGCGCTCCCCGCCGACGTGCTCGCGCGCACGCGCCTCGTGTACCTCAATTACCCCAACAACCCCACCGCCGCCGTGGCGCCGCGGGACTACCTCGAGCGCACGGTGCGCGCCTGCCGCGCGCGCGACATCCTGCTGGTGTACGACAACGCCTACTCGGAGATGGGGTTCGACGGCGAGGTCCCCCCCAGCATCTTCGAGGTGGAGGGCGCGCGCGAGGTGGCCATCGAGTTCCACTCGCTCTCCAAGACGTACAACATGACCGGCTGGCGGTGCGCGTGGGCCGTGGCGCGCCCCGAGATTGCCGGCGCGCTGGCCAAGGTGAAGACGTTCATCGACACGGGGCACTACCAGGGGATCCAGGCCGCCGCCGTGGCGGCGCTCGAGAGCTGGGAGGCGTTTGTGCCCGGCAACGTGGCGGTGTTCCAGGCGCGGCGCGACGCGGCCGTGGCGGCGTTCCGCGCCGAGGGGTTTGCCGTGACGCCGCCGCGCGCCACGATGTACCTGTGGATTCCGCTGCCGCCGGGGATCGGCAGCACCGCCTTCGCCGACCGCCTGCGCGAGGAGGCGGGCGTGATCGTGCTGCCGGGCGCCGGCTTCGGCGCCGGCGGCGAGGGGTACTTCCGGATTTCCTTCATCGTGGGCCCCGAGCGGCTGGCCGAGGCGGCCCGCCGCGCGGGGGCCGTGCTGCGCGCCATGCGCGCCGAGGGGACGGCGTCGTGAGCGCCCCGGCGCGCGCGCCGCGGCCGCGTCGGGCGCCGTGGTGCGCCGCGCTGGGGCTGGTGGCGCTGGCCGCAACCGCCACGTCGGCGCGCCCGGCGGGTGCCCAGCCCGCCGCCGCGGCGCGTGCCGCGCCCGACAGCACCGACGGGCCGCCCCCGGTGCCCCGCGAGTTCCGCGGCGTGTGGGTGGCCTCGGTGGCCAACATCGACTGGCCCTCCCGGCGCGGGCTCTCCACCGCCGAGGCGCAGGCGGAGCTGCTGGCGCTGCTGGACCGCGCCGCCGCGCTGCACCTCAACGCCGTCGTCTTCCAGGTGCGCCCCGCGGCCGACGCCCTGTACCGGTCGGCCATCGAGCCGTGGTCGGAGTATCTCACCGGGCGGCAGGGGCGCGCCCCGCAGCCGGCCTGGGACCCGCTCGCCTTCGCCGTGCGCGAGGCCCACGCGCGCAAC
>JBILKP010000187.1:0-5498 GCA_044376625.1 Gemmatimonas sp. | reverse complement strand
GCGCGTGCAGGCGCAGCAGCCGCTCGAAGTCCTCCCCGGTGACCTCGTGATAGCCGGCGTTGTGGAAGTACCCCAGCCGCCCGCCGGCCACGTCCAGCTCGGCCATGATGACCGACGTCTTCACATGCTGGCGGTGGTAGTCGGTCCCCGCGGTGTCCGGCAGCCAGAAGGCGTCCACCTCGGCGTTCACCAGCCGCCCCATGGCCAGCTGCTCCTGGGCATGCGCCACCAACGGCCGGTACAGCGTGAGCTCCTGCACGTCCAGGCCGTAGAAGTGCCGCAGCTCCTCCAGCGACGGCTTCACGAACGTCACGTGGTCCCCCTCGAAGTCCACGGCGGCGCACACCCCCAGCATGGCGCGCGGCTCCAGCCGCAGCGCGTGCAGCAGCTCGACCAGCACATCCACATAGCAGTTGCGCTCGCCCCACAGCACGCCGGGGGCGTGCAGCGCATGCGGCTGGTAGCCGGCCACCTGCAGCCACGGGATGGGGCGCGCCACCGCCGAGGGGAGTGCCACGGCCTCCGCGGCTCCCCCGGGCGTCGCGCCCCCGTCGGACCCGGCGCGCGGCGCCGTCACGGCGCGCGCCCCGCGCCCCCGTCGGGCCACAGCTGCCGCTGCACGGCGTCGGGCCACGCCACGGGGTCCAGCCCGTGCGCGCGGAACAGCGCCAGCACCACGCGCTCCATCCCGAACCCCAGGCAGGCGGTGTGCGCCACCCCGCCGGCGGCCAGCTGGATGTCGAAGGCGCTGCCGAACTTGTCCAGGTGGTAGTTGAAGGAGCAGCACGCGGTGGGCGCGCCGTTGTCGTTCACCGGCACCAGCAGCTCGAACTTGAGCTGCTGCTGGCGCTGCCCGTTGGCCAGCATCCGTCCCGCGCGTCCGAAGAACGGATCGCTGGCCGCGTCGGCGCGGACGTCCAGCTGCAGGGCGCGCAGCAGCGACTCGCCACGCACGCGCCACGCGTCACGCCACGCCAGCACCTCCGCGGGCGCCCCCACGCGCACGAACTCGCGCACCCGGAAGGCGCGCAACCGCGTGGGCTCGGCGGACGGCTCCTGCCGGAACACCCACCCGCGCATGGTCACGTGGCGGCCGTCGGCGGGGAGGATGCCGCGGCAGGTGGGATAGAAGGGGTAGCACGCGGCCGGCGTGAGCACGAGGTCGGTGGGCGCCATGGCCCCGTCCCACCCGTCGCCGCGCGCCACGCGCGCCGCGAAGGCCGTCGCCTCCGCCTCGGTGCCGACAAAGGCGTGCACGCTGCCGCACAGCGTGGGAAACCCCTCCAGGTAGCCGGTGCGCTCCAGGATGGCGCGGTCGATGACGGGGGGGAACAGCAGCGGCTGCGCGCCGTCGGTGTGCGCGGCGCGCAGCACCAGCGCGTCGAACGCCGACAGCACCGCCTCGAAGACGGCGCCGCGCCCGGGGACCCCGAGGGGGCCGGCAGGGACGAGCAACCCCTGCTCGACGAGCGATTCGGCAAAGGGGACGGCAAGCACGGTGGGCAACAGCATGCAGGCTCCGGTGACAGGTCGCGAAGGAATGGTGGGTCAGCCCTGAGGTCAGTCGTCCTTGTGCACCAGCAGCATGGCGGCGTTCTTCGCGAGGATCCGCTCGTTCCCCACCATGAGCGACGCGGACAGCACGTCGCGGTAGTGGCGCCCCACGCTGTACGGGGTGTCGTTGCGGTAGCCCATGATGCCGGTGACCTGCAGCGCCTGGTGCACGACGCGCGCCGCCCCCTCGGAGGCGGCCACCTTGAGGTTGTTGCACCGGAGCGCCCACGCCATGGTGCGCAGCGGCGCGCGCGCCTCCCCCAGCGCGTCCACCTCGGCGGCCAGCCCCCACACCTGCTGCCGCAGCGCCTGCAGCCGCACCGACAGCTCGGCCAGCCGCAGCGCGGTGGGCGGGGTGGTGCCCGGGGTGCGGCGCGCCGCGGCGCGCACGAACGCGGCGGCGCGCGCCACGGCGTCGGAGGCGATGCCGGTCCACAGCGCGGCCCACAGCAGGTGCGACACGGGGACCATGGTCTCCATCGACGCGTCGGCATACGGCACGGGAAACAGCTGCGCCGCGGGCGCGCGCACGCTGACCAGGAAGGGCGGGCTGCAGGTGCCGCGCATCCCCAGCGTGTCCCACCCGCCGCGCGGCGTCAGCAGGAACTCGCCCTGCCGCGCCAGCAGCAGCACCTGGTCCCCCGACGCGGCGTCCTCGGCGCGGCGCGCGGTGAGCAGCAGGTCGTCGGCGTGTGCGCCATAGCTCACGGTGGTGGCGTCCTTCTCCAGCGTCACCAGGTCGCCGTCGCGCGCCACCGCACAGCGGCTGGTGCGGGTGTCGCCCCCCACCCCCACCTCGGACGTCACCGAACCAAGCAGCCGCTGCTGCTCCGCCACGGCAGCGAGGTGCTCGGCGATGGCGGGGACGTGGCGTGCATGCCGCACGAGCAGCGCCACCTGGATGTGGTGCATGGCCAGCACCATGGCGCTGGCGCCGCAGGCGGTGCCCAGCGTGTGGCACATCTCCACCAGCGCCGTGAGCGGAGCGCCGGCGCCCCCCAGCTCGGGGGGGATGGCAGCCGACAGCAGCTGCCGGTCGCGGGCGCCGTCGATGGTCTCGACGGGGAAGCGCGCCTCGGCATCCACGCTGGCGGCGTGCCGCGCCGCCGTGGGACAGAGGTCGCGCGTGCGGTCCAGCAACTGCGCCGGCGTGGCCGGCGCGTGGGTCACGAGCATGGCGTCACCTGGCGGGGCGAACCCGCGCCTGCAGCGGCATGGTGCGCACCCCGTCCAGGGCGACGAGCCCGTCGAGGCGCGCATGGGTGTGGCGAGCCAGGGGATACCGGCTGCCGCGGACGGGGTCGAGGCTTCGCACGAACCGTTCCCGATAGTCGTCCGGCGAGATGGCCTCGATGGCATACAGGTGGATGGCGCCGCCATAGCGCCGCGCACACGCCTGCCCCAGCCGGTAGGGACCGCCGGGCGCCTCGAGGATGGCGCCCGCCATGCGCGACCCGTCGAGCCCGTGACGGATGGGGCTGGCCGGGTGCCGCCGCCACGGCCCGTGCAGCGCGGGGGCGACATGCAGCTGCAGGTGATTGTCGTGGTTGCCGCCGCGCGCGTCGGTGACGAAGAGGTACCAGTGCCCGTCGTGGTGCCACAGCACGGGATCGGCACCGGCGACCCCGTCCAGCAGCGGGGGCAGCGGCTCCCAGCGGTCGGGGAAGCGCACGCAGCGGTGCAGCCGCACCACGCCGGCGCTCCCCTCCTCGCACAGCAGGTACAGCGCGCCATCCACGGCATGCAGCGTGGGGAATGACAGGTGGTGCGGGTGGCGCAGCACCTCGCGACGGGCGGCGGGATCACCCGTGCCATCGGCCTCCACGGGGAGCGCGGCAATGACGCCGTGTCCGCCCTGGTGGGGCACCTCCTCGAAGAACAGCCAGCGCGCCCCCTGCCACTTGAAGAGGAAGGGATCGGCGAAGCCGCGGTCCGCGGGGGGATGCAGCCAGCGGATGGCCTCGGGGCGCGGCTCCAGGGCGCCGTCCGCGGGGGCCACACCGATGGCCCACTGCTCGGCTTCGTCGGGGCGCCAGCGACGGACGACGGTGTCGCGCAGCAGGTGCGCGCCGTAGCGCAGGGCGGTGGGGAGCGCACCGCCGTCAACATGCGCGCGAAGCGGGGCGCTGACGGTGGGGACGAGCGCGTGGGCGGGACGCGCCTGACCGCGCGGGTGGGCGGCGAGCACAGGGGTGGCCAGCGCGTGGGTGGCCAGCGCATCGGCAACGAGCAGCGGCGCCCCATGCAGCAGCGCCTCCACGGCGCGGCCGGCGCGCTTGCGGTGCGCGCGCCCCTCCCACCGCGTCAGCAGGCCGCCGGCGTGATCGCGCAGCTCCAGCGCCAGGAGGGCCGGGGGGGCCAACACGGCGCGCTGCCCAGGGACCAGGGCAGGGCGGGCCCACAGCTGCGGGAGCGGCAGCGCCACCAGCGCCTGGTGCGCGTGGTCCTGCTCGAGGTAGCGCAGCGTCACCAGGCGCGCGCCGGCGGGGAGCCGGCGGCGCACGGCGTCGTCGTCCTGCGCCGACAGGTTGAGCACCACCGCACGGTCGGCGGAGAGGGGCGCGCGGTCCAGGTCGCCGCTGACCTGCAGCGCCACGCGCGGGTCTGCCGCCAGCGCGTCGGCCACGGCCCGCGCGAGGCGCGCGGCAAAGCGGTTGTGCCACGGCGCCCCGGGCGCCATCACGAGTCCGACAGCGGTCATGGCCCGCCGCCGGGCGCAGGAACCGCGCCGCGCTGACGGCCCGGGGGCGCTACTACGGGGGCGCTACTGCGGGGGCGCTACTGCGGAGGCGCTACTGCGGGGGCGCTACTGCGGGGGCGCTACACCGGCAACGCGGGCGCCCCGGCCCCCCACGCGAGCAGGGCGCCGCACCCGCGCTCCTGATACAGGTCGATGCGGTCGAGGGCGGGGAGGAGCGGCGCGGCCTGGGCGCGAATGTAGTGCGCCAGCGACAGCGCATCGCTCGCCGTGTCGTCCAGCTGGTGCAGCGGATGGTGGTCCAGCCGCGCCATGACGGGGGCGAACAGCTGCTTCACGTCGCCGAAATCCACGGTCCACCCCAGCACGTCGTCCAGCGGCGCCGACAGGTGCAGCCGCAGGGTGAAGGTGTGCCCGTGCACCCGGTGCCGCGGGTCGGCGGCGGGGGCGTGCACGAGGCGCACGGCACTGTCAAAGCTGAGCTCCTTCCAGATGCGGTAGTGCGCGCCGTCAAAGTGCGCGCCGCTGCTGCCGGTCTCGTAGCAGCTCACCCACGACAGCGCGGGAAGCCCGGGCTTGAGGCGCGCCCAGATCCAGCTGGCCAGCAGCTCGGCGGTGGGGTTCTCCAGCCCGGGGATGTCGTTGAGGCACCGGTGCCGCAGCTGCTCGTGCAGGGGCGCCCAGCAGGCGTCGAGGTGGTCGTAATCCACCCCCAAGTCGCGCGCGCCGAGGTCCTGGTTGGCGTGCAGGATGACCTCGAAGCCGTGTCCATGCAGGCGCCCGCACTGGTGCCCCGCCGGGACATTGGGGAGCCAGTGCGCGGCCTCGAAGCGGTAGCGGCGCCAGCAGTGCGCCTGGTCGCTGCGGTCGAGGTCGACGCCAGCGTGCGCGGTGCTCTGGATGCCGACCAGCGCCGGCTCCGCGACCCCGCGGGCGGCCAGGGCCCGGCGGATCCACCGGGCGAGGTTCTCGTCGGTGGGGACCTCGAGGTGCTCGTTGAGCAGCGCATAGTCCAGCGGCGCCACCACGGCGGCGAGCGCGTCGCGCAGGTGGTCCACCTCCCCACCGGGAAACGGGGCCCAGCCCGGCGGGAGCGCGGCGCGGACGCGCGCGAGGTAGGAGTGCCCGTGCAGCTGCCGCGAGCGGTGCCCCTGGGGGAGGGAGGGGAGCCGACACGCAGCCTCGAACGGCGCGGCAGCGGTGTGGAACGCAAGCATGGACGAATGTAGCCACCAGGCAGGCGGGT
>JBILKP010000042.1:0-16185 GCA_044376625.1 Gemmatimonas sp. | reverse complement strand
ACCATGTCTCGCGGGTGCGCCGCCTCCTCCGCGGCGGCAACACCGGCGTGGGGGGCTTCCTGGCCGACACGCGGCGCGCGCTCGCCGACAGCGCCCTCGCCCTGCGCCTCCCCTCGGCCGCCACCGTGGCGGGGCTGGACTGGGAGCACGCCTGGCGCAACCGCACCTGGGCGGTGAGCGGGGTGTGGGCCGGGAGCCAGGTGGCGGGGAGCCCCGCCGTGCTGCAGCGGCTGCAGCGCGCCAACTACCGCAGCTACCAGCGCCCCGACGCCACCCACCTGGCCTACGACCCGGCGCGCACGCGGCTGGGAGGGCACTTCGGCGCGCTGTCGCTGGCCAAGACCGCCGGCCAGCGGGTGCTGGGGAGCCTCACCTACGAGGAGACCAGCCCCGGCTTCGAAGCCAACGACCTGGGCTTCCAGGTGCGCGCCGACACCCGCGCCCTGTCGGCGGCGCTGCGCCTGCGCAATCCCTTCCAGAACGGCTGGTCGCGCGAGTGGAGCGCGTCGGCCTTCCAGACGTTCGGCACGAACTTCGCCGGCGAGCGCACGGAGCAGCGCACCAGCCTCTTCGCCGAGACCACGCTGCTCAACTTCTGGGAGCTGTCGTACATCCTGTCGGCCTCCGCCCCCACGCTCAACGACCGGCTGCTGCGCGGCGGCCCCATGGCGGCACGCCCCGGCGGCACCTTCCAGCGGCTGGAGTGGAATTCCGACCCGCGTCGGCCGCGCATCTATGCCGTGGAGCTGAGCCGGTCGGCCGACGCCAGCGGTCGGCGTTCGGTGGGGGTGGGCGCCGAGCTGGACTGGCGCCCCACGCCGGCGCTGCGCCTCCGCGTGGGGCCGTCCTGGGAGGGAGGGCGCACCACCGACCAGTACGTGCAGGCGGTGGCCGATCCCCTGGCCACCGCCACCAGCGGCGTGCGCTACGTCTTCGCCAACGTGCGCCAGCACGAGGCCCGGCTGGACACCCGCGTGGACTGGACCTTCTCCCCCTGGCTCTCCTTCCAGCTGTTCCTGCAGCCCTTCGCCTCGGCAGGGGACTTCACGGGGTACAAGGAGTTCACCACGCCGCGCGCCTTCGCCTTTGCCGAATACGGCACGCAGCGCGGCACGCGCTCGCCGGTGGCCGAGGGGACGCGCGTGGACCCGGACGGCACCGGCCCCGCGCCGGCGTTCGTGATCCCGTCGCAGGACTTCACCGTGCGCGCCCTGCGGGGCAACGCCGTGCTGCGCTGGGAGTACACCCCCGGGTCGTCGCTCTTCCTGGTGTGGACGCAGCAGCAGGAGCAGGGGTTTGGCGACGCGCGCTTCAACATGGCCGGCCAGGTGGGGCGCGCCTTCACCGACCCCGCGCGGCACGTGTTCCTGGTGAAGCTCAGCCGCTGGATCGGGCGATAGCCCGGGCGCCCCGGGGCGCGGCGGTCAGAACTTCACGTTCACCCCCCCCACGGGAAGGAACGACGTCTGGGCGCGCCACTGGGCCCGTCCCTGCTTGGCGTTCCAGTCCAGCGTGGTCACGTTGCTCCGGTTCGTGAGGTTCTGCAGCTCGAGGTAGCCGGATACCCAGGTGCCGCGCACCCGCACGCGGTGGTCGTAGCGCACGTCCATCCGGAAGTAGTCCGGGGCCCGGGTGCTGTTCAGCCGACCCGTGTCGAATACCAGCCGGTTCTGCGCGGTGCTCACCTCGGCCAGCAGCGGCGTGGTGGGGCGCCCGGTCCCGTACCCCAGCCGCATCGACAGCTCGTGCCGCGTCCCCGACTTGGCGCCCAGGATGAGCGTGGCCAGGTTGGGGGTGTCGTACGCCCCGCGCCGCCACACGCCGTCCAGCGCGCGGTGCGACACGGTCGAGCGCGTGTAGCTCAGCTGCCCGTAGGTGCGCCCCGTGAACTTCTGCTGCAGGAACAGCTCCACCCCGCGGGCGCGCCCGCTGCCGGCGCTGGTCATGGGCACCAGCAGGGCGCCGATCCCGAAGTCATCGCCCGTGTTGGCCACCGACAGCTGCGGGTAGGCCAGCGCCACCGGGTAGTCGGCATACCGCTTGTCGTACCCTTCCAGCGACACCAGCAGGTCGCTGCGCGGCGTCCACCGCAGCGACAGCACCCCCTGGTCGGCGCGCATCGGGGACAGCCCGGCGTTGGCGGCGACGTTGGCCGTGATGAACAGCGGCACCTGCTGGTGCGTGCGCCCCCAGGTGGCGCTCAGCGCCAGCGCGTCGGCCACCTGCCACCGGGCCGAGGCGCGCGGCGACACGCGCACCGCCTGCCGCGCCTCGTAGCGGTCCACGCGCGCACTGGCCAGCAGGTCCACGCGCCCCAGCGTGCGGGTCAGCTCCAGCCAGCCCCCCAGCAGCGGCGTGGCCGTGCGCGGCGATGCCGTGATCGGGTCCACCCGCCCCGGGGTGGCCACCAGCGGGTTCTGCACGCCGAACGGGGCATCGAGGTCGCTCTGCAGCTGCAGGCGCTTGGCGCTCACCCCGGTGTGCAGGTCGGCCACCCCGGGCAGCGACCACTGCAGCTCGTAGCGCGCCGTCAGCTCCGTGTCCCGCGCCCGGCTGTCGAACACCGGGGTCTCGCCCACCACCGACTCCACCGTGCGCACCCGGGTGGTGGACGTGGTGGCGCTCAGCACCAGCGTGCCCACGCCGCGGGCTCCCAGCAGCTGCTGCCAGCTGGCGCCGCCCACCCAGCGCTCGCCGCGGAAGCGCGTGCTCCCCACCGGCCGGGCGTCGGCCGTGTCCGCGGCCGTGCTCACGAAGGTGATGTGGTCCATCCCGCCCAGCCCCACCAGCGACACCGTGTGCCGCGGCGACGGGTGCCACGCCACCTTCCCCTGCACATTGGTGGTGTACGGCGTGGCGGTCAGCCCCAGCGCCGGCGCCAGCAGCGCCAGGTAGCTCTGGCGGGCCGAGGCGATGAACGTGGCCGTGCGCCCCAGGGGGCCCTCCGCGATCAGCCCCGCCCCCGCGGTGCTCAGGTCGAACTCGCTGCGCCAGCGGTCGCTGCTCCCCTCGCGCAGCCCGATCTCCATCACGCTGGAGAGCCGGTTGCCGAACCGCGAGGGGATCGTGCCGGTGAGGAAGGTGGCCTCGCGCACCAGCTCGTTGTTGATCATGCCGATGGGCCCGCCCGTGGTCCCCTGGTCGGCGAAGTGGTTGATGTTGGGGACCTCGATGCCGTCCAGGAGCGTGAGGTTCTCGAGGGTGGAGCCGCCGCGGGCGATGATGTCGTTGCGGGCGTCATTCCCCGACACCACCCCCGGCAGCGCCTGCACCAGGCGGCTCACGTCGCCCACGGCGCCCGGCGATCGCCGGATTTCCTCGTAACTCAGCGCCACGCGGCTGGTGGGGGTGTGGCGCGGCGGGGCGAGCGATTGCCCACCGCCCTGCACCGTCACCCCCCCCAGGGTGGAGACGGCAACCGGCAGCTCCACCACCGCCTGGGTGCTCCGCCCCGGCGCCACCAGCAGGTCGGGGTGGAGCGTGAGGCGGTACCCCAGGCGGGCAATGCGCAACGTGTGCGTGCCCGCGGGCACCTGGCTCACGACAAAGCGCCCCGCACTGTCGCTGCGGGCGGCCAGTGTGGTCCCCGCCACCAGCACCTGGGCATCGGCCAGCGGGTGCCTGGTGACCTGGTCCACCACCGTGCCGGTGATGCGTCCGGTGGGGACCGGCGCCTGGGCGGGCAGCGACGGGCCGGCGGCCAGCAGGAGGGTGGCGGCGCCGACCACGACACCCAGGATGATTTGCAGTCTCTTCATGATGTACTCTTAGTAAAAGTGTAGCGTTGTGTTTGTTAACAGCGTTAACTCCAGAACACAAAAAAGCGCAGGCCTATGACCCGGCGAGCCCCTCCTGCAGCACCTGGGACAATCGGCGCGCCATCCCCACCAGCTGCTCGGGAGGCATGAGCTGCATGGACACCGCCATGGTGGCCAATCCATGCACCCCCACCCAGCAGATCAGGCTGGCCTCCTCCACGGAGTGGCTGCCAATCCGCCCCTGCGCCGCCAGGTCTCGCACCGCGCGCGTCAGCACGCCGAAGCCGTCGTCGGCGGCCACCGCCGACATCGTGTGCTCCATGCCCAGCTCCGGGCGCTCCATGAACATCACCCGGTACAGCGTGGGATTGTCGAGGGCAAAGCGGACGTACGCCACAGCCTGCGCCTCCAGCCGGTCCGCCGGTGTGGCCGCCGAGGCGTCGGCCGCCGCCAGCGCGGCACCAAACCGCGCCAGGCACCCCTGCAGGACGGCGTGCAGGAGAGCGTCGCGGTCCTTGAAATAGCGGTACAGCGCGGTGGGGGTGTAGCCGGCCTCCTCGGCCACCTCGCGCAGGGAGAAGTGCTCGTAGCCGCGGGCCACCAGCTGCCGGAGGGCAATCTCCACGATGGTGGCGTGCAGCGACGCCCGCTCACGCTCGCGCCGAGCCTGCGAGCGGGCCCGGACACGCTCAGCGCGAGTGGAGGGAAGCGGCGTGGTCATGGAGGCGGATGGGATGTGTGAAATGCACGTGTATATAGTTAACGCTGTTCACATCCATGTCAAGGACCAGTGGAGACACCGGCCCCTGAGCACCCTTGCCGCCCCCGTCCGGCGCCACCAACGTACCACCCATCGGCTGCGTAGCTGAACACGGCCGTCCGTGCCCGTCCGGGGGCCCTTCCGCCCTGCTGCGGCGCCCCACGTCCCACCCCGCCGCCGGTCCCAGCGACCGCGGCCCTCACCCCTCCGGGAGTCCCCCAGTGAGAGCGACCCGCTCCCTGCTTGGCCTCGCCCTGCTCGCCGCCGGCGCGCTCGAGGCCCAGCAAGCCACCCGCACCGAGCCCGTCACCGGGCTGCGCGCCAACGCCACGGGCTTCCACGCCCTGGTGGGCGCCCGCGTCGTCACCGCCCCGGGGCAGGTGCTCGACAACGCCACCATCGTCATCCGCAACGGGCTCATCACCGCGGTGGGGGCCGGGGTGGCCGCCCCCGCCGGCGCCCGCGTGTGGGACCTCAAGGGGCTCACGGTCTACCCCGGGTTCATCGACGCGCACGCCGACCTGGGCACCGACGCCGTCCCCCAGGGGGGCGACGTGGGGCCCACGCACTGGAACCCCCAGGTGCGCGCCTGGTTCAGCACCACCGCCAACCTCAAGGACGACTCCACCCGCCGCGCCGGGCTCCGCTCGCTGGGCTTCGGCACCGCGCTCGCCGTGCCGCGCCAGGGGATCTTCCGCGGCACCGCCTCGGTGCTGTCGCTCGCCGACGGCGGCGTCCGCGACCGGGTCCTCCGCCCCGACCTGGTGCAGACGGTCGGCTTCCAGCGCTCCTTCCAGCTGGGGGGCATGTACCCCAACTCGGCGATGGGCACCGTGGCGCTCATGAAGCAGACCTTCATGGACGCCGAGTGGTACCTCCGCGCCTGGGGCGCCTACGAGACCAGCGGCCGCGCCATCCTCCCCCCCGAGACCAGCGAGGCGCTCGCCGCCCTCGGCAAGGCCGTGCAGGGGAAGCAGCCGGTGCTCTTCGAGACCGGCAGCGAGGAGGAGTACCTGCGCGCCCACAAGCTGGCCGCCGACTACAAGCTCACCCCCTGGTTCCGCGGCAGCGGCCAGGAGTACCGGCTGATTGACGTCCTCAAGGGGCGCACGCAGCCGCTGGTGGTACCGCTCACCTTCCCCGACGCCCCCAACGTCTCCAGCCCCGAGGCAGCGCTGGGCGCCACGCTGGCCGACCTGCGCCACTGGTACCTGGCCCCCACCAACCCGGCGCAGCTCGCCGACGCCGGGGTCCCCTTCGCGCTCACCGCCGACGGGCTGTCGTCGCAGGCGCAGTTCCTCCCCAACCTGCGCACCGCCGTGGCGCGCGGGCTGGCCCCCGACAAGGCGCTCGCCGCGCTCACCACGGTGCCCGCCACCATGCTGGGGATCGACCGGACGCACGGCACCATCGCCGCCGGCAAGGTGGCCAACCTGGTGGTCAGCGAGGGGAACCTCTTCACCGAGGAGGCCACCGTGCGCGACGTGTGGGTGCAGGGGACGCGCTACGGCGTCACCCGCCCGCCGCAGGTGGACCCGCGCGGCACCTGGACCATCGCCTCCGACGACGCGGGGACCTTCAAGACCGCCACGCTGCGCCTGGAGGGGCCCCTCAACCGCATCCGCGGCACCATCGAGGTGGGCGCCCGGCGCCCCGTGGCACTCACCGCCGTGCGCATCACCACCGAGACCGGCCGCCTCGAGGCCACCATCCCCGGCGAGCCGCTGGGGCAGGAGGGGGCGCTGCTCCTGGCCGGCTCGGTGCGCGACACCAGCTTCTACGGCTGGCTCTCCCTCCCCAACGGCACCGACGCGCAGTACCGCGGCACCCGCACCGAGGGGTACGAGGGGCCCGCGCGCGGTACGGTGGCAGTGAAGGTCCCCAAGGTCGACCTCCCCTTCATACGCCCCTCCATGGAGTTCGGGCGCAGCGCCCCCCCGGCGCAGCCGGCCGTGCTGCTGGTGCGCAACGCCACCGTGTGGACCCAGGGGCCGCAGGGGCGCCTGGAGAACGCCGACCTGCTGGTGCAGGCCGGCAAGGTCGTGAAGGTCGGGCAGAAGCTCGCCGCCCCCGCGGGCGCGGTGATCGTGGACGCCACCGGCAAGCACGTCACCCCGGGGCTCATCGACCCGCACACCCACTCCGGCGTGAGCGCGGTGAACGAGAGCGGCTTCGCCATCGTCCCCGAGGTGCAGATGGGGGACGTGGTCACGCACAATAACATCTGGTTCTACCGCCAGCTGGCCGGCGGGCTCACCACCACCATGATCAAGCACGGCTCGGCCAACCCCATCGGCGGCGAGAACGTGTTCGTGAAGACGCGGTGGGGCTCGCTCCCCGAGGAGTACAAGATCCAGGGCGCGCCGCGCACGGTGAAGTTCGCGCTGGGGGAGAACCCCAAGCGCAGCCCCACGCGCTACCCCAACACGCGCATGGGGGTGCAGGAGATCATCCGCGACCACTTCCTCGCCGCGCGCGACTACGAGAAGGAGTGGAAGCGCTGGGAGAAGGAGAAGACCGGGCTCCCGCCGCGCCGCGACCTGCGCATGGAGGCGCTGCTGGACATCCTCAACCAGAAGCTGCTGGTCTCGTCGCACGGCTACCGCGCCGACGAGTTCCTGGCGCTGGTGCGGCTCACCGAGGAGTTCGGGTTCAAGGTGCAGACGCTGCAGCACGGCGTGGAGGCGTACAAGATCGCCAGCGAGCTCAAGAAGTCCGGCGTGGCGGCGGTGGTGTGGAGCGACTGGGGCGCCTTCAAGCTGGAGGCGTACGACGCCACGTCGTACAACGCCCGCCTGCTCATGGAGGCCGGCGTGGTCACCTCGCTGCACTCCGACGACGCCGAGATCTCCACGCGCATGAACTGGGAGGCCGGCAAGCTGCTCCGCTCCGGCGTGAACGAGATCGACGCCCTCTCCACCGTCACCAACCAGGCGGCCAAGGCGGTTGCCATCGACGGCCGCGTGGGCTCGCTGGAGGCGGGCAAGGACGCCGACTTCGTGGTGTGGAACGGCAACCCGCTGTCGCAGTTCACCAAGGCGGAGCAGACGTGGGTGGACGGGCGCCGCTACTTCTCGCTGGACGAGGACAAGCAGCTCCGCGAGGAGGTGGCGCGCCAGCGCGCCCAGCTCATCCAGGCGGTGCTGGCCGCGGCCCCGGGCGAGCCGGGCGCCGGCGCCGGCGGCCCGCCGCGCGGGCGCGGCCCGGGGAGCAAGTGACCATGACCAGCACGACCTGTCCGCAGCTGACCCCTTCCAGGAGACCCGCCATGATCCGTGCGCAACGCGCGGTGGCCGCGCTGGCCGTTGCCGCCACCCTCGGTGCGCTGGCCCCCGCCGCCGCCGCGGCGCAGGTGATGATGCCCGCCCCGGTGCAGGAGCAGCCGGTGGTGCTGCGCGGCGCCACCATCCACACCGTCACCAAGGGCACCATCCAGAACGGCACCATCGTGCTGGAGCGCGGCAAGATCACCGCCATCGGCGGCCCCGAAGTGGCCACCCCGCGCGCCGCCAAGGTGGTGGACGTCACCGGCAAGCACATCTACCCGGGGCTCATCGACGCCTACAGCACGGTGGGGATCACCGAGATCGGCTCGGTGGACGTCTCCAACGACATCAACGAGCTGGGGGACTTCAACCCCAACGTGCGCGCCGATGTGGCGGTGAACGCCGAGAGCCGGCACATCGGCACCACGCGCTCGGCGGGGGTGCTGGTGGCCTTCAGCACCCCCGAGGGGGGCGTGATTTCCGGGCTCTCCTCGGCACTGTCGCTGGAGGGGTGGACCTGGGAGGAGATGTCCATGAAGGGGGCGGCCGCCTTGAACGTGCGGTGGCCCGACCCCAACGCGCGCCCGCGCCGCTTTGGCGGCGGCGGCCCCGGGGGGCGTGGCGGCCCGCCGCAGCCGGCCCCCAAGACCTACGCGGAGCAGGTGGAGGAGATCCGCAACTGGTTTGGCGAGGCGCGCGCCTACCGCGACGCGGTGAAGGCTGGACAGGCGGGGCGCACCGACCCGCGCTACGCGGCGATGATCCCCGCGCTGGACGGCGCGATCCCCGTGGTGGTGGCCGCCGAGGGGGCCGCCCAGATCAACGACGCCATCACCTGGGCCAAGGCCGAGGGGGTGAAGCTGGTCATCCGCGGCGGGCGTGACGCGCTGGTGGTGGCCGACCGCCTCAAGGCCGAGAACGTGCCGGTAATCCTCACCAGCACCATGGCCGCCCCCGACCGCCAGTACGAGGGGTACGACGGCGCCTACGCCACGCCCGCCCGGCTGCACGAGGCGGGGGTGAAGTTCGCCATCGCCGGCGGCAGCGGCGGGCTGTACAGCTACCGGCTGCCGTGGGAGGCCGGGGTGGCGGTGGCCTTCGGGCTCCCCGAGGAGGAGGCGCTCAAGGCGGTCACCATCAATGCCGCCGAGTTCATGGGGATCGCCGACAAGGTGGGGTCGCTGGAGGTGGGGAAGGAGGGGACGCTGCTCATCACCAGCGGCACGCCGCTGGACATGACCAGCACCATCATCCAGACGTACATCCAGGGGCGCGAGACCAACATGATGGACATCCACAAGTTCTTCTTCCAGAAGTACCTGGAGAAGATCAAGCAGCAGGCGCCGCGGAAGATCACGCCGTAGGGAGGGCAGCGGCGCCGAGGGGCAGGAACCACGGGGGGACGAGCCATCGTCCCCCCGTGGGTTTTTGTGGGGGAGTTGTCGCCCGCGCTATCCTTGGCTGCATGCCTCTCCAGTTGGTGTGGTTCAAGCGCGACCTGCGCCTGCACGACCACGCGCCCCTGGCCGCCGCCGCGCGCCAGGGACCCGTGCTGGGGGTGTACCTGTTCGAACCCGACATCCTCGCCGCCCCCGACGCCGACGCGCAGCACCTGACCTTTGCCGTCGACTGTGTCACCGAGCTGCGCGCGCGCCTGCGCCGCCGGGGCGGGGAGCTGCTGCTGCGCACCGGCGACGCGGTCCAGCAGCTGGAGCAGCTGGTCAGCACCCTGCCGGTGGCAGCGCTCTGGGCGCACGAGGAGACCGGCAACGCCCGCACCTACGCGCGCGACCGCCGCGTGCGCGCCTGGGCGCGGGCCCGCGGGCTCCCCTTCCGTGAATTGCAGGCCGGGGGCGTGGTGCGCCGCCTCCCCTCGCGCAACGGTTGGGCGGAACGGTGGGACGCCGTGGTGCGCGCACCGCTGGCGCACCCGCCCGCGCGCTTCGCGCCGCTCCCGTGTCATGATGGCAGCATGCCCACACCGGAGCCGGGCCATCCCCCCGATGCGGGCGTGCTGGGAGTGGTCTCGCACGCACCGCGCCAGCACGCCGTGCGCGGCGGCGAGCGGGTGGCGCACGCCACCCTGGCGTCGTTCCTGGCGGAGCGTGGCGTGGAGTACCGGCGCGCCATGTCGTCGCCGGTGACGGCGTTCACCGCCTGTTCGCGCATCAGCCCGCACCTGGCCTTCGGTACCCTCTCGGGGCGGCAGGCGTGGCACGCCGTGCGGCGGCGCGCCGAGGCGCTGCGGAGTGCCGGGAGCACCGACCCGCGGTGGGGCGCGTCGCTGCGCTCGTTCACCTCGCGGCTCATGTGGCGCGACCACTTCATGCAGAAGCTGGAGGATGAGCCGCGCATCGAGCACCAGCCGTTCAGCGCGGCGTACGCCACGCTGCGCCCCCGCGATCCCGACCCCGAGCGGCTGGCCGCGTGGATCGAGGGGCGCACCGGTTACCCCTTCGTGGACGCCTGCATGCGCGCACTCCGCGCCGAGGGGTGGCTCAACTTCCGGATGCGCGCCATGCTGGTGTCGTTCGCCTCCTACCACCTGTGGCTGCCGTGGCAGGCCACCGCCCGGGCGCTGGCCCCGCACTTCCTGGACTACGAGCCCGGCATCCATTACTCGCAGTTCCAGATGCAGTCGGGGACGACCGGCATCAACACGGTGCGCATCTACAACCCCATCAAGCAGGGGCGCGACCAGGACCCCACCGGCGCCTTCATCCGGCAGTGGGTGCCCGAGCTGGCGGGGGTCCCCACGGATGACCTCCATGCGCCGCACGCCATGCCCGCGCTGGTGGCGCAGATGGCCGGCGTGCGGCTGGGGCGCGATTACCCGCGCCCCATCGTGGAGCATGAGACGGCCATGCGCGAGGCGAAGGCCAGGCTGTTTGCGGTGCGCGAGTCAGCGGCAGCGCGCGCCGAGGCCGAAGCGGTGCTGGACCGGCACGGGTCGCGGCGCGGGCGGCGGGGGTAGGATCCGGGCAGGGGAGTGGCCCCTACCCCAATGCCCCCACCTGTACCACGGGCAAGCCCGGCAGCGAGGGGAGCGCGCGATCGTTCGTGACGAATGCCGTGCACCCGGCGGCCAGCGCGGTGGCCAGTTGCACCGCATCGGGGACGCGGAGTCCCAGGCGGGCACGCAGCTGTGCCGCGACGCGCACCTGCACGGTGTCCGCCGCCACCACCGTGACGCCGCGCCCCTGAGTCAGCAGGCGCTCATAGTGGTTGGCCAAGGTCGCATCGCCCGCACGATACGGCACCACCAGCACCTCCAGCAGCGTGATGCTGGAGGTCACCAGCGTCAGGACACCGGCATCGGCAGCCGCAAACAGCGGACGCAGCAGGGGCGCGTACGCCGGATGCCCCTCGGCGAAATAGATGAAGCAGGCGGTATCCACCCCCACGGGGCCAGGGCCAACCCGCGCCAGGAGGTCAGCGGTCGCTACCGACACGACGGGCTCCTGAGGCAGGCTCATCCCCAGGCATCACGTTCCCGAGCCACATGGCCAGCGGCCGACTCCCCATGCCACAGCTCCCGCCCCAGCCCTTCCAGCTCCAGGATGGACGGGCGAGGTTCACCGCCCACCGCCATCGCCAGCAGGTGCGTGACCTCTTGCGCCACCGACCGGTGCTGCTCCGCAGCCCGCTGCTTCAGCCGCTCGTACAGCGTGTCGTCGAAATTCTTGATGTTGAGGGTCGCCATGGGGTGCTCCCGACAGGTACCAGAGGCAGACGACGCATCACTGCTCCTCCATTATGGAGGAACTTTTGCTTCCCGTCAAGCTGTGGGCATCTCCAACACGACGGAGGCACGAGGTGCCCCGAGGCGGGATCGAGACGAACCATGGGGCCAAGGCACCAGCGCCGAGCCGCCGACGGGCCCGCTGCCCTACAGCACCACCAGGTGCGCTGCCGTGGCCCCGGGCACCGCCTGCCACGGTACCGCCCGGTCGAAGGTCACCAACCGCCCCCCCTGTCGCACCGCCAGCGCCAGCAGGTAGGCGTCCGTCAGCTGCCTGGCTCCATGGATGCGATCCAGCCGCACCACCGCCGGGTCCAGCACCGACACACCGTCTGCCCAGAATTCGTGCGATTCGTCCACCGTGGCCAGGCGCAGCCGTTCGGCCACCTCCCACGCAGGGCGCGGCGCCGGATACCCCGCTGATGACATCAGGCGCACGCAGCCGTTCTGCGTGATGGGGCACGAGGCCCACCCGTCCCTGCCGTGCGTGGCAAGCCAGGCCATCGCCGCGGCGTGGGACACGTGGCTCCCGTCCAGCAGGGCAATCAGCACGTTCACGTCCCACAACGCGCGCAACGCCAGCCCGGTCGGCATGGAGGGCGCCTAGTACGCGTCCTGGTCGCGCAGGGCGTCCACCTGCGCACTGGTCACCATCACCTCCCGGGGCGCAAACGGACGGAAGCCGTGCACGGCAGGGGCCTCACGCACCACGCCGCGGTGGGTGGCCGGCGCGGTGAGCGCCGCGCGCAGCAGCTCCGATACCACCTGCCCCGCCGTCTTCCGCTCCCGCCGGTCCCGCGTCCCGCCTACAGCGGCCGCACCACCACCACGCTCGTCGTGTCCGCCGCGAACGCCGTGAACACCCCCACCCCGCCGGTGATGTTCGTGAACGGCTCGTTCAGGTCGCGCGAGTCCTGCTGCAGCGTGTTGTACAGCGCCGCATACTCCTCGTTCACCCGCCACACCTGCACCCGGTAGCGCCCGAGGAAAGGGAGCCCCAGCGCGTTGATGGGGAGGCTGTCCGCCGCCGTGGGGGCGAACACCACCCGCCGTCGCCCGCGCAACCGCTCTGGGAGCCCGAAGTCGATCGCCACCGGCGCCACCTCGGTGTTCTCCAGCGTCACGAAGTACAGCGCCCCCGGGGTGCGCGTCCACCGCACCGTGGTCTGCGCCAGCGACAGGTCGGGGCGCCCGCCGCCAGGGCCGCCAGGGCCCCCCGGACCAAAGGGGATGGCGGGCACGGTGAGCGTGGAGGACGCCACCCGCGCGCCCGAGGGGCGCACCGGGACAATGGTGCGCGCCGACAGCGCCTGCGCCCCCACCGATCCCTCCAGGGTCCACGTGTCCCCCTCGCGCACCACCAGGTCGGTGCCGTTGTACTGGTAGTAGCCGCTGTCGCCGGCGGAGCGGGTGAGCGCGTAGCGCACGCCGTTGCGCACCAGCGTGAGGCGGGCGTCGTTGATGGGCGGGGGCGCCACCGGCGCGGTGGTGTCGGTGGGGCTGATGGGCACGGTCCAGGTGAGCCGGACGTCGTTCACCGGCTGCCCCGCATACAGGTAGGCGCGCACCACCGGCTCGGCGCCACCGGGGGCGGTGGTGGCCGGGTCGCCACACGCCTCCAGCCCCAGGGCGACAGCCAGCGCCGCGACCGCACGCCCTCGGGCGCGGAGGGTCGGCGAGCAGCCGCTCACCGGTCGATCCCCGTGACCCGGTCGCGCTGCCCGCGCCAGGTGAGCTTCACGTCAAGGCTGGGGGTGAACCCCAGCTGCGCCACGTCAGTCACGGTCATGGGCGTCGTGCTCAGGTCGAATTTCCGGAACGAGACGTTCCGGCGGTTGAGGACGTTGTAGAGCGAGATCCCCACCCGCCAGTCAAAGGAGCCCTCGGTCTCGAAGACCCGCGATGCCGCCAGGTCCACGCGCTGGTAGCTGGGAAGGCGCTGGCTGTTCTTGTCGCTCACGTTGATGTAGCTCTGCTGCGTGCCGTCCAGCAGCTTGAGCTGGTACTGCGACACCGGCGCGGTGTAGGGGCGCCCGCTCCCGTACAAGGCCACGGTGGAGAAGTCCCACGGGCCGGCCTGGAACGAGCCGAACCCCTTGAGCTCGTGCCGCTGGTCCAGCGCGCTGGGGAAGGCGCGCCCGCCGTCCACCTCGGCGAAGCGGTTGGTGGCCTGCATCAGCGTGTAGCTGGTCCACCCGGTGAACGCCCCCCGCTTCTTTTCCAGCAGCACCTCCACCCCGCGCGCCCGGCCGTCCCCCACGTAGAAGAACGACCCGGTGTTCACCCCGAACTGCTGGCGGTACCGCCGCGAGAAGAGCGTGGCGTTCTCCATCGACTTGTCGTAGCCCTCCACGTTGAGGGCCCACCCGGGACGGTCGTACAGGAACCCGGCCACCACGTGGGTGGACCCCTGCGGCAGGAGCACGGTGTCGGCCAGCAGCCAGAAGTCACGGCTCCCCTGCAGCACGTCCTCGTTCTCCACGCGGTTCACGAACTGGTGGTAGCGCCCCCACGCCGCCTTGAGGCGCAGCGCCGGCGACAGCTGCCACCCGCCGCTCACGCGCGGCTCCACAAACGACCCCCCGGTGGCATCGTAGCGGCTGGCGCGCACGCCGGTGGTGAGCTCCAGCGCCGGCACCGGCGTCCACCGGTGCTGCACGAACGCCGCCGTGGTGGTGGCCCGGTTGTCGCGCAGCGTGTTGCGGCGCCGCTGCAGCGTGTCGGTGGTGCTCCCCACCACGAACGCGTAGTGGACCGTGTTGTCCGTCACCCAGAGCCCCGCCTCCAGGCGGGAGGCCGCCGCCACGTCCACCATGGTCTCGAGCCGCACGGTGCGGTCGTCCACGGTGTTGTCCTCCTGGAAGCCGAAGGTGAAGCGCGCCCCGCCAATGGGGGTGCCCCCGCTGGCGGTGCGGTCGCTGGTGCTCACGTAGCGCGACTGCGACACGATCAGGTCGCTTGCCACACGGCTGGTCCACTGGCGGAACCAGCGCGCGCTGGCGCCGGTGTTCTGCGCGATGGTGAGGTCGTTGAGCGTGGGCGTGGTGGCCGGCCCCGTCGCCTGTCCGCCCCGGTTGAAGGGGGAAAAGCCGCCCCCCAGCGTCTGCGACTGGTCCAGGTTGTCCAGCCCGCGGAACACGCTCACGGTGGCCACGTCCTTCGACGACGGGCGGTAGGTGAGCTTGGTGTTGAAGTCGTAGAAGAAGAACGCCGGGTCCACCGTGGCCGCCTGGAAGCGGCCAAACCCCCCGCGCCCAGCGCCGACGCCCCCCGGTCCCCCGGGTGCCGCGGGCGTGGACCCCGCCCGCGCAAAGTCGAACAGGCGGTTGTACAGCCCGCTCCGGATGACGTCGGTGTACGAGCGGCGCCCCGACACCAGCAGGCTCCCGCGCCCCAGCGGGATCTCCACCACGCCGCGCGCGCTCAGCAGGCTGGCGCCGCCGCTGGCGCGGAACTGGCGCTCGTCCCCCGCCTTGCCGGTGAGGTCGATCACGCTGGACACCCGCCCGCCGTAGCGCGCCGGATACCCGCCGGCGTACAGCTGGATGTCCTTGAGCGCGTCGGTGTTGAAGGCGCTGAACAGCCCGAAGAAGTGGTCCACGTAGTACACGTTGATCCCGTCCAGCAGCACCAGGTTCTGGTCGGGCTTCCCGCCGCGCACCGAGAGGCTGGCGCTCCCGTTGCCGGCCGCCGCCACGCTGGGGAGCATCTGCAGCGCGCGGAACACGTCGGCTTCCCCCACCGACGGCATCGCCTCCACCTGCGCCGTGGAGATGGCCTGCACGCTGATGTCACGGCCTATGGCCACCACCGTGGGGTTCTCCTCGGTGGCGGCGGTGGCCCGCACCCCGGACAACCGCACCACCGCCCTGGCCAGCCGCACCTCGATGGGGCGCGGCGCCGAGTCGGCACGCACGGGGATGGTCACGGTGCGGTAGCCGATGTACTGCACCCGCAGCTGCTGCGCGGCGGCCGGCACCCCCAGCAGCGTGAAGCGCCCGTCGGCGTTGGTGATCACCACGCGGGGGGAGCTGTGCACCCCCACCCGTGCGTTGGGGAGCACCTCCCCGGTGGCCGAGTCGCGCACCACGCCGGTGAGGGTGACCAGGCGGGGGGCGGACTGGGCGCGGAGGGGGCTCGGGGCGACCCAGGGAGGAACCATCCGGGTCACCAGCGGGAAGACGGCCAGCAGGGCAGCCGCCACCGTCAGCGGCCAGGACACAGGGAGACGTGGGGGCATACCCGGCGGGACACGCCAAGGCTCGGCGACCCTACCTCGGTTCCGGTCGCGTCGGTCCAGGTCCTGCGGGCGCCCCCCCTGTCGCACCGATCCCCTCGTCCCTCTCCCTCCCACCTATCGGTGCTCGTCCCTCGCCTCCAGGTCGTGCTCCGGCACCACCGCCGTCACCTCGATCTCCACCAGCGCCCCGGGCTCCATCAGCCCCCGCACCTCGACCGCCGTCATGGCGATGGCAAAGTGGCCGATGCCCTCGCGGAACGCCGCGCCGATCTCCCCCTGCGCCGCCAGGTATGCCGCGCGGTCCACCACGTACCAGGTCATGCGCACGATGTGCTGCGGCCCGGCGCCCCCGGCCGCCAGCACCGCCACCACGTTGGCCAGCGCCTGCCGCACCTGCGCCACCAGGTCGTCCCCCACCA
>JBILKP010000041.1:0-16304 GCA_044376625.1 Gemmatimonas sp. | reverse complement strand
CGATGGGTCGCCATTGGTACCTACGCCCTCGCATCGCCGCCTCCTACCTGGGGCCCCTCGGCGCAGCCTGAGGCGGTAGGAAGTTGGGGCCGTGCTCCGGCATACAGACTGCACCATACGGACATAATCAAAGCACTAAAAAACCAGAAAAAGGACATGAGTACGCCATCATTGGAACCACGTCGGGGCGATGCGGTGGTAGTGGCCGTCGACGGCATCCTCGCCGCCACCCCCACCCTCCGGGCCGCCGCGCTCCGCGAGGCCTGCGACGCCGAAGGGGTGACCCTCCAGGCCGACGGGGTGGACCGGTGGCTCGCCGGACGGTCGCTGGAGGAGGGGGTGGCGGCCCTGGCGCCACGGATGACGGCCGCACACGCGTCGCCGCACGACGCATCCCCCGGCCACGGGGGCCCCGGCCACGGGGGCGTGGACCCCGGGCTCCAGACCGTGCTCCTGCTGCGGGCCCAGCGCGCCATGGGGCGGCTGACCGCGCACGGCGTGTTGCTGCGCCCAGCGGTCGTGGCCCGCGTCCAGGCGCTGGTGGCGCAGGGGGTGCGGGTGGCGTGGCGCGCCGATAGTGATCGGAGCGTGCTGGGGTGGATGGACACCGATCCGGCGCTGGCCGGGCTGGGCACGCTCGTGCGTGCCGCCGACGATCGCCCCGGGCAGGTCGGGGCGCCGTCGCTGGTGGCGAGCTACCGCGCCATCATGGCACGCGGCGCCGCCTGGGGGGTAGCGCCCGATGGGTGGTGGGGGTGGGAGCTGCCGGGGGTGCACGCCATACTGGAGGCGGCGGCGCTTCCAGTGCGCGCGCTCCCCGGCATCTCGTCCGCTCCGTCCGCCCCCCCTGCCATGGCCGACCCCTCATGACCGAATCCGCTCCGGCGCCCCGCCCTGCCCCCTCCGTGGCCGAGGCCTCCCCGGCGCTGCGGTTCCCGGTGCCGCTGGAGCCGGCGGCGTTGGACGCCGTGGACGCGCTGGCCACCGGGACGGTCTGGTGGCCGGCGCCCCTGGCGTGGTGCGCGGTGCACGGCCCGCAGGCGGGGGTCGCGCTCAACGGCCTGGTGACCAACGAGGTGACGGCGCTGGCCGAGGGCACCGGGCAGCGGGCGGTCACGCTGACCCCCAAGGGGAAGGTGATCACCGACCTGCTGCTGCTGCGCGAGGGGGCGGAGCGGCTGCTGGTGGCCACGCCCCCGGCGGGGATGGACCCGTGGCTGGGGATTGTGCGCAAGTACGTGAACCCGCGCCTGGCGCGCGCCACCGACGAGCGGGGGGCGATGGATGCCGTGGTGGTGGCGGGCGCTGGAGCCGCCGCGCTGCTGGCCCCGATGACCGCGCTGGGGACGGCCGAGGCGCTCGGGGCGCTGGCGCCGTGGCAGCAGGTGGTGGGGACCGTGGGGGCGGGGGTGGTACGGGTGGTGTCCCACCCGTCGTGGGACGGGGTGCCCGGCTACCTGCTGGTGACCGACGCCGCCGCCATGGGTGAGGTGCAGGGCTGGCTGACGGCGCAGGGGGCGCATGCCGCCCCACCGGCCGTGGGGGAGCTGCTGCGGGTGGCGGCGGGGGTGCCCGCGCTGGGGTGCGACATGGACGAGGGGACGCTGGTGCAGGAGGCCAACCTGGATGGGTTGGGGGCGGTCTCGTTCACGAAGGGGTGCTACACGGGGCAGGAGACGGTGGCCCGGGTGCACTTCCGGGGGCACGTGAACCGGCACCTGCGTCGACTGCGGCCGGTGGACGGCCGTTCGCCGGTGCCTGCGGGGGCCTGGCTGGTGGACACCGAGGGGAAGCGCGTGGGGGCGGTGACCAGCGCGGCGTGGCATCCGCAGCGGGGTCCGATGGCGCTGGGGATGGTGCGGCGGGAGCTGTCGCCGGGGGCGACGGTGCGCGCGCAGTGGGGCAGCGGCCCGGAGGCGGCCCCAATCGACGGGGTGCCGCTGGTGGTGGAGGCGGTGGCCACGGCAGGGGACCCTCCGGCGGCGTGACGCGCCGGGGGGCAATGACCAAGGGGGCGGGACGCTGATGCGTCCCGCCCCCTTGGCACCCAACCGAGCGGCTTAGTGCTTGGTCGTGTCGGCAGCCGGCGCAGCCGCGGCGGCCGAATCGGCCGGGGCGGCCATCGCGGCCGAATCCATGGCCGGGGCGGCCGCGGGGGCCGGAGCGGCGGCGGCGGAATCAGCGGCGGGAGCAGCCTCCTCCTTGGAGCAGGCGGCGAGCACGAGGGCGGCGGCGACGAGGGCGATGCGCTTCATGGTGAGTGGACTCCAGGCGGGGCAGAGATGGCGCCGTGCGTCCAGATAAGCGCACGGCCCCCCCGGCGGAATGCCGGCGGGGTTCAAGCGCAGTAAACCTCAATGGCTGACCTCGTGCTGTCAAGAGTGCGTTTCATCACAAAACGGGCACGACCAGCCGCCGGGGGCGTTGTTCGGGAAACAACCCCCGGCTGTCGTGCGCTGTACCACCAGCCGGCGCCCCGCCGGGACGCCCTCCTTTTCCCTGGAACCGCTGTGACTGTCCTTCCCGATACCCTGGGCGCGCTCCGACGTTCCAGCTGGGCGGCCAACCGCCCCGCGTCCGTCAAGGACGAGCTGCGCCGCAACCTCATGGCCCGCCTGCAGGACCGGGGCCCCCTCTTCCCCGGCGTGCAGGGGTACGAGGACACCGTCATCCCGCAGGTGGTGAACGCCCTGCTGGCCCGCCACAACTTCATCCTGCTGGGGCTGCGCGGGCAGGCGAAGTCGCGCATCCTGCGGGCGCTGGTGACGCTGCTGGACGAGGCGATGCCCATCCTTGCCGGGAGCGAGGTGCACGACGATCCCTTCGCCCCGATCTCCAAGTACGGGCGCGAGCGGGTGGCCGCCCTGGGCGACGACACCCCCATCGCCTGGGTGGGGCGCGAGGCGCGCTACGTGGAGAAGCTGGCCACCCCCGACGTGACGGTCGCCGACCTCATCGGCGACGTGGACCCCATCAAGGCGGCGCGCGGCGGACACCAGCTGGGAGACGAGCTCACCATCCACTACGGCATGCTCCCGCGCGCCAACCGCGCGATCTTCGCCCTCAATGAGCTCCCCGACCTGGCGGGCAAGGTGCAGGTGGGGCTGTTCAACATCATGCAGGAGGGGGACATCCAGATCAAAGGCTACCCGGTGCGGCTGCCGCTGGACGTGCTCCTCTGCTTCTCGGCCAACCCCGAGGATTACACGGCGCGCGGCAAGATCATCACGCCGCTCAAGGACCGCATCGGCAGCGAAATCCAGACCCACTACCCAAGCGGGGTGGCGCTGGGGGTGGCCATCACGCGGCAGGAGGCGTGGACGGGGCGCGGCGAGGAGCGCCCGCTGCGCCTGTCGCCGCTGGTGGCGGAGGTGGTGGAGCGGGTGGCCTTCGAGGCGCGGGGCGACACGCGGGTGGACCGGCGCAGCGGCGTCTCGCAGCGCCTCCCCATCTCCACGCTGGAGCTGGTGGTGTCGGGCGCCGAGCAGCGAGCGCTGCGGCAGGGGGACGCGGAGGTGACGCCGCGCATCGCCGACGTGTACGCGGCGCTCCCGGCGATCACCGGCAAGCTGGAGCTGGAGTACGAGGGGGAGCTGGTGGGGGGCGCGGCCATTGCGCGGGAGCTGATCCGCCGCGCCTGCGATGCCACGCTGGCGGCGCACGCCCCCGCGCTGGACGCCGAGGCGGCGGTCATCTGGTTTGACGAAGGGGCGGCGCTGCAGGTGTCCGACGAGGTGTCGCCGGCCTTGGTGCGGCAGGGGTTTGCGCTGGTCCCCGGGCTGGTGGCGCAGGTGGTGGAGGCGGGGCTGGCGGCGGCCGACGACGACGCCGGCGTGGTGGTGGCGTGCGAGCTGGTGCTGGAGGCGCTGGTGGCGCGTCGCAAGCTCTCGCGCACCGAAGGGGGGCAGTACGGGCGCGCCGAGCGGGAGTCCCGCCGCCGGCCGTCGTTCTAGCGCGCGGCGCACCCCGAGGCTCCCATGCGCCAGCACACCTACACCAAGTTCGACCCGCGCCTCGCGGACGCCGTGGACCTCCAGGCGCTCCTCGACCAGCTCGCGGACTACCTGCTGCAGTCGGGCTTTGCCGGCGGGGGCGACCCCGGCTGGGGGCTCCCGGAGGCTGAGGGGGACCAGTCGCTGGCGGCGCTCAAGGACGCGATCCTGCAGGCGCTCATCGAGGGGGGGCAGATCACCCCCGAGATGCTGGCGGCGCTGCGCGGCGACGGGGACGGCGTGTCGGAGGAGCAGCTGGCCGCGCTGCTGGACGGACTGGTGGAGCGGCTGGTGGAGGACGGGCTGCTGACCGTGGAGGGGGGCGCCCCGGTGGCGGGCGCGAACCAGCCGGTCACGGGGAAGGGGTCGGTGGCGCAGGGGGCCGCCAAGGGGGTGCAGTTCGGGCTCACCAGCAAGGGGATCGACTTCCTGGGGTACCGGACGCTGCGGCACCTGCTGGGGTCGCTGGGGAAGGCCAGCGTGGGGGCGCACGACACCCCGCAGCTGGCCACCGGGGTGGAGGCCGACGCCGCCAGCCGCCCCTACGAGTTCGGCGACACGCTCAACCTGGACGTGCCGGGGACGCTGGCCAACGCGCTCGCGCGCACCGGCTCGCTGGCGGTGCCGCTGGACCTCGACTACCCCGACCTGCTGGTGCGGCAGGCGGAGTACCGCTCCAGCTGCGCGACGGTGCTGATGCTGGACACGTCGCACTCGATGATCCTGTACGGCGAGGACCGCTTCACGCCGGCCAAGAAGGTGGCGCTGGCGCTCACGCACCTCATCCGCACGCAGTTCCCGGGCGACACCATCCGGGTGGTGCTGTTCCACGACTCGGCGGAGGAGATCCCGCTGGGGGCGCTGGCGCGGGCGCAGGTGGGCCCCTACCACACCAACACCGCCGAGGGGCTCAAGGTGGCGCGGCGGCTGCTGCTGGCGCAGAAGAAGGACATGCGCCAGGTGATCATGATCACCGACGGGAAGCCGTCGGCGCTGACGATGCCCGACGGACGGATCTACAAGAACTCGATGGGGCTGGACGGCTACGTGATCGCCGAGACGCTGCGCGAGGTGGCGGCGTGCCGGAAGGCGGGGATCATGATCAACACCTTCATGCTGGCGCGGGACCGGGCGCTGGTGGAGTTCGTGCGCCGGGTGAGCGAGATCAGCCGCGGGAAGGCGTACTTCACCAACACGATGAGCCTGGGGCAGTTCGTGCTGATGGACTTCCTGAAGAAGAAGGCGCGGCGGGTGGGGTGAGCCCGCCGCGGGCGCGGGCGATCGCTACCAGCCGCCCATGCGCAGCACCATCACCGGCACGGTGCGGGCGAGGATCTTGACGTCGGCCCACAGCGACTGACCGCGCATGTAGGCGATGTCGAAGGCCACCTTGCGGCGGACGTCATCGATGGTCTGGTCGTAGGGGTTGCACACCTGCGCCAGCCCGGTGATGCCGGGCTTCACGCGGTGGCGCACCGGATACTCGGGGATCTGCTCGCGGAGGCGCACCACGATGCTGGGGCGCTCGGGACGCGGTCCCACCAGGTTCATGTCGCCGCGGAGCACGTTGAACAGCTGCGGCAGCTCGTCCAGGCGCGACTGGCGGAGGAAGCGCCCCACGGGGGTGACGCGGTCGTCGTTGCGGCGCGCCCACACCGCCTGGCCGTCGGCCTCGGCGTCCACGCGCATCGACCGGAACTTGAAGATGGTGAAGGGGGCGCCCCCCAGGTTCTCGGCGCGACGCCCGCCCACGGTGCTGGCGCGCCCCCAGCGGCGGTCGACCCCCACGCGGGTCTGGGCGTAGAGCACCGGCCCGCGGGAGGTGAGGCGCACCAGCAGCGCCACCAGCAGCATCACCGGGAGCGCCACCAGCAGCATCACCAGCGCCAGCCCCGCGTTGAAGAGGCGGCTGGCCAGCTGCGAGCGCGGCCGCGGCTCGAAGTCGTCGCCGGGGCTGCCGGCGTACGCCAGGGCGCGCACGCCGTCATCCCCCCCGCGCAGCAGCGCCCCGCTCCCGTCCGCGGGCGCGCCCACCCCCGGCGTGCCCGCGCCTGCCAGGCCCGCACCCGGGCCGGCGGCGCGCACGGCGCGCGACGCGGCAGGGGTGGGACGGCGGGTGGTACGGGAGTCGAGCGGCGGCGTCACGGGTGGCGAGAGCGAAGGAGAGAGGGGTCAGCCGTCCTGGCGGCTGTAATACCACTGCAGGAACTGCAGGCCGGCGAAGAAGAGCGACGACACCACGAGGGCGCCCTGCATCACGAGGCCCAGGTTCACCCCCCCGCGGCGCTCGGGGACGCGCACCTCGTCTCCCGACTGGATGTCCAGCTCCTCGAGGGTGCGCCCGTCCTTGACGGCCCGTCGCGTGTCCTTTTCCCGGAGCCGGAGCTTCCCGTCGCGCCGCACCTCCAGGTCCGCGAGGCGCGCGTCCTGCCCCGGTCCGCCGGCCACCATCACCAGGTCACTCAGGGGACGGTCGGGCGGCACGTAGTAGTACCCCGGGTTGCGCACGGCGCCGATGACCGCCACGCGGGTGAGGAGGCTGGCCCGCACGGCATACGTGCGCAAATACCTCGCCACGTGTGCCTCGAGGTGGGCGTCCAGCTCGGAGCGCAGCACGCCCGCCAGCCGCGTGTCGGGGAGCCCGCCCAGCGACACACGGAGGCTGTCGCGCACCCCGATGGTGTCCACGCCGACGCGCTCCAGCCGGTAGGTGAGGATGAAGCGGTCGCCCACCTTGAAGTCGCCCTGCGCCAGGCGGGCGCGGGTGGCCGCCAGCTGGTCGCGCACGCGCCCGGCCCCGCCGTCGCGCGCCAGCTGCGCCTCCAGCGACGCCACCCGTGCGGTGAGCTCGTCGCGGGTGGCGCGCTGCGCCCCGGCGAGGGGGACGCCGGCGCCGTCCTGCGCGCGGAGCGGCGCCGCCGCCAGCAGGAGCACCGCCGCGCGGACCGCCACACGGACCGCGTCGCGGAGTGCCGTTCTCATCGCCATGCGGGTTCGCCTCCGGGGGGATCGACGCGCACCGCGGCGGCCGCGGCGCGCGCGCCGGGCGCGAGGCGCGAGGGCGGCTCGACGGCCACGGCCGCCGCCTCCTCCTCGTCCTCGCCCTCGGGCTGGTAGTCGCGATAGTAGCTGTAGTACTCGTAGTCGCCGGTGAGCGTGATGCCGTTGACCACCGCGCCCATCACGCGCACGGGGAGCGTGTCCATCTGCGCCAGCTTGGCGGCCGCCATCTTCCGGTCGGTGGTGCCCGGGCGCATGACCAGCAGCATGTTCGCGGTGGCGGTGGCGATGGCAAAGGCGTCGAAGCCCGCGCCCAGCGGCGGCGAGTCGACGATGACCACGTCGTAGTCGCGCCCCATCTGCGCCATGAGCTGCGGGAGGCGCGGCGTGGCCAGCAGCTCGGGGGCGCGGCGCCGGCGCGCGCCGGCGGGCATGAGGGTGAGGTTGGGGTGCGCGTCGGTCGCCACCAGCACCTCCCCCAGCAGGGCGCGCCCGTCGAGGTAGTCCACCAGCCCGGGCTCGCCGGGGGTGCCGAAGGTCTCCCCCAGCTCCCCGCGGCGGATGTCGCCGTCGATGAGGAGCGTGCGCGCCCCCGACTCGGCGAACGACAGCGCCAGGTTGGAGGCGATGAGCGACTTGCCGTCGTTGGGGCCGGGGCTGGTGATCGTGACGGTGAGCGGGCGGTGCGGCAGCGCCGCGTAGCGCACGTTCATGCGCACCGTCCGGAACGCCTCCACGACCTGCGCCGCCTGCGTGGTGCTGTTGCGTCCGTCGGCGGCGATGACCGGCATCACGCCCATGATGTACAGCCCCAGCTCCTCGGTCACCTGCTCCGGGTAGCGGAAGCGGCGGTCCAGCCGGTCGAGCAGGATGGCCAGCAGGACGGCGGCGGCGATCCCGGCGGCGATGGCCCCCGCGATGAGCACGGGCGCGGTGTTCTTCGTGGGGTTGAGCGGCGCCTCGGCCTTGTCCAGCACCTGCACGTCGGGGACGGTGGAGGCGTCGGCCATCGCCGCCTCCACGGCCCGCGTGTTGAGCGACAGATAGGTCTGGCTGGCCACCTCGAGCTGGCGCTTGAGGCGCTGCTCCTCGATGGTGCGCACGGGGATGGCCCGGAGGTCGGCCCCCCGCTGCGCGATGCTGGCCCCCAGCGCCTGCTCGCGCCGGCGCAGCTGCGCCACGTAGGCGCCCAGCGCGGCGGGGACCGCGGTGGTGCGCAGCGTGGCCAGTGCCGCCGCCTCCGCCTTGACCGCCGGGTACTCGTCCTGGTAGGTGTCGCGCAGGCGGCGCAGCGCGGCGTCGCGGTCGGCCTGCTCCTGCAGCACCTTGCGCAGGTCCTCCGCGGCCGGGTCCGCGCTCACGCTGGGAATGGAGAGCACGGCCTCCCGCGTGATGCCGCCGTTGTCCCCCGCCGCGCGGGCCACCGCCTCCAGCGCCTCCCGGTCGCGCCGGAAGCCGTCGGCCAGGAGCTTCTCGCGGAAGTAGCTGTCGAACACCGGGTTGTTGGTCATGTCCAGCCCGGGCACGATCGCCTGCCGCTCGCTGGGCTCGGTGACGGTCTGCACGCGGAAGCGCTGCAGCGCCGCCTCGGCCTGCGCGAGCTCCTGCGAGGCGTACTCGCGCTGCCCCTCCAGGATGCGGGCCGCCTGCGACACCTTGCTCTTCTTGAGCGAGGTGGACACCGCCTCGAACTGCCGCACCCAGGCGTTGAGGGTGGCGGCGATGCGCTGGGGGTCGGCGCCCGACAGCGACATCTTGAGGAAGGCGCGGTCGGTCTCGGGGATGCGCAACCGGGAGATGAGCGTGTTGGAGGCCTCACGCGGGGTGACCACCGTGAAGGCCACGTTGGGGCGCCCCGACAGCGCCGCGGCCGGCGGCTGCCACACGAACCCGACGGCGCGCCCGATGGAGTCGCCCACCACCCCCTGCTCCACCTCGACGCCCCGTTGGAGGGCAAGGGTGTAGCGCCCCCCCGCAACCGTCAGCAGGTACTGTCCCGGCCGCAGGCGCCCCTGGTCCACGCGGAAGGTGCGGAAGAGGGTGCTGTCGGCCGCCCTGGCCGGCGTGAGGAACAGCCGGAGTTCGGAGACCACCGGGTCGGCCACCTGATAGGAGCGCAGGAGGTCGCGGAAGCCGGCGGTAGCCAGGAACTCCTCCGCCTGGATGGGCCCGCGCCCCGCCACGCTGCCGCCGCCGGAGAGCAGGATGGTGGCCTGCACCTCGTACTCGGGGGTGATGAAGGTGCTGGCCACGTACCCCGTGCCCGCCCCCATGAGCCCGAACAGCACGATGAGCCACGCGTAGCGGCGCAGCGCCGCGACGTAGCGGCGGAGGGCGCCATCCCGCGGTGGCGGCGGTGGCTCCCACCCGCGCTCCCAGCCGGGCGCCACGCCGCCCCCGGCAGGGACCGGCGGCGGCGCGGGGACGGTGCCCTGCGGCGGACGTGGAGTGTACGGCTGAAGCTGTCCGGACATGCGAAGGAGTGAGGGGAGCGTGCGCTCGCGTGAGCTAAGACGGCCTGCGATTCGCGGACGCAACACCGGCGCCCACGCCGACGGCCGACGGCGTGACCTTTTGCCCCGGCCGCCGGTCTGTGGGGCACCTGCTGTTGCATCGCGGCCACGCTGGGCGGCCTCCGGTGTGGCAGCGGCGCCCCCCGCCCTGCGGCGGGGGCGCCACACCCCTGGAGCCTCGCACCACCGTCCACCCGCGCCTTACGCAATGACCGAACCATTCCGCGCCCGCCCCGGGGGCGCCGCCGTGGCCGAGGTGGCCGCCGGGCTGCGCGTGCTCGTGGTGGACGACGACCGCACCGTGCGGGAGGGGTGCGTGTCGGTGCTGCAGCTGGACGGGCACCAGGTGACGGCCACCGCCCGCGGCGACGAGGCGCTGGAGCTGCTGCGCCGCCGCCGCTTCGACCTGGTGCTGGTGGAGCTGGCGCTGGCGGGCGGGCTGGAGCTGGTGCGCACCGCGCTGGCGACGCACCCCGGGGTGCTGGTCGTGGCCATGAGCGGCAATCCCAGCGTGGTCGGCAGCATCGAGGCGCTGCGGACCGGGGCGTGGGACTACCTCCCCAAGCCCTTCTCGGCCTCGCACCTGCAGGTGCTGGCGGCCCGGGCGGCCCATGCGTCCCGGGGGGAGCCCGGACGGCAGGACCGGCGCCCCCCCGGCCCCGGGGGCGCCGCGGATGAGGCGGCCGTGGGGGCGCCGCTGGATGCCCCGGCGCTGCTGGGGGAGAGCCCCGGGCTCCGGAAGGCGGTGGAGCTGGCGCGGCGTGTGGCCTCCACCGACGCGTCCGTCATGATCAGCGGCGAGAGCGGCACGGGGAAGGAGCTCATCGCCCAGTTCATCCACCGGCAGAGCCGCCGCGCCGCGCGGAAGCTGGTGCCGGTGAACTGCGCCGCCCTCCCGGACGCGCTGCTGGAGTCGGAGATGTTCGGGCACCGCAAGGGCGCGTTCACGGGCGCCGACCGCGACAAGGCGGGGCTGCTGGAGGTGGCGCACGGCGGCACGCTGTTCCTGGACGAGCTCACCGAGATGGCGCTGCCGCTGCAGGCCAAGCTGCTGCGGGTGCTGCAGGACGGGGTGGTGCGGCGCGTGGGGAGCGAGCACCAGGACGCGGTGGTGGACGTGCGGTTCGTCTCGGCCACCAACCGCGACCCGCAGGACGCGGTGCGGCAGGGGGTCCTGCGCGAGGACCTCTTCTATCGGCTGCGGGTGGTCCCCATCAAGCTGCCGCCGCTGCGCGAGCGGGCGGAGGACATCCCGCTGCTGGCGGAGTTCTTCCTGCGCCGCTCGTGGGCGCGGCACCGGGGGGCGGGGACGCCGCCGCCCACGTTGGCCGCCGAGGCCGTGGCGGCGCTCCAGCGGCGGCGCTGGCCCGGCAACGTGCGCGAGCTGCAGAACTGCATCGAGCACGTGGCGGTGCTGGCGGAGGCGGGGGCGGCGGTGACCGCGGCGGAGCTGCCCGCGGAGGAGGGGGAGGGGGGCGAGGCGGCGCTGCCGGCGGCGGCGGCGGCCATGCTGGCGCCCGCCTACCCCGCCGGGCTGCTGTCGGCCCCCTTTCACGGCGCCAAGGACGAGCTGGTGGTCCATTTCGAGCGGGCCTACCTGGGGGCGCTGGCCGCCCGGTCGGGGGGGAACATGTCCCGGGCGGCGCGGCTGGCGGGGATCGACCGGACCACCCTGTATCGCCTCATGGAGAAACATGGCTTCCGCCGGGACGCCCCTTAAGTTCCCCGCAACGCCGCCGCCCCGTCCCGCGGGGGGCGACGCCCCGCTTCCGTCACGACCCTCCACTTGCCGTCCGCCATGAGCCAGACCCCACCGGAGACGCCCGCGACGCCCGAGGCGCTCGAGATCCGCGACCCCCGCACCGGCGCGAGCTACCGCGCGCCCGTGCGCACCGAAGGCCCCGAGGGCGACACGTACATCCGCGCCGCCGACCTCCGCGCCATCCGCCGCGACCCGGCCGAGTTCGGCACGCTCAGCTACGACCCGGCGTTCATGAACACCGCGTCGTGCCGCAGCGCCATCACCTACATCGACGGCGACCAGGGGATCCTGCGCTACCGCGGCTATCCCATCGAGCAGCTGGCCGAGGGGGCCACTTTCCTCGAGGTCGCGTACCTGCTGCGCCACGGCGAGCTCCCCACGCAGCCGCAGTACGACACGTGGGTGCACGACATCACGTTCCACACGTACGTCCACGAGAACATCCGCAAGTTCCTCGAGGGGTTCCGCTACGACGCGCACCCCATGTCGATGCTGTGCAGCGCCACGGCGGCGCTCTCCAGCTTCTACCCGCAGGCGCGCGACATCCACGACCCGCAGCAGCGCTACATCTCCATCATCCGGCTGCTGGCCAAGCTCCCCACCATCGCCGCGTTCGCCTACCGGCACGTGAAGGGGCTTCCGTTCATCTACCCCGACAACGACCTCAGCTACGTGGAGAACTTCCTCTCCATGGTGGCGCGCATGTCGGAGCCGAAGTACGAGGCCAACCCGGTGTTCGTGAAGGCGCTGGAGGTGCTCTTCATCCTGCACGCCGACCACGAGCAGAACTGCTCCACCAGCGCGGTGCGCGCGGTGGGCTCGTCGCACGTGGACCCGTTCTCGGCGGTGGCGGCGGGGATCGCCGCGCTGTTCGGGCCGCTGCACGGCGGCGCCAACGAGGCGGTGCTGCGGATGATCACCGAGATCGGGCACCCGCGGAACATCCCGGCCTTCATCGACCAGGTGAAGAGCGGCAAGGGGGAGCAGCGGCTCATGGGCTTCGGCCACCGCGTGTACAAGAGCTACGACCCGCGGGCACGCATCGTGAAGGGGCTGGCGGACGAGGTGTTCGCCCAGGTGGGGATGGACAAGGACCTCGAGATCGCCCTCGAGCTCGAGCGCATCGCCCTCTCGGACGAGTACTTCATCGCGCGGAAGCTCTACCCCAACGTGGACTTCTACACGGGGCTGATCTACCGCACGATGGCGTTCCCGACGGACTTCTTCACCGTGCTGTTTGCCGTGGCCCGCGTGTCGGGGTGGCTGGCGCAGTGGGAGGAGATGATCCTGGACAAGGAGCAGAAGATCGCGCGGCCGCGGCAGGTGTACGTGGGCGCCGGGCGCCGCGACTACGTCGACGCGCTCACCGACAAGCTCCCCCGGGCGCGCAAGGACAGCATCCGGAAGTGACCCGGCGGGCGGGGGCCGTGACGGCGGCCCCCGCCGCGGAGTCTCTCCGGCATCACCGGACTCCGCCCCCACCCGTCCCGCATGCCCGCCGCCCGTGCCCTGACTGTCCCCCGCGCGCTGCCGCTGCCGCTCCCGCTGCTGGCGGCGCTGGCCGTGTCCTTCGCGTGGCTGTTTGCCCGCCCGGCCGCGGCGCTGGCGGCCGACTGGTGGAATGACCCCGAAGCGGGGCACGGCCTGCTGCTCTTCCCGGTGGCCTGCTGGCTGGCCTTCAGCGCGGGGATGGAGCGCACGTGGCGCCCCGCCCCGTGGGCCGGCGGTGTGCTGCTGGCGGGCGCGGTGGGCGTCCGCTTCCTCAGCGAGCTGGCCGCCGAGCTGTTCACCATGCGCCTGTCGCTGGTGACCGCCGCAGCCGGGCTGCTGCTCTGGTACGTCGGCTGGCGGCAAGTGCGCCGGTGGTGGCTCCCGCTGTCGCTGGTGGCGCTCTCCATCCCGCTCCCCGACCTGCTGGTCACGCGCGTGGCGCTGCCGCTGCAGTTCACCGCCTCGCAGATCGGGGCGGCGCTGCTGGCGTGGCGCGACATCCCGGTGCGGCTCAGCGGGAACGTGATCCGCCTGCCGGGGCAGGAGCTGTTCGTGGCCGAGGCGTGCAGCGGACTGCGCTCGCTCACGGCGCTGGTGGCGCTCAGCGTGCTGGTGGGGGGGCTGCTGCTCCGCTCGGTCCCCGGTCGCCTGCTGCTGCTGGGGGCCGCCATCCCGGTGGCGGTGCTCCTCAACGGGTTGCGGGTGTTCCTGACGGGGTTCCTGGTGACGGTGGTGGACCCGCGGCTGGGGGAGGGGTTCCTGCACCTCACCGAGGGGTGGCTGATCTTCGTGGTGGCGCTGGGGATCCTGGCGGCGCTGGCCTATGCGGTGGGGGCGGTGGAGTCGTGGCTGGAGGACCGGCGCGCCGATCGGTTGGCGGAGGCGTCGGCGGTGGCGACGGGCGCGCCATGACGCGGTGGCAGCGGTGGGCCCCGGTGGGGCTGCTGGCGGTGGGGGTGCTGTCGGTGTCGGGGCTGCGCCCGCAGCACCGCGTCCCGCCGCGCCGGCCCATTGCCGAGCTGGCGGTGGCGGTGCCCGGATATCAGTCGGCGGCGCTGACGATCTCGGCCGAGGAACAGGCGGTGGCGGGGATGTCGGCCTTCGCGCTGCGGCAGTTCGTGCGCGACTCCGTCGACCGCTTCACCACCTACGTGGGGTACTACGACTACCAGGTGCAGGGGAAGACCATCCACAGCCCGCGCAACTGCCTCCCGGGTGCCGGGTGGGAGACGGTGCAGGGCGGGACGGTGCTGGTCCCCGCCGCCGGACGCGCCCCGGTGGCGATCAACCGCTTCCTGCTGGCCAACGGGGGCGCGCGGGCGCTGGTGTATTACTGGTACCAGGGGCGCGGGCGCGTGGAGGCCAACGAGTACCGGGTGAAGTGGCACCTGCTCCGCGATGCGGCGCTGCACGGGCGCACCGAGGAGGCGCTGGTGCGCATCGTGGTGCCCCTTCCCGGCGGCGTGCCCCCCACGGCGCTGGCGGCCCACCTGGCGCGCGCGGACACGCTGGCGGTCCGGGTGGCCGCGCAGTTGCTGGCCGAGGTGGCGCTGGCGCTGCCGACCCCCGCATGAGCACCGGGACGGTGCCTCCCCTCCCGGTGCTCCCGGCGCGCCCGCTCTTCTCGGTGGACGTGGAAGACTGGTTCCAGGTGACGGCGCTGGAACCGCACGTGGCGCGGCACGCCTGGGACGCCTGCGAGTCGCGCGTGGTGGCCAACACCGAGCGGCTGCTGGGGCTGCTGGCGCGCCACGGCCGGCGCGCCACCTGTTTCGTGCTGGGGTGGGTGGCGGAGCGCCACCCCGCGCTGGTGCGGGCCATCGCCGCCGACGGGCACGAGGTGGCGTCGCACGGCTACGCCCACCGGCGCATTCCCACGCAGTCCCCTGCCGCCTTCCGCGACGACGTCACGCGGGCCAAGGCGGTGCTGGAGGACACGCTGGGGATGCCGGTGGCCGGCTACCGGGCCCCCTCCTTTTCGCTCACCCCCGAGGTGCCCTGGGCCGCCGAGATCCTGGTGGAGACCGGGCATCGGTACGACTCCAGCCGCTTTCCCATTGCGCGGCGCGGCTACGGCGATGGCGCGGCCCCGCGCGCGCCGCATTGGGTGGCCACGCCGTCGGGGGCGTTGCTGGAGCTCCCCCCCGCCGTGTGGCCGGTGGGCGGGGTGCGCGTGCCCGTGGCCGGCGGCGGCTGGTTTCGGCAGCTGCCGCTGGCGGTCACCCGGCGCGGGCTGGCCGCCGTGCTGGCCGAGGGGCTCCCGGCCATGTTCTACCTGCACCCCTGGGAGCTGGACCCGGGGCAACCGCGGCTGCCGGTGCCGTGGATCACGCGGGTGCGCCATTACCGCGGGCTGGCCCAGGCCGAGGCGCGGCTGGAGCACCTCCTGCGCGCCTTCCCGTTCACGTCGGTGGCGGCGGTGCTGCCGCCGGACGGGCTCCCCGTGCGGGCGCCCGCCGCCCCGACACGGGAGGCGGCGGCATGACCGCACTGGTGGTGCGCGAGGCGACCGCCGCGGAGGGCGCGGCGTGGGATAGGTGCGTGGCGGAGCACGGCGGGTCGGTGTTCCAGCGGTGGGGGTGGAAGCGCGTGTATGAGGAGGCCTACGCCCTGGAGGCCCCGTACCTGGCCGCCTATGCCGGTGAGGCGCTGGCCGGGGTGCTGCCGCTGGTGCGCCTGCGGTCGCCGCTCTTCGGCGAGCACCTCGTGTCGCTCCCCTGGCTCAACACCGGTGGTCCCGTGGGGACGCCGGACGCCTGCCGCGCCCTGGCCGCCGCCGCCGTGGCGCGGCAGGGGCGCGCACGCGCCATCGAGCTGCGGCAGCGGGCGTCGCACCCGCTGGGGCTGGTCCCCACCGCCCGCAAGATCACCGTCGTGCTCCCGCTGGTGGCGGGGGACCCCGAGGGGACGCTGCGCCGCCTCGACAGCAAGGTGCGCAGCCAGGTGCGCCGCGCCACCCGCGACGGCGTGACCGTGCGCTTCGGCCACGACCAGCTGGCGCCCTTCCACGCGGTGTTCGTGGAACACATGCGCGACCTGGGCTCCCCTGCGCATGCCGCCCGCTTCTTCGGCGCCATCGCGCAGCTGCTGGGGGAGGAGGCGTGGGTGGGGGTGGCCTACGCCGGCGACACCCCGATCGCCGCCGGGTTTGCCATCGTGGATGGCGACGAGCTGGAGATGACCTGGGCTTCGGCGCTTCGACGCCACGCCCGCTGCGCCCCCAACATGGCGCTGTACGGCGCCTTCCTGCAGCGCGCCGCCGCCGAGGGGCTGGCGCACTTCAACTTCGGCCGGTGCACCCCCGACTCGGGGACGCACCGCTTCAAGCGGCAGTGGGGGGGCGTGGATGAACCGCTGGGGTGGGAGCGCCACCCGGCCCCGGCCGCCGGTCACCCTGACGGCGTGGGGGGGGCGGCGCGTGCCGCCTCCCGCCTCTGGCGCCACCTGCCCATCCCCCTCGTGCGGGCGCTGGGGCCGCCGCTGCTCAAGGGGATCCCCGTGTAGCGTGTCGGGGAAACGGTGACGGGGGTCACCCGACGGCCACCG
>JBILKP010000186.1:0-5595 GCA_044376625.1 Gemmatimonas sp. | reverse complement strand
GTGCGCACAGGGCGGTGGAGTGGCGGACCATGGGGGGGACGGATGAAGGGAGGGTGACCTGGTGCGTGGGGGGACCGAGCGTGCCCCGGTAATACCATGTGGTCACGACGCCGTCCAGCAGCGCGCGCCCGCGCCATTGGAAGCGGAACCAGGCGGTACGTTTCCCAAGACCCCGCGTCGTCTGGCGCCGCGGATGCCGCCTACCGCCACGCCCCCGCGTCATGCCCATCCCTCACGCGCCATCCCTCGCCCCCGTGCGCCGTGGTGCGCGCGGCCGCACGGTCTCCGTGCTGCTGCTTGCCGCCGCCTGCACCGGACCCGCCCCGGCCCCCCCGACGGCGCCCCCCACCCCGGCGCCGCCTGCGGCCGCCACCCCGCGCGACATCAGCGCGCTGGTGGACTCGGTGCGCGCCGCGCACGGCCTGCCGGCGATGGCGGGGGCGCTGGTGACGCGCAGCGGCGGGCTGGTGGCCCTGGGGGCGGCAGGCACGCGGCGCGCCGGCGGCGGAGCGGCGGCCACGGTGCAGGACGTCTGGCACATCGGCTCCAACCTGAAGGCGATCACGGCCATGCTGGCGGCGGTGGCCGTCGCGCAGGGGCGCGTCAGCTGGACCACCACGGTGGGCACGATGTTCCCCGAGCTGGGGGGCGCGGTGCGGGCGGAGTACCGCCCCATCACGCTGGCCGAGCTGCTGGCAATGGCGGGGGGCGTCCCCCGGGACCCACCGGCCGGCACCTACGCCGGCGCCACGGCGCGGGCGCAGCGCGACGCGGCGGCGGCGTGGGCGCTCACGGCGCCACCGGGCGGCGCGCGCGGGAGCTACCTCTACAGCAACCTGGGGTACGTGATCGCCGGGGCGATGATCGAGCGGGCGATGGGCGGCACCTTCGAGGAGCTGCTGCGCACGCAGCTGGCCGCCCCGGTGGGCGCCACGCAGCTGGGGTTCGGCCCCACGGCCCTGGCGGGGAGCACGGCCCAACCCGTGGGACATTCCCGCGGGGCGGCCGGGTGGGTCCCCTGCGAGGCGTGCGACAATCCGCCGGGGCTCTCGGCCGCCGGGCGCGCCCACCTGTCCCTGGGCGACTGGGCGCGGCTGGTGCACGAGCTGATGAAGGCCGAGGCGGGGAGTGGCGCGGTGGTGCCGCAGGCGGAGGCGCGGCGCCTGGTCACCGGCGTGACCCCCAACGGCGGGATGAGCTACGCGCTGGGGTGGAACACCACCACGCGCACGTGGGGCGGACGCACGCTGGTGCACGACGGCTCCAACACCGTCAACCATTCGGTGGCGTGGATCGGCCTGGACACCGGCGTGGGGCTGCTGGCCGTCACCAATGCGGCCGACCTGCCCGGGGGCACCACCGCCGCGGCGCTGGATGCGCTGGTGGGGCGCATCCTCCAGCTGCACCAGACGGGGCGGTAGCGCCGGGGCGGGCGCCCCGGAGGTGATTAGCTTGGGGGGCAGCCTGCCCTGCCTCCCTCTCGCCGCTCCCGTGACGCTTCCGTGACGCTCCTGTCCTGCTCCAACATCGGCATCTCCTTCGGCGCCACCGAACTGCTCAAGGACATCACCTTCACCGTGGGCGAAGGGGAGCGCTGGGGGATCATCGGCCGCAACGGCGCCGGCAAGACCTCCATCTTCAGCGTCATCACCGGCGACCGGCAGCCCACCACCGGCAGCGTGGCCCGCAAGCCCGGCATGCGGCACGCCCTGCTGGACCAGCACCGCGCCTTCGAGCACGCCACCACGGTGTGGCAGGCGGGGGCCGCCGCCTGGCGCGAGGTCATCGCCCTGGAGGAGCGCATCGCCGAGCAGGCCATGCAGCTGGGGGAGCTGGGGGACAAGGTCACCGAGGAGATGCTGGACCGCTTCGGGCGCGACCAGGAGCGCTTTGCCGACCTGGGGGGCTACGTGTACCACGCGCGCGTGGACGCCGTGCTGCAGGGGCTGGGGTTTGACGCCGAGGAGTCAAAGACCCGGCTGGTGTCCACCCTCTCGGGGGGCGAGCGCGGGCGCGTGGGGCTGGCGGCGCAGCTCATCGCCCCCGCCGACCTGCTCATGCTGGACGAGCCCACCAACCACCTGGACCTCGAGACCATCACCTGGCTGCAGGACTGGCTCAAGGAGTGCGACGAGACCGTGCTGGTGGTGTCGCACGACCGCGCCTTCCTGGACGCGATCTGCACGCACATCCTGCACATCGAGGCCAAGACCAGCGAGTGGTACAAGGGGAACTACAGCCAGTTCGTCCCCCAGCGCGCCGAACGTCGTCTCACGCGGGAGCGGGAGCTGGAGAAGCAGCGGGCCTACGTGAAGAAGGAGGAGGAGTACATCCGCCGGAACATCGCCGGCGTGAACTCCTTCCAGGCCAAGGGGAAGCGCAAGCGCCTCGAGCGGCTGCCGCGGCTGGCGCCCCCGCCGGGGGACCCGGCCGCCATGTCGCTGGAATTCAGGGTGGACGAGCGTGGCGGCGACCAGGTGATCGCCGTCAAGGACCTGCGCGTGGAAGTGCCCGGGCGCGTGCTGGTGGACGACTTCACCGCCGTGCTGCGGCGCAATGATTTCGTGGCGCTGGTGGGGCCCAACGGGGCGGGGAAGTCCAGCGTGATCCACACCCTCCTGGGCGACCGGCCCGCCGCGCGCGGCGAGGCCCGGGTGGGCGTCTCGATCACCCCCGCCTGGTTCCGGCAGGACCTGGCCGACCTGCCGCTGGACGTGTCGATGTACGACGCCATCCAGAACCTGCGTCCGCTGTGGACGCGCGGGCACATCCAGAACCACCTGGGCGCCTTCGGCTTCACGGGGGACGAGGTGCAGCGCCCCATCCGGTCGCTCAGCGGCGGCGAGCGCGCCCGCATGGCCATGGCCATCATGACGCTCTCGGGCGCCAACCTGCTGGTGCTGGACGAGCCCACCAACCACCTGGACGTCGAGAACATCGAGGTGCTCGAGGACGCGCTGGGCGACTACGAGGGGACCGTGCTCCTCGTGAGCCACGACCGCGCGTTCCTGCGCGAGGTGGCCACGCGCGTGTGGTGGTTTGACGGCAACCAGCTGAAGGACTTCGACGGTCCGTTCCACGAGTGGGAGGCCGCCGTGGAGCGGCGGCGGCTGGCCGCGCGCTGAGGCAGGGGGGGCGCCCCCGGCCCGGGCTGCTACCCCCCGATGCGCAGCGCCGAGTCGAAGCGCAGCTGCACCACCGGCAGCGTGGCGTTGGGCCCCCGGTCGGCGAGGGTGATGGTGAGCCCCTCGGGGGTGCGCTCCCATTCCACCGGCACGCCGTCGGCCCCCAGCACGCGCGCCGAGCGCGGCGCCTGCCGCACGTCGGGAAGCACCAGCGCCCCGCCGCGCCAGCGGTCCAGCAGCAGGTGCAGCGTGCGCGCGCCGCGGGTGGCGCGCACCAGCGGGGGCGTGGCGTCCCCCGGGCGGTACGGGGCGCGGTCGAACAGCACCCCCTGCGTGCCGTAGATGGCCGCGCCGTTGGTGCGCAGCCACGCCCCCATCGCCCCCAGCGCCTCCACGCACGGGCGCGGAAAGCGGCCGCTGCCGTCGGGGCCCACGTTGAGCAGCAGGTTGCCGCCCTTGGAGGCGGTCTCCGCCAGCAGCTGCAGCAGCGCCGGCGCCGGCTTGTACGCCTGGTCATCCTTGGCGTACCCCCAGTTGCTGTTCATGGTCATGCACGCCTCCCAGTCCTGCCCCGGGAGGCCGCGCTCGGGGATGGCGAGCTCGGGGGTGACGTAGTCCCCCGCGCGGCGATATCCCGCGGGAGCGTCCGCGGGGACGGCCACGTCGATGCGGTCGTTGATGACCACCCCCGGCATCAGCCGCCGGCAGAACGCCTCCAGCTCCAGCGCGGCGGCGTGCGTCCAGCTGTGCTCCCACTGCCCGTCAAACCACAGCACCGCGATGTCGCCGTAGTGGGTGAGCAGCTCGTGCAGCTGCGCCTTCATGAACGCCACGTAGCGGCCGAAGTCGGCGCCGGTGGCGTCGCGCGGCTCCCAGTCGCGCCGCGGCAGGTAGTCGGGGTGGTGCCAGTCCATGATGGAGTAGTACCACCCCAGCTTCATGTCGTGCCGGCGGCAGGCGCGCGCCAGCTCGGCGCACAGGTCGCGCCGGAACGGCGTGTGCATGGCCGTGTGGCGCGACACCGCGCTGTCGAACAGCGCGAACCCCTCGTGGTGCTTGGTGGTGAACACCACGTACTGCTGGCCGGCGGCCTTGGCGGTGCGCACCCACGCGTCGGCGTCAAACGCCGTCGGGTTGAAGGCGTCGGCCAGCCGCGCGTACTCCTCGTGCGGAATCTTCGCGTTGTGGCGCATCCACTCGTGCGAGCCGGTGGCCCGGCCGTTCCACTCGCCGCCTGGCTCGGAGTAGAGGCCGAAGTGGATGAACATCCCGAACCGCGCGTCGCGCCACCATGCCATCCGGTCGGGGGCGGGCGCCGGCGGATGGTGCGGCGCGCCGTGCGCGACGCGGGGGCCCAGCGCCAGCGCGGAGGTGCCCGCCGCGCACGTGCGCAGGAAGTCGCGACGGTCCATCGCGGCGCCTTACCGCACCACCCCGCGCACGCGCGGCGCCCCGGCCACCTCCAGCGTGGCGGTGCGCGGCGCGCCCGCCACGTGCGGGTCGGCGTCCTCCACCGTCAGCGTGAAGGCGCGCGGCGCCGCCTCCCCCGCGCGCCGCATGGTGCCGGTCACGCTGGCCCACCCGCGCATCCGCTGCACCACGCCGTACGTCACGCCGGTCCAGGTGGCCCCCGTCGCCACCTCGGTCACGGTGAGCGTCCCCGCCGCCCCTCGGCGCCCGGCCGCCTGCGCCAGCGCCACGGCCAGGCGGTGCGTGGGCGCGCCCCCGTCCACCGGGGCCACCGCGCCGGCCACCCGCAGCGCCCGCGCGGCCCCCGCCGCGTCCTGCGGGCGCGTGGGCATCCAGCTACCGCGCGCCAGCGCGCGCCCCCCGCGCGCCCCCGTGGCCGCGCCGTCGCGCAGCGCCACGGTGCCGTTCACCACCACGTACCGCACCCCGGTGGCGCGCCGCTCCGGCTGCTCATACGTGGCGTGGTCCATGATGGTGGCCGAGTCGAACACGGCCAGGTCGGCGGCCATGCCGGCGGCCACGTAGCCGCGGTCCACCAGCCCCGCCACCGTGGCCGGCAGCCCGCTCATCTTGCGGATCGCCTCCTCCCAGGTGAGCACGCCCTGCTCCCGCACGTACCGTCCCAGCACGCGCGGAAAGGTCCCCGCGTTGCGCGGGTGCCCCGTGGGGCGCGCCGTGGCGCCGCAGTCGCAGCTCACCACCGACGTGGGGAACTGCAGCAGCTTCGTCAGGTCGGCCTCGTCGCCAAACCCCAGGATCGCCCGGGGGGCGGCCGTCTCCATGATCCGCACGATGGCCGCCGTGGGGGAGGCGGTGCCGAACTCCCCCATGAACTCGGTGAGCCGGCGCGTGGGCTTCCCCTCCTCCAGCACCAGGATGCCGTCGGCCCCCGTGAAGCGCGCCGCGATGGTGGCGTCCCCCTCGGCGATGATCCGCGCGCGCTGCGTGCTGTCGGCGAAGCGCGCGCGCATGGCCGGCAGCCCGCCGTCCTGCGCCCACC
>JBILKP010000185.1:0-5626 GCA_044376625.1 Gemmatimonas sp. | reverse complement strand
GGGGCGGAAAAGGCGCTCGTGGCCGACCTGGTGCCGGCGGCGCGGCGCGGCACCGCCTTTGGCTGGTACCACGCCACGCTGGGGGTGGCCGCGCTCCCGGCGTCGGTGCTGTTCGGGGCGCTGTGGAGTTGGCGCGGGGCCCCCGTGGCCTTTGGCACGGGGGCCGTATTGGCGGTGCTGGCCGCGGGGCTACTGCTGGCGGGTCAGCAGCAGCGCACCCCGCCGCCGTTGCGGTAGCGCGCCGCCAGCCGCTCGGCCTCGAACGAGGCCCGGTCCATGGGGGGGATGCCGGGGTACTTCGCCGACATGTGCGCCAGGTACCGGTCGTAGTCGGGGACCCCGATGAGGCGGCGGACCAGCGCCGCCGCCTCCTGCAGCCAGGGGGCCCGGAGCGCGGTCACGCGTCCACCAGCGCGGTGCGCTGGTAGGGGGTCTCGCTGGATGCGCTCACCACGCGCCCGCCCAGCACCCCCAGCCACTGCCGCACCGACGCCGCCAGGATCACCACCACCGAGGCCAGGAAGAACGCCGCCACGCCGGCGTCCAGCCGGTCGTTGAAGATCATCCGCTGCGCCGCCTCGGCCGACTTGATCGAGGCCGGCAGCGTCCCCGACGCCACCTGCTCGGCCAGCAGCCGCGCGTGCGACAGGAAGCCCAGCTTGGGGTCGGCCGAGAAGATCTTCGTGAGCGCCGCGGTGGAGGTCACGATCACCAGCCACACCAGCGGGATGATGGTCACGAAGGCGTAGCGCGCCTTCCCCATCTTCATGATCACCGTGGTGCCCACGCACAGCGCCACCGTGGCCAGCAGCTGGTTGGAGATCCCGAACAGCGGCCACAGCGAGTTGATCCCGCCCAGCGGGTCGGTGACCCCCTGGTAGAGGAAGTACCCCCACATGGCCACGAACAGCGCCGAGGTGAGCACCACGGCGGGGTACCAGCTCACGCGCCCCAGCGGCGCGTAGACGTTCCCCAGGATGTCCTGCAGCATGAAGCGCCCCACCCGGGTGCCGGCGTCCAGCGTGGTGAGGATGAACAGCGCCTCGAACATGATGGCAAAGTGGTACCAGAGCGCCATCGACTCGGTGCCGCCCAGCGCCTGCGAGAAGAGGTGCGCCATCCCCACCGCCAGCGACGGGGCGCCGCCGGTGCGCGACAGCAGCGACTGCTCCCCCACCTGCTTGGCCAGCAGCTCCAGCTCGGCGGCTGAGATGGTGGTGAACAGCCCCCAGCCGTTGATGGCGTCCGCCGCGCTGGCGGCGGTGGTGCCGATGACCGCGGCCGGGGAGTTGATGGCGAAGTAGATGCCGGGGGTGAGCACGCAGGCGGCGATGAGCGCCATCGTGGCCACCAGCGACTCGGTCAGCATCGAGCCGTACCCCACCAGCCGCGCGTCGGGCTCGCGGCGGAGGATCTTGGGGGTGGTCCCCGAGGAGATCAGCGAGTGGAAGCCGCTGATGGCGCCGCAGGCGATGGTGACGAAGACGAAGGGGAACAGCTTGCCGGCGAACACCGGCCCCGTGCCGTCCACGAACTTGGTGATCGCGGGCATCTCCAGCGGCGGGAGCACCAGCAGGATGCCGGCGGCCAGCGCCACCACCACGCCGATCTTGACGAAGGCGGAGAGGTAGTCGCGCGGGGCCAGGAGCATCCACACCGGGAGCACCGAGGCGAAGAAGCCGTACACCATGATGGACAGCGAGAGCGTGGTCCCGCTGAGCGTGAACACCGGGGCCCACACCGCCGACTCCGACACCCACTTCCCCGCGTACAGCGACAGCATCAGGAGCACCAGCCCCATCGCCGTGGCCTCCAGCACGCGCCCGGGGCGCAGCCAGCGGAGGTAACCGCCCATGAGCATGGCGATGGGGATGGTGAGTCCGATGGTGACCGTCCCCCAGGGGCTGTCACGCAGCGCGTTCACCACCACCAGCGCCAGCACGGAGATCAGGATGATCATGATCCCCAGGATGGCCACGAGCGCCACGCCGCCGGCCACGGGGCCGATCTCCTCGCGCGCCATCTGCCCCAGCGACTTGCCGTTGCGGCGGATGGAGGCGCAGAGGATCACGAAGTCCTGCACGGCACCCCCCAGCACGACCCCCACCAGGATCCACAGGGCGCCCGGCAGGAAGCCGAACTGCGCTGCCAGCGTGGGCCCCACCAGCGGGCCGGGGCCGGAGATCGCCGCGAAGTGGTGCCCGAAGGTGATCCACTTGTTGGTGGGGTGGTAGTCGCGCCCGTCCTCCAGGCGCTCGGCGGGGGTGGCGCGCGTGGCGTCGAGGGCGAAGATGTCCTCGGCGATGATGCGGCTGTAGAACCGGTAGCCGATGAGGTACGTGCAGAGCGCGGCGGTGAGGAGCCACGCGGCGCTGATCCGCTCGCCCTGCGAGAGGGCGATGGCGCCGAGGGCGACGGCGCCCAGCACGGCGAGGCCGATCCAGGGGGTGTATCGGAGGAGGCGGGACACGATCGGGGGGCGGGAGGGGGGAGGACGCGGGACCCGGGGCGGGCGGGGCCGGCGCACGCGCCTGCCCGGGCCCTCCACGGAGACCTCCGGAGCAACCTCCCCGGTATGCGCCCCGGGACGTGGGTTGTCAATGTTCCGCGAGGGCGCCCCGCGGCACCCTTTGCGCCCTGCCCATGGGTGACGAGATTTGTCGGACATGTCCTCCCTTGCCGCCCCCCGGGGTGTCCGCCTGCTGCACCTGTCGGACCTCCACTGCGGGCGTCCGTTCGTGCAGGCGCACGTGGACGCCGCCCTGGCGCTGGCCGCACAGGGGCCGTGGGACGCCGTGATCCTCTCGGGCGACCTGTCGCAGCGGGCCCGGGCCACCGAGTTTGCGGCGGCGCGGGGGATCCTGGACCGGCTGGCGGCTGCGGCGCCCCTGCTGGTCATCCCCGGGAACCACGACGCCGCCTGGTGGCGCGCCCCCTTTGGGCTGGGTGACCAGGCCCGGGTGCATCAGCGCTATCGGGCCATGATCACCCCCGAGTTGGAACCGGTGCTGGCGCTCCCCGGCGTGACGCTGGCGGGGATCAACTCCGCCGGGGGGACGGCCCCCCACACCCTCACCTGGTACCCGCGCGACTGGCGCGTGAAGGGCGGGGTAACCCCCGGGCAGTGGGCCACCGCCGCCGCCCGGCTGGCCGCCGCTCCGCCGGACGACCTGCGGGTGGTGGTGCTGCACCACAACGTCCTCAAGGGGCGCCTCTCGCGCCGGTGGGGGCTGGCCCGCCCGCAGGGCGCGCTGGACGCGCTGGCGGCCATGGGGGCCGACGTGGTGTGCGGGGGGCACGACCACGAGGAGCGGGTGGAGGCGGTCACCCGCCCTAGCGGCCGCTTCCTGGTGAGCGCCGCCAACACCCTGTCCAGCCGCATGCGGGGGCACCGCCCGTCGTCGTGCAACGTCATCGAGGCCGACGCGGCCACGGTGTCGGTGCGCGCCTGGGTGTTCGAGGCGGGCGCCTTCCGCCCCGGACCGCAGGAGGCGCGCCTGCCGCGCCGGGGCGTCGCCCCCCGTCCGGAGGGGGCAGGGGCATTGAACCCCGCCGCGTCGTCCCCGATGTTTCGCTGATGGCGCCCGTGCCCGCCTCCCCGCCCGACGACCAGCTGGGCTTCGCCTTCGACGTGGCCCCCGGGTCGTTGTCCGGTGCGTCCGCGGCGCCGGCCGAGCCGGCCGACGCGGCGCGCCCGCACCGGGCCGTCACCCGCGGGCGCACCGCCACCCGCGCCCGCACCGCCGTGTGCTTCTCGCGGCTTGAGGCGCTGGGGCTGCGTGACATCGAGCGCGTGGTGCTGATGCGCACGCGCACGGTGCTGGTGACCGTCATCGGCCGCACGCTGCGGCTGCACGACGACTTCGCCGACGCCCCCGAGGGGACGCTGCGCGCCATCGTGGCCTTTGCCATGGCGCGCAGCAAGGCGGCGCGGGCGGCGGCGCGTGAGGTGATCCTGCAGTACCCCGTGGAGCGCGGGCCGGTGGCCCGGCGCGCCGATCCCCCGCGCCCTGGGGACGTGGCGCTGCTCACGCAGCTGGCCGAGGCGCACCGGCAGCTCAACGCCGAGCACTTCGGCGGGCGGCTGGCCGCCATCCCGCTGCGGCTCTCGGGGCGCATGGCCACCCGGCTGGGGCACTTTGACCCCGGGTCGGCCGCCGCCCCCCCGGAGATCGTGCTGTCGCGACGGCACGTGCAGAAGCACGGCTGGCGCGAGGCGCTGCACACCCTGCTGCACGAGATGGTCCACCAGTGGCAGCACGAGGCGGGGCACCCGGTTGACCACGGGGCCGCCTTCCGCCGCAAGGCGCGGGAGGTGGGGATCACCCCCGCGGCGCGGCGCGAGGTGGCGCCGCTGGCACCGCCGGCGCGCCGTCGCGGCCGGACCGCGCTGGGGGGATGGTAGGGCCCCGCGCGTCGTTCGTCTACATTGCACCAGCTTCCTTTCCCTTTCGCACCCCGCCTCATGGCCCTCGAGACCGCTGCCGCCGCCGCCATCCCGGCGCTCCCCTCCGTGGAGCTGACCGCGCACCCCGGCGACCTGTTCAACATCGACGCCGCCCTCACCGAGGAGGAGCGCGCGATTCGCGACACCGTCCGCGCCTTCGTGGACGAGCAGGTGCTCCCCATCATCGGCGACTGCTATGTGCAGGGGCGCTTCCCCGACGAGCTGATCCCCGGGCTGGCCGAGCTGGGGGTGCTGGGGGCCAATCTCCCCGAGGAGTACGGCTGCGCCGGGCTCTCCAGCGTGGCGTACGGGCTCATCATGCAGGAGCTGGAGCGCGGCGACTCGGGGATCCGCTCCTTCGCCTCGGTGCAGGGGGCGCTGGTGATGTACCCCATCTTCGCCTTCGGCAGCGAGGAGCAGCGCCGCACATACCTCCCCCGGCTGGCCAAGGCGGAGCTGATCGGCTGCTTCGGGCTCACCGAGCCCGACTACGGCTCCAACCCGTCGGGGATGATCACCCGCGCGCGGCAGCAGGCCGACGGCAGCTGGATCCTGAACGGCGCCAAGATGTGGATCACCAACGGGTCCAAGGCGGACATCGCCATCATCTGGGCCAAGACGGGGGACGCCACCGACGACAAGTCGATCCGCGGCTTCATCGTGGACACCAAGACGCCCGGGTTCACGGCGCGCGACCAGAAGGGGAAGCTGTCGCTGCGCGCCAGCGACACGTCGGAGCTGGTGCTGGCCGACGTGCACGTGCCGGCGGACGCGCTGCTGCCGGGGTCGGGGGGGCTCAAGAGCCCGCTCATGTGCCTCACGCAGGCGCGCTACGGCATCTCGTGGGGCGTGCTGGGCGCCGCGATGGCGTGCCTCGAGGAGGCGGTGGCGTACAGCAAGAGCCGCGTGATGTTCGACAAGCCCATCGGCGGCTTCCAGATCCAGCAGGTGCGCCTGGCCGACATGCTCACGGAGATCGTGAAGGGGCAGCTGGTGTCGCTGCACCTGGGGCGCCTCAAGGACGCGGGGAACTTCACCCCGACGCAGGTGTCGCTGGCCAAGCGCAACAACGTGGACATCGCCACCGAGTGCGCCCGCGAGACGCGGCGCCTCCTGGGCGGCAACGGCATCCTGGCCGAGTACTCGGCCATGCGCCACATGGCCAACCTGGAAAGCGTG
>JBILKP010000040.1:0-16472 GCA_044376625.1 Gemmatimonas sp. | reverse complement strand
CCACACCCTGTGGGGGGGCGCGCTCCCCACCCGCGCCTGGATCGACTCGGTCACCCCCGACCACCCGGTGCTGGTGAACCGGCTGGACGGGCACATGGTGCTGGCCAACAGCGCGGCGCTGCGCGCGGCGGGGGTGCGCGACGACGTGGCCGACGTCCCCGGCGGCACCATCGTGCGCGACGCGCAGGGGCGCCCGGCCGGCGTGTTCAAGGACAACGCCACCGCCCTCATCGAGGGGGCCATCCCGCTCCCCGCGGAGGCCCAGTGGCAGCGGGCCATCGACACGGCCATGACCCACGTGGCGGCGCGCGGCGTCACCGCGGTGCATCACGTGGGGGCCGCCGGCACCGGCAACGCGTGGGATGAGCTGGCCGCGCTGCGGCGCGCGCACGCGGCCAACCGGCTCCGCCTCCGCTTCCGCGTGGCGGTGCCGCTGGCCGACTGGCAGCGGCTGCGCGATACGGTGCGCGCGCGCGGCACCGGCGACGATTGGCTGCGCATCGGGATGCTCAAGGGGTTCGTGGACGGCTCGCTGGGGTCGCACACCGCCGCCATGCTGGCCGGCTTCACTGACGCCCCCGCCGACAGCGGCTTCTACGTCACGCCGCCGGAGTCGCTGCTGGCCTGGGTGCGGGGCGCCGACGCCGCCGGGCTGCAGGTGGCGGTGCACGCCATTGGCGACCGCGCCATCCGCACGCAGCTCGACCTCTTCGCGCAGGTGGCGCAGGAGCACGGGCCGCGCGACCGGCGCTTCCGCATCGAGCACGCGCAGCACATTGCCCCGCCCGAGTTCCCGCGCTTTGCGCAGCTGGGGATCATTGCCAGCATGCAGCCCTACCACGCCGCCGACGACGGCCGGTGGGCCGACCGCATCATCGGCCCCGAGCGCGCCAAGGGGACCTACGCCTTCCGCTCGCTGCGCGACGCGGGGGCACGCCTGGCGTTTGGCAGCGACTGGTTCGTGGCGCCGCCCACGCCGCTGGAGGGGATCAAGGCCGCCGTCACGCGGCAGACGCTGGACGGCGCGCACCCCGACGGCTGGGTGCCGGGGGAGAAGATCACCGTGGAGGACGCGCTGCGCGCCTACACCCTGGGCTCGGCGTATGCCGGCTTCCAGGAACGGGAGCTGGGGTCGCTGGTGGTAGGGAAGTACGCCGACCTGGTGCTGCTCGACCGCGACCTCACGGCCATCCCCCCCGCCACGATTGATCAGGCGGTGGTGCGGCTCACCGTGGTGGGGGGGCGGGTGGCCTACGAAACGAAGACGGGGACGGCGCCGTAAGCGCCGTCCCCGTCCCCGTCCTTGCCCGCCGCAACTGGTCCCGGTTGCGTGCGGCCCCCTACTGCAGCGGCTTGGCCGCCCGCTCGAAGCCGCCGGTAAGGGCGTTGAGGAACAGCTTGAAGGTGCCGTGCGGCTGCGCGCGGAAGAGGATCTCCGGGCCGTACAGGTACAGCGTCCCCTGGCCCACCCGCGCCTCGGCCATGGCCACGCCCCCCTGCAGCCGCTCCTGCCCCCACGCCCACCCCGAGCGCAGCGGCGTGGGCGTGTCAAAGGTGGCCAGCGCCCGCACTCCCTTGGCCGCCGCATCCGGGCCCAGCTTCATCACCGGGCTGTTGTCAAACATCACCGCAGGGCGCGGCGCCATCCCGGTGGCCACCGTGGCCGTGGTATCCACCGCCACCTCCAGCAGCGACCCGGGGATGTAGTACTGCTCCCCCGGGAGCGGGCGGCCGTTGGCCATCAGGTGGTTCTCGATGGGGAGCCCCAGCTGCGCCCCCAGCGCGATGGAGGAGCCGATGGCCACCACGCGCCCGCCGGCCTCCAGGAAGGCCTTCACCTGCGGGATGGTGCGGTCGGAGACACGCCCCAGCTGGCTGCGGAACTCCGCGGGGATCAGCGTGGTGTCGGGCGACCCGCCAAAGCCCATCCCGGGGCCGGCCTGCGCCGACACCATGCCGTCGGTGAACACCAGCACGTCGTAGCGGGCCCGCAGGTTCCCCGCATCCAGCTCCTGCGGGAACACCACGCGGAACGGCTGCTCGAACTTCTCCAGCAGCAGCCGCGTCCACCCGCTGGGCATGCTGCCGCCGTAGCGGTCCACCAGCCCCACCCGCAGCGACGTGATCCCCTGCGCCCCACCGGGGCGGCGCCCGGCCGCGGCGAACGACACCCCCAGCTCGCGCGCCGCCTGCGCCACCACGGCGTCAGCCTTGCCCCCGCCAGGGATGAACCACGTCCCCGCCGGCCACGCGGTCCCCCCATCGGAGAAGCCGGCCGGCGCCCGCATCGCCTTCACCCCCGCCTTGGCCAGGCGGTTGGCCACGGTCACCGCGTCATTCACCTCGGGGCGCACGTAGTACCCCGCCTTCCCCTTGGCCACCACGCCGGCCGGCATCGCCGTCACGTCGGCGATCCGCTCTAGCGGCCCCGCCACCGCGTCGAAGTGCCGGTCCACCGCCACCCCCATCTGGTACGCCAGCGTCCACCCGGCGTTGTCATACGGCGGGATCGGCGGGCCCCCCGGATACCGGAAGTCGTTGGGGTGATCCTGCGGCTCCATCATGTCCAGCACGTGCGAGCGGAACGCCTGCGCCGACTGGATGACCCAGCTCCCCTTGGGGATCGCCTTGCCGTTGGCGGTGAAGTCCGCGGTGGCGCGGTGCACCGCCACCCCCGACTTCTGCAGCGCCTGCACGAACTTGGTGGCGGTGGGGAAGTCGGGCTGCGTGCTGGGGAGCACGTAAGCGCGCGGGTCGCGGTCCTCGGGCTTGCGCAGCAGCGCCATGTACTTGGGGTCGGCCACCGCGTTCATCGCGTTGGCCGCCTGCCCGCCGCCGCGCGGCCCGCCGGCGCGGTTCGTCTCGGTGCTGGCGCCGCGGTCCTTCTGGATCTGCGCGGCCATCGCCGCCACCCGCTTGGGGGAGATGGTCCAGCTGTCCTGGCTCCCCGCCGCGATGGCGTCGCGCCCCATCCGCCAGCGGTTGAAGAGGAACTGCTCGCGGTAGCGCGACGCGAGGTCCAGCAGCGCCTTGTTGGCGGTCACCGAGTAGTCCACCGACTGCCGGAAGTGCCACGGCTGCGGCGTGATGGGGAGCGGCAGCCCCGCCGAGCGCACCTGCCGCTCGGGGACCAGCGCGATCCGCATCGGCGTGGGGCTGCCGATGGTCTCCGTGAGGATGCCGATCATGTTGTGGAAGTACACCGTGGTGCGCAGCCCGCCGTTCCACCAGGTGGAGTAGTTGGAGCCGGCGCGGAAGGTGAGCCCCGGCTTGTTCTCCATCACGAAGCGGTGGTTGAGCGCCGCCCCCACCAGGTCCAGCCCGGTGATGATGGCGGGGTGGAACCAGTAGTTGGCCGGGTCCCGGTACGGCGGCGCCGCCATGACCGTGCCGGTGGGGCCGGTCTGGTGGTGGTTGTGCATGATCTGCGGGTGCCACTCGATGAACAGCTGCCGCGACATGTTCTCCGTCTCGCGCAGCGCGTTCATGTACGAGTCGCGGTTGTTGTCGTGTCCCGCGTACTTCTGGTACAGCCGCGGGATGTTGCCGGTGCTGCGCCGCAGCGGGTCGGCGTCCTTCATGTACCAGTCGGACACCAGCTCCATGCCGTCGGGGTTGGCGTGCGCCATCAGGATGATCACGTCGTCCAGGATGCGCCGCGTCTCCGCGTCGGTGCCGCTGGCCAGCTGCCAGTAGGTCTCGATGAGCTGCTGCGCCCCCAGCACCTCGGTGGCGTGCAGCCCGCCGTCGATCCAGTAGATCACCTTCCCCTCGGCGGCCAGCCGCGCCGCCTCGGCGCTGTCCACCCCCTCGGCCAGCGCAAGCTTCCGCGCGATTTCCTTGTAGCGCGCCAGGTTGCGGTGGTTGGCCGGGCTGGTGACGATGGCCATCACCTGCGGCCGCCCCTCCTCGGTGCGCCCGATGGTGTCCAGGACGATCCGGTCGCTCTCCTTGGCCAGCGTGGCGAAGTAGGCCGCCAGCTTGGTGTAGTTGGGGAGCTGGTAGTCGGCGCCGATGTCGTGGCCGAAGAACTCCTTGGGCGACGTCAGGCGCCCTTGCGCCGCGGCGGGCGGGGCAAGGACGGCCAGGCCAAGGAGGAGGGCGGGGAGGGACGCCCAGCGGGATCTGCAGAGCATGGACGAGGCGGGAGGGGGTGGGGGGAGGAACCTGCCGGCGCCCTGGCTGGTATTGCCGGATGGGCGCCGCTGCCCCAAGGTACGCATGGGGGATGTCCCCCGCTGTCACCTTCTCCCTCGTCTGCCCATGCCTCGTTTGCTTGCGTCCGTTGCCACCGCCCTGCTGGCCGTGGCCCTCCCCACCCTCGCCGCCGCGCAGGCGGGGGGGCACGCCGGCCACCAGGCCGGTCACCAGATGGACCACAAGGCCATGCACGAGGGGGACAACCACGCGGCCAGCGGGTGGAAGGCGCTGGATGCCTACCACGCCCTCATGATGGCCACCTGGCACCCGGCCAAGGACAAGGGGGACATGGCGCCACTCAAGGCGCAGGCGGTGGCCATGGTGACGGCCGCCAAGGCGGTGGCGGCGTCCACGCCGCCGGCCGGGTGCGCCACCCCGGCGCTGGCCAAGGCGGCGGCTGCGCTCCCCGGGCAGACGCAGGCCGTGGCCGACCTGGTGGCCAAGGGGACCGCCGACCCCGCCCTCAAGGACGCCCTCAAGGGGCTGCACGACCACTTCGAGGTGCTGGAGCAGGGGTGCCAGCCCAAGGCGGGCGGCCCGAAGAAGTGACCCCCCCGGGGCGGGCGCCGGCTGGCCGGCGCCCGCCCCCACGGCCCACTACGGCTTGATGGGCTCCTGGCGCGCCTTCCGCTCGCGCAGGTGCGCCTCCAGCTCCAGCCGCGGGACCCCGTCGCGCAGCCACCGCTCCGCCGGCACCCCCTTGAGGTGGTGGTCCCAGAAGTCCTGCAGCCGCAGCGTGTAGTCGCGCCGGTTCTTCAGCTGCACCAGCCCGTGGTTCTCCCCCGGGTACTCCAGCAGGATCACCTCCTTGTCCAGCTGGCGCAGCGTGTTGTAGAAGGTGATCCCCTGGTTGAAGTCCACCGCGCCGTCCTTGTCGTTGTGCAGGATGAGCAGCGGCGTCTGGATGCGGTCCGCGTAGCGGTTGGGGGAGTTGCGCTCGTAGGCCTCGCGGTTCTCCAGGAAGTTCCCCTTGAAGCGCCCCTGCGAGCTCTGGAAGATGGCCTGGTTGGCGCCGCCGGTGTTCCAGTACACCGAGCTGTACATGCTCACCATGTCGGTGAGCGGCGCCCCCGCCACCGCCGACTTGAACAGCGTCGTCTGCCCCACCAGGAACGCCGTCTGGTAGCCCCCCCATGAGTGGCCGTGCAGCCCGATGCGCGCCGAGTCCACGATGCCGGTGCGAATGGCGGCCTTCACGCCGGGGATCACGCTCCACACCGCGCTCATCCCCGGGTCGTTGACGGTGTAGCGGATGTCCGGCTGGAACACCGCATAGCCGCGCGACGTGTGCAGCCCCGGCGTGGTGGAGCTGGTGAAGGCGGGGGCGGAGAACTGGTGCAGCTGGTCGGAGAGCTGCTCGTAGATGTGCACCACCGTGGGATAGGCGGTCCCCTCGCGGTAGCCGGCGGGGAGGTACAGCGCCCCCTGCAGCGTGTCCCCCTTGTCGCTCACGTACGTCACCAGGCGCGCCCCCGGCGACCAGGCCACGCCGTTCATGCCGGGGTTGGCGTCGGTGAGGCGCACCGAGTCGCCGCTGGCGCCGTTGGCCCACGACACGCGCCACCAGTCGGGGACGCGCGCGAAGGTCTGGATGGTGCTCACCCACACGTCGGCCTTGGCGGCGCGCACCGGGGCCAGCCGCGCATCCTTCCACCCGCTCAGCACCACCGCGCCGGGCTTCGCGGCGCGCAGCTGCACCACCGCCTCCTGCTTGGTGCGCTCGCGCATGGCCACCATGGTGAGCGGCTGGGCGAGGTCGATCCCGCGCTCGCGCGGGTCGGTGACCACGCGGCGCGCATAGCGGATCCCCTCGCGCCGCCCATTGCCGGAGAGGTTCACCCACCGCCCGCCGGCCAGCGCCACCTGCCACACGTCCCAGTTGTCGTGCAGCAGCACCGACGCCCCGTCCTTCGCGAACCCCACCACGCGCGTGGGAGGGCGGTCCACGTTGTGGTCATCCTCGGTGTCCACAAAGGACACCGGCGCCCCGGCGGTGATGTTCACCGCCGCGCCCCGCGCGAGGTCGAAGGCGTGCCAGTGCCCGTCCTCCCAGTACAGCACGGTGCGCCCGTCGGGGGACAGCTGCACGGTGGAGGTGAGCGCCGTCCCCACGCGCGTGCGCGCGCCGGTGCGGGCGTTCACCACGTACCAGTCGCGCTTCTGGATCCCGTCCACGCTGGCGCGCCGCTCGTACGCGGCATTGTCCGACGCCAGCACCCACCGGTCGCCGCCCCCCAGCGTCCCGGTGCGCAGCACGTCGTCGGTGAGCGGCACCACGCGCGGCGCGGCCGGCTGGTAGGTGGCCAGGAAGGAGAACCCCTTGTCGGCCTGCTCCTGCACCAGCTGCATGCTCTGCAGGCGGCGGTCCTTGCCGTGCCACAGGATGAGCGACGGCCGGTCGTCGTCCTCCAGCTGCGCCCCCCTGGGGAGCGGGGCGTCGGCCACGCGCAGGCCGATGGCCAGCGCATCCTCCCCCTCCATCCACCGGGGCGCGCGGTCGGGGCTCACCTCCATGCCGGCGGGGAGCGCCGCCGTGGCGCCCGCCCCCACGCGCACCAGCTGCTGGGCCGGGGTGCCGATGGCGCGGACCCCCACCGCCGCCCACGTGGTGTCGGTCCCCGCCGAGTCCACCGTGCCGCGCAGGAACGCCAGCGAGGGGAGCGAGTCGCTCCACCCCAGCCGGCGGTACAGCGCGGTGCCACCGTCCAGCACGGTCACGGCGCCGGTGGCCAGGGTGCGCAGCTGCACGCCATTCCCCTGGCGGTCGCGCCCGTCAATGACGGTGGCCAGGAAGCGCCCCGCCGCGTCAAAGGCCACGTCGGCCACGTTCCCCATGCTGAGCACCGTCCCGGTGGCCAGCTCCATCACCCACAGGTCGGTCCCCTCCACGCGCGGCGTGCCACCACCGCCGCCGGTGCCGCCCATCCCCGGGGCCCCGGGGGCGGGGAGGGCGCCGGTGGCGCCCCCGCCACCGGCCGGGGCGTCGGGCCCGTAGGCGTGCAGCGCCACATGCGTGGGGGCGTCGCCGCTGAACAGCACGCGCCGCACCTTCTCCACCGTGCGCCGTTGCCCGGTGGCCAGCTCCACCAGCACCGCCTTGGCCTGCACCGGGCGGCGTTCGCGGCGCAGCCGCTTCTGCTCGGCGGCGGTGGGGTACACCAGCACCGCGCCCCACGCGCCATTGGCGGACAGCTGTGCGGTGACCCCGGCGGGGACCTCACCCACCGGGATGCGGTGCTCGGTGCCGCCGGCGGCGGTCTGCCGGAACACCGCCACCGCGTCTCCCTCGTTAGGGGCCTGGAGGTAGGCAAACCAGCGTCCGTCGTGCGAGAGCGTGGCGCCGCGCACGGACTTCCAGGCGGAGATGTCGGCGGGGGTGATGGGGCGGGGGGCGGCGCCTTGGGTGCCGCTTGGTGTGGCGCCCTGGGCGGCGGCCCCTGCGGCGGGGGCGAGGAGGAATGCCGCCGCGAAGGCGGCGAGGGCAGGGCGGGGGCGGGGCATGGCCACGGGAGAGGCTCCGGCGAAAAGGTCGCCGCGAACATACCGCGCGGTCGCGCGGGGTGCCGCGCGCGGGGGGGCACCGTGCGGCGGCGGTGCGGGGCGGCGTCCCCGCTCCGCGCTCCGCGCACCCTCCGCGTGCCCTACGCGCGCAACACCGACACCGGGTAGCGCGCCAGCTGCGGGTCGCGGGTGACCAGCGTGAGCCCTTCGGCGAGCGCCTGCGCGGCCAGCAGGCGGTCGAACGGATCGCGGTGGTGGTTGGGGAGCGAGGCCAGCGCCTCCACGTGGTGCAGGAGGATGGGGAGCTCGACAAAGCCGTTGTCGGCCATGACCTGGGGAATGGGGCGCGGCACGCGGATCTTCCCCAGCGCGGCCTTGATGGTGAGCTCCCAGGCGGAGGCCACGCTGACGTACACCTCCTCGGCGTCACGGATGGTGGTGCGCAGGGTGGGGTCCTTCAGCAGCCCCTCGTCCCACCACACCACCACGTGCGAGTCCAGCAGCAGGCGGCTCATGACTGGTAGAACAGGTCGATGATGTCGTCGGGGAGCGGCGCGTCGAAGTCGTCGGCGATGAACCATTGCCCCTTCCCCTTCCCCGGCTCGCGCACCGGCTTCTCCCGCACCAGCGGCACCAGCCGCGCCATCGGCTTGCCCGACTTGGTGATGACGATCTCCTCCCCCTGCGCCGCGCGGTCCACCAGGGCGGAGAGCTGCGTCTTGGCTTCGTACAGCCCCACGGATTCGCGGACGACGCGGGTGGGGGGCGCCGGGGGCTTGGACGGCCCCGGCGGCGACGGGGGGACAGGCGGTGTCATGGAAGCAATTTACGAGTTCTGACCAAGTTGGTCAAACCAATTTGGTCAGCCGTGGCGCGCGCCAAAACCACAAGAGTGCCTCTTGACTTCCAGCTGTACTAGTACAACTAGTACACCATGCTCCCGTTCATCGTCGACCTCCGTCCCGGGGAATCCCCCTACCGGCAGGTCACCTACGCCGCCACCAAGGCCATCGTGGCCGGCGCCCTCCCCCCGGGGGCGCCCTTCCCGTCGGTGCGGGAGCTCTCCACGGCGCTGCGCATCAACCCCAACACGGCGCACAAGGTGGTCACCGAGCTGGTCCGCGCGGGACTGCTGGAGGTACTGCCGGGGGTGGGCACCGTGGTCGCGCGTGGGCGCGCCGCCACCGACCACGAACGGCAGGCGCTCTTGGCCCGCCCCCTGGAGCAGCTGGTGGTGGAAGCGCGCCGCCTGGGGCTCCCGCTGGATGCCGTGCAGGACGCGCTGGCCGCGCAGTGGCGCGCCATCGCCCCCGCGTCTTCCCCGTCCGACCCCTCACCCGATCCTTCACCCGATCCTTCACCCGCTCCCTCAACCGAGGACACCCCGTGACCCCCGATCCGACCCCTGCCGTGGAGGTCCGCGGGCTCACGGTGCGCTTCTGGCGCACCCGTGTGCTGGACCAGCTGGCGCTCACCGTCCCCGCCGGCGCGCTGTACGCGCTCCTCGGCCCCAACGGCACCGGCAAGACCACCCTCCTACGCGCTCTGGCCGGCATCTACCCGGTGGCCCCCGGCGTGGTGTCGCTGCTGGGGCACGACCGCGCGACGCTGCCGCTCACGGTGCAGCAGCAGGTGGGGTATGTGGCCGAGGGGCAGCAGCTCCCGGGGGACTTCACGGTGAGGCAGCTGGACCGGTACCTCGCACCGCTGTATCCGGCGTGGGACGCGGCGCGCTCGGTGCAGCTGCTGGAGCGCTTCGGCGTGCCGCTCACGCGCCGCATCGACGCGCTGTCGCGCGGACAGCGGATGCTGGTGGCGCTGTGGGCCGCGCTGGCCGCGCGCCCCGCGCTGCTGCTGATGGACGAGCCCTTCACCGGCATTGACGTGGCGGTGAAGGACCGGCTGGTGGAGGGGCTGCTGGAGGTGATGGCCGACGGCGGGGTGTCGGTGCTGCTGTGCACGCACGACCTGGCCGAGGTGGAGATGCTGGCCGACTGGATGGGAATTTTGCGCGACGGGCGCGTGGCGCACAGCGCGCCGCTGGAGCAGCTGCGCGCGCAGGTGGCAGCGGAGACGGGACAGGCGGCGGTGACGATCAAGGCGCTGTACCTGGCGCTCACGGGCGCCGCCGCCGTGGGGCGGGAGGCCGCATGACCGGTGTGGCGATGCTGTGGCACCAGCTGCGGTACGACGCGCGCCGCGCGCGCCTGCGGCTGCTGACGGGTGGCGTGCTGCTGGCGGTGGCGACCTACGGCGCGTGGCCCGCCCCCGTGCTGGATCGCTGGAGCGGCGACATGGTCGCAGGTTTCCTGCTGGCGGTGGTCCTGGTGCTGGTATCGGTCGTGGTGGTGTTGCTGGAGGCCCCCGCCCGCCCCGATACCTTCCTGGCGGGGAAACCGGTCCCCGCCGGCGTGCGTGCCGCCAGCGCCCTCTTGCTGGTGTTCGGCGGCCTGTTGGGCGCGGTGGTGGCGGCCACCACCCTTCAGTTGTGGGCCTTCGACGTGCCGTTGCGCGAGGTGCCGGCGCTGCTGGCCACGCCGACCGGCGTCCTCGCCCTCTGGATGTTGGTGGCCGTCGCGCTGGCCAGCCACGCCCGCTCCGCCGTGGCCGTGCTGGTGCAGGCGACGGCGATGGCGGCGGCGCTGGCGATGATCGGCACGGTGGCTGGGGAAGCGGCGCGCAGTATTGGTGACGGGTGGCCGCTGTCGCGCGCGGCATGGCTGGGCGGCATGGGCGCGGCCGTGGCCCTGCTGGTGCTGTGCGCCTGGCAGGGGTATCGGCGACGCTGGCATCCCGCCATGGGTGTGGCGGTGACGGCGGTGGCCACCGGCATGCTGCTGGCGGTGGGGGACCGCGCGCCCTCTGCTCCTGATCCCTGGGAGGCGCTCCCGGTGATGCGGGACGGCCCGGGGATCGCCGTGGACAGCGTGCTGGTGCGGCCGCAGCGCACCGCGGCAGTGGTGACGGATGATGCGGAGGGCGCCAAGGAGGCCGAGGGCCCGCTGGTGCTCTGGCTGCGCATGACGGGGGCGCCCGCCGACCAGGGTGGCTGGCTGCAGTACCTGCTGGTGGATCTCATCCGTGAGGACGGTCGGATCCTGCGTGTGGTGGACGACACCGAGCGGGAGCTGCTGCGCGGCCCGGTGCAGGCCGCGGCCGGGCGCCGGTGGCGGGGGCTCGCGCCCCGCGTGGTGGCGCAGCTCCCGGTGGCGCTCACGGTTCCCGACTCGATCCGCGAGGCACTCGCGCGCCACGCCGCCGGGGTCCCCGGCGCCCGCCTGGTGCGGGTGGTTGTCTCCACGCGCGTCCACCTCTTCCGTCAACAGGTGGTGGCCCGGCTCCCGTACCAGGGGAGCGCAAGTCTCCGCGCCCCGGGGGTGCGCCTGGCCACGCGGCACGTGCGCGACACCGCGGGGGTGGCCGTGCTCACGGTCACCGCGCGCGAACTGGATGGGTGGGTGGACCGCACCCCGAACGTGCACCGCCTGTCCAACCTCAACGCCTACGCCCTCAACGCCGCCGGCATGGAGGCGGTCCGCCTCCCCACCAGGTCCAGCGAATCCGCGGGGGGCGTGGCCATCCTCACCGGGGTCGATGTGTCCCACCGCACGCACTGGCTGCGCCCCGACCGCGACAGCGGGCTGGCCGCCGACGACCCGTGGTTCGCGGGCGCCCAGCTGCTGTTGCTGGGGTGGGAGCGTCTGGGGACGGCGGTGGGTACGACCGTCTACCGGATGCCACGATAAGGCAACCTTGAGGCGCGTCGCGCTGTCTCTCCTTGCAGCATCCCCCGCCGCACCCTCGCCGCACCCGTGCCGCTCCTTCGCGGCCCCTCCTCACGGCCCGTCCCGACATGCGCATCCTCCTGCTGGCCAGCGCCTGCCTCCTGGCCAGCGCCCCCGCCGCCGCCCAGTCCGTGGCTTCGGTCCCTGTCCCCGTCGACACCACCCAGGCGGGCGCCGTGAAGGTGTTCGTGGACTGCCAGAGCAGCCGCTGCGATCTCGACTTCTTCCGCGACCAGATGCGGTGGGTGAACTTCGTGCGCGACCGGCTCTTCTCCGACGTGCTGCTGCTGGTCACCTCGCTGCGCACCGGTGGCGGGGGCACTGAGTACACCGTCACCGCGCTGGGGCAGGGGGCGCGGCGCGGGCGCGCCGACACCGCCGTGGTGGTGGCCGCCCCCAACGATGCCGACGACGTGGTGCGCCGCGCCCTCGCGCGCACCTTCTCCCTCCTGCTGGCCCCCTACGCCGCCAGTTCCCCGCTGGCCTCGCGCCTGGACCTCACCTATCGCGCCCCCAGCGGCGCCCCCGCCACGCCGCAGCAGGTCCGTGACCCCTGGAACTTCTGGGTCTACCGCCTCTCTGCCAACGGCTTCGGCGACGGCGAGCGGCAGCAGCAGTTCCTCAACGGCAACGTGAGCGTGAACGCCAGCCGTACCACCGCCACGTGGAAGCTGTCGCTGGGCAGCAACCTGGGGTACAGCCAGAGCCGCTTCCAGCTCAGCGGCGGCGAATCGTTCACCAACCTGCTGCGCAACTACGGCGGCAACGCGCTGGTGGCCCGCAGCATCGGCGACCATTTCGCCGTGGGCGCCACCGTGGGCGGCAGCTACTCCGACTTCAGCAACTACCGCCTCAACCTCTCGGTCATGCCGGGGGTGGAGTGGAATTTCTTCCCCTACCGCGAATTCACGCGCCGCCAGCTCACGGCGCTGTACACCGCCGGGGTGGGGACCTACCGCTACAAGGCCACCACCATCTACGGGCGCATCGCCGAGACGCGCCCCCGCCACACCCTCAACGTGGCGTGGAACGCCCGGCAGCCCTGGGGCTCGGTGAACTGGTCGGTCTTCGGCTCGCAGTACCTCCACGACCTGCGCTACTACAACTACGGCACCGGGGTGTTCCTGGACCTGCGCATCGCCAAGGGGCTGTCCATCAACCTGGGGGGCAACTACTCCCGCGTGAACGACCAGCTGTACCTCCCGCGCGGCACCCTCACCGACAACCAGGTCATCGCCCGCCAGCAGGCGCTGGCCACCAACTACCGCTACTTCGGGCAGGTGGGGTTCAGCTACACCTTCGGCTCCATCTTCAACACGGTCGTGAATCCGCGCTTCGGCGGCGCGCGCGGCGGCGGGATGATCATGATGTTCTGAGCCCCCATGGCCGGAGGCGGAACGCCACGGGGGGCCGTCGCAACCACCGCGACGGCCCCCCGTGGCGCACCGGGCGCGCGGCCCGCCGCCCCTCAGTACGCCATCAGCTCCAGGTACGCCTGCCGGAACGTCTCCACCTGCGGCAACGTGGCGTCCTCCAGGCTGGGCGCGTACCCCACGAACGCGTCGGCGCTGGCCACCCGCCGCACGGGCGCGTCCAGCCACGCGAAGCAGTCGTCGGCGATGCGCGCCGCAATCTCCGCGCCGTAGCCGAAGCTGAGGCTGTCCTCCGTGGCCACGATCGCCCGCCCCGTGCGCCGCACGCTGGCCATCACCAGCTCCTGGTCCCACGGGCTCAGCGTGCGCAGGTCGATCACCTCCACGCTGGGGCCCCCCTCCTCCGCCACCTGGTTGGCCGCCGCCACCGCCCGCTGCACCGTCGCCCCGTACGTCACCAGCGTCAGGTCCGTCCCGGCGCGCACCACCTTCCCCTTGCCGAAGGGGATCATGAAGTCGGGGCCCGGGTACGTCCCCTTGTTGTACGTCTGCCGGTACAGGTGCTTGTGCTCCAGGAACAGCACCGGGTCGTCGCACCGGATGGCGGTGCGCAGCAGCCCGTTGGCGTCCAGCGCGGTGGACGGGCACACCACCCGCAGCCCCGGGATGTGCGTGAACAGCGCCGCCCCGGTCTGCGAGTGGTACGGCCCGCCGCGGATGTACCCGCCGTAGGTGGTCCGCACCACCACCGGCGCGCTGAAGGCGTTCCCCGAGCGCCACCGCATGGTGGCCAGCTCGTCGCGCAGCTGCATGTACGCCGGCCAGATGTAGTCGAAGAACTGGACCTCCACCACCGGCTTGAAGCCGCGCTGCGCCAGCCCGATGGCGCGCCCGACGATGTTGGCCTCGGCCAGCGGCGAGTTGTACACCCGCGCGCCCCCGAACCGCCCCTGCAGCCCGTGCGTCACCTTGAACACCCCGCCCTTCCCCTTCACCTGCCCCAGGTACGCCTCGCGCGACACGTCGGCCACGTCCTGCCCGAACACCAGCATCCGCGGGTTGCGCGCCATCTCGTCACGCAGGCAGGCGTTGAGCAGGTCCACCATGGTGGTGGGCTGCCCCTCGGGCTGGGGGCGGTCCTCGGTGTCAAACGCCGCCGCCGTGGGGTCCACGGTGGGCGAGTACACGCCGTACAGCACGTCCGCGGCCGCCGGCTGCGGCTCCGCCAGCGCCGCGTCCGTGGCCGCCAGGATCTCCGCATCCACCTCGGCGCGCAGCGCCTCCAGCGCCTCCGCCGTGGCCACCCCGTGCGCCACCAGCCACTGCGGGAAGGTCACCAGCGGGTCGCGCGCCGCGTCGGCCTCGCGCTCCGCCGCCGGCCGGTAGAACACCTCGTCGTCCGACAGCGAGTGCGAATAGGGACGGATCACCTTGGCGTGCACCAGCGCCGGCCCCTTGCGGGCGCGCGCGTATTGCACCGCCCGCTCCAGCGCCGCCAGTGACGCGAACAGGTCACAGCCGTCCACCTGCTCCACGTGCAGCCCGGGAAAGCCCGTCACCAGCTGCGAGATGGAGCCCCCCGCCGTGTTCACCTCCACCGGCACGGAGATGGCGTAGCCATTGTCCTCCACCAGGTAGACCAGCGGCAGCTTGAGGTTGCACGCCGTGTTCAGCGACTCCCAGAACTCCCCCTCGGAGGTGGTGCCGTCGCCGGTGGTCACCAGCGTCACGTCATCGCCGGGGAAGCCGTCGGTGAGCCCCAGCTGTGCCGCCCGCAGCGTCGCCTCGGCGCACCCCACCGCCTGCAGGAACTGCGTCCCCGTGGGCGACGACGTGCTCGCCACGTTGGCCCGCTTGAGCCCCCAGTGGCTGGGCATCTGCCGCCCCTTCGAGTTGGGGTCGGCGGCGGCGCCTACCGCGCTGAACAGCATCTCCTGCGGGGTCATCCCCAGCTGCAGCGCCAGCGCCCGGTCGCGGTAGTACAGGTAGAACCAGTCGTGCCCGGGACGCAGCACGAACCCCGCCGCGGTCATCACCGCCTCGTGCCCCGCCCCCGAGATCTGGAAGAAGATCTTGTTCTGGCGCTTGAGCTGGATCTCCCGGTCGTCTAGGCGCCGCGAGGTGTACATCACGCGGTACGCCTGCAGCAGCTGGGCAGGGGAAAGCGGGGCCGCGGGGGCCACGGCAGCGTCGGCGCCCTTGCGGGAGCGGGTGGGGCGGGTGGAGATGGCCATCGGGCAACTCGGGAAGAAGCGGGAAAAGGACAGCGCGCGAAACATAGCGACCGGACCGCCGCCCCGGCGGCATCCTTGCCACCCGCGCCCGGGGGGCGCAGGTTGGACAGGAGCGGTCCCCTCACCTCCCGGCCCCGGTCCCATGCACGCTCCCACCGCCCCCATGAAGCCTTCCACCGGCCACTGCATCTTCTGCGACCTCATGCGCGGGGCGGCCGAGGTGTCCATCTGCCACGAGGATGCCACCGCCATCGCCTTCATGGACATCCAGCCGGTCAACCCCGGCCACGTGCTGGTCGTCCCTCGCGAGCACTACGAGACGCTGCAGGACATCCCCTCCGCGGTTGGCATGCACCTGTACCAGGTGGCGGTGCGGCTCATCCCCATCGTCCAGAAGGCCGCCGGGGCCACCGACATGAACATCGTGGTCAACTCGGGGCAGGCGGCGGGGCAGAACGTGATGCACTATCACATCCACCTGATCCCCCGGCGTGACGGGGATGGCTTTGACGTCCCGCTCCCCTTCCCGGGGTCCACCATGCCCAACCGCCAGCAGCTGGACGCCATGGCGGCCCGCATCGGGAGCATGCTGCGCGACCCGCTCACCGCCGACGGCCGCCCGGCATGACCGACGCGGGGGCCCCCCGGGGGGCGCCGCCGCGCCCCGGGGTGCTGGAGGAGCAGCGGTGGCCCGCCGTGCGCGAGGCCGCGTGGCCGGTGGCGCTCCTCCCCTTTGGCGCCACTGAGCCGCACAACACCCACCTTCCCTACGGCACCGACACGCTGCTGGGGCGCGAGGTGGCGGCGCGGGTGGCAGCCGCCTGCCTGGCGCGCGGCACCGGCGTGGTGGCGCTCCCCGCGCTCCCGTACGGGGTGAACACCACCCAGCTGGACCTGCCGCTCACCATCAACGTGATGCCCTCCACCCAGCTGGCGCTGCTGCGCGACGTGGTGCGCAGCCTGGCGCCGCACGGGGTGCGCGCGCTGGTGCTCCTCAACGCGCACGGGGGCAACGAGCTGCGCGCGCTGGTGCGCGAGCTGCAGCCGGAGACGTCGCTGGTGCTGGCGGTGGTGAACTGGTGGCAGGCGGGCGACCCCGCGCACTTCGCCGAGCCGGGGGACCATGCCGGGGCGCTGGAGACGGCGGCGCTGCTGCACGTGGCACCGGGGCTGGTGCACCCCGACCGCAGCGGGTGGGGGGCCGGCGTGGCGCACCCGAGCGTCTTTGCCGGCGTGCGTGCGGGGTGGGCGTGGCTGCCGCGCCGCTGGACGCAGGTGACGGCCGACACGGGGGTGGGGAACCCCGCCGAGGCGACCGCGGCGCAGGGGGAGGCGTTCATGGCGCAGGCGGTGGCGCGCATCGCGGCCTTCTGCGAGGC